>DATBDZ010000355.1:0-12152 GCA_036276235.1 Humisphaera sp. | reverse complement strand
AGCCAAAAGCAGACCGGCAGTGTCATGCTGAGGTACTCCGAAGCATCTGGCCGTTTCGCCCAATCCAGCCAGATGCTTCGGAGTACCTCAGCATGACGGTGACACTGATCGGTCCCAGTTCCAATGAAACACGAGCGCCCGTGTAGGGTGGGTGTACTCGCCCACCACGAGTGGCAGATGGTGGGCGAGCACACCCACCCTACAGGGATGCTCGACATTTGCAGGGCACGCACTCGTTAGGCCGCACCTTCTAGTGTTTGCTGCTTGCATGATAATGCTCTGCTTCGCCAGCGCCGTCATTGCCGCGCCACCCGCATCGCCCGCCAATATCGAATCCCAACCCATCCGCCGCGCCGCGACGAATGATTCGCCGCAAGCTGCCGACACACCCGACACGGATCATTCCGGCAACTTCGAGCTGCCGCGCGTGGCGGGGGCGCTGGCCATCGTCCTCGCGCTGATCTTCATCCTGCGCTGGGGCGGCTTGCGGATCTTCAACTCGCCGGCCTCGCAAAAAGCCTCGCGCTCCGTGCAGGTGCTTTCTCGCTCGGTCCTGGCCCCCCGACAACACATTCTGCTCGTCCAGGTTGGAAAGCGTGTCCTCGTCGTCGGAGACAGTGGCGGGCAAATGAGCTCCCTCTGCCAGATCACCGACCCGGATGAAATCGCCGGCCTGGTCGGCCAAATCCGCGACGAAAAACTCAGCCCGGCCACCGGCGCATTCAAATCAATCTTCCGACGCCAGAAGGTAGACGGCGAAGAACCATCGGCTTCAGACATGCGCGATGATTGGACGGAAAATAACATTGATGTCCCAGCGACAGACCAAGTTGAAGAGCAGGAATTATCGGAAACGCGTTCGGAGTTGAGCGGATTGATGGACAAGGTCCGCCTCTTGTCGAAGCAGATGAAGAGTTAAAGAAAGGGATCGCGATGAGAATGGATGCTCACGTGGGTCCGATCTTGTTGATCGTTTGCCTGCTCGCGCTGTCGTGCGGACTTAGCGCGCCCGCATTCGCCGCCGATCCGATTCCACCTCTTTCTCTTACGAACGGCGCCTCATCAGCCGCGCCGACAACCGCGCCTGCCGGCCCGCTTACAGCGCCGATGGGGCTTCCCGATCTCACCAAACGCGAAACATTTTCCGCGGCGATGCAACTGGTCGTCGTGCTCACCGTCCTCTCCCTCGCGCCGGCGATTCTGATCATGATGACCTGCTTCACGCGGATCATCATCGTACTCTCGCTCCTGCGGCAGGCGTTGGGAACGCAGCAGCTTCCGCCCAATCAGGTGCTTATCGGGTTGGCGCTCTTCATGACGTTCCTAGTGATGCGGCCGACATGGGAGCGCGTGAATCAGGAGGCGCTGCATCCTTACATGGATGGCACCATTCAGCAGCAGGAAGCACTCGACAAAGCCAAGGCGCCGGTGCGCGAGTTCATGATCGCGCAGATTCGCGGCGAGAAAAACGATGAGGATGTGCTGGTCTTTTCCGAGTTCGCCCACGAAAAGCCGGCGACGTGGAGCGATGTGAGCATGACATCGCTCGTCCCCGGTTTCATTCTGAGCGAATTGAAGACGGCGTTTTCGATGGGCTTTCGTGTTTACCTGCCGTTTCTTGTCATCGACATGGTAATTTCGACGGTGCTGATCAGCATGGGGATGATGATGTTGCCGCCCGCGCTGATTTCATTGCCCTTTAAATTGCTGTTATTCGTGCTAGTTGACGGATGGCGCTTGATTACTTCCGGGCTGATGGGTACGTTCTATTCATAGTCCGATAACTGCGTCGCGAGCCGCCCATACGCTTCACGGATGATTGCGACAGGGGCGCGGAATCTGCCGGATTCCGATCGCGGCACTGGCCGAAAAACCTTCCCATCTCCCGCGGGTTTTTCGGTCGGCACTCATGGAAGGGTGAATGTCATGACCCTCGAACACGCAACCGAACTGGTTCGTCAAACACTGCTGCTGGCGCTGATGGTTTCCCTGCCGATGCTCATCATCGGGCTGGTGGTCGGCATTGTCGTCTCATTGCTTCAGGCGATCACCCAGATTCAGGAACAGACGCTGACGTTCGTGCCGAAGATCGCGGCGATGATCGCGGCCGCCATCATGCTCATGCCATGGATCGGACATCGTGTCGCCGAATACGCGACGACGATGTGGTCATTCTCGCAGTAGGGGACTTAGCGGGGAAGTCGGGGCACATCCGGCGCTGCCATGTTTGAACAACTTCACCAATTCGTGCCTGTATTCGTGCTGGTCGTTTTCCGGCTCGCGGGGATGATGCTCTACGCGCCGCTCTTCGGCAGCACCCGCGTCCCCAAGCGGCTTCGCGTACTCATCGTCTTGGTGATCGCGCTGGGCATGAGTGGCACCGTCGTCGCGCCAAAATCACTTCCGCAAACTCCCTGGGACCTGGCCATCGGTATCGGCGGCGAGCTCGCCTTTGGGCTGGCCATGGGCATGCTCATGAGCTTCGTCTTCATCGCCACGCAATGGGCCGGGGAAATCATCGGCCAGCAGATGGGTTTCAATCTGAGCGAAGTGTTTGATCCGCAATTCGGCGCGCAGGGTTCGCTGATTGGCGACGCCTACTTCATGCTCACGACCGTCGTCTTCCTGATCGTCGGCGGGCATCGCCAGATGGTGATCGGCGTGCAGGAGAGTTTCCGGGCACTGCCGCTCCTGTCGCTCGGCATGGATAAGCCGCTGTTTAATCTGCTCATTCAGCTCTTCTCGGCTTCGACGATCTTGGCGATGCGCCTCGCCGCCCCGATGCTGGTCACGATGTTGGTTGTCGATCTCACGCTGGGCCTGATCGGCAAGACGATGCCGCAGATGAACGTGATGACGATCGGGCTGAATCTGCGCTCGGCAGTCGGAATCGTAGTTGTGATTGCAGGCCTGACGTTGACTGTCAAAGTGATGCACGATTCGGTGACTCAATCAATTAACGATGTGCGCGCGGGTTGGACAACCGTGAGGACCGTCCCCTAACCAAACGACGGAGCCGGGGCGTGTCGCCCCGTTCATATTCCTAATTAGTTCAACACTCAAACATGGCCGACACCGACGGAGACAAAACCGAAGCCCCGACGCCGCGACGACGACAGGAGGCGCGCGAGCAGGGAAACATCGCGCGCAGCCACGATCTGACGGCAGCGCTGCTCCTGCTGGCCACGCTGGTGTTGCTCAACTCCACCGGCATGCGGCTCTTCGCCGCCCTGCGCGCGGTCCTGATGCAGACGCTCTCCGTCGCAACCCTCAGCGACACCAACCCAATCGACGCCGCACAATCGCTCGGCAAAATCCTCCTGCTCGTCGGCGCGGCGATGATCCCGCTGCTGGCGGGCGTCATGGTCGCCGCGATCATCGCCAACCTGATGCAGGTCGGCCTGAACTTCACGCCGCAACGGCTCATCCCAAATTTCGCCGCCCTCAACCCATTCCGCGGCGTGGACAAACTCTTCGGCGGGGGCCTCAAGCCCGCCGCCATGCTGCTGAATGTCCTCAAGCTGGTCGTGTTGGCGATGGTCGCGTATTCGACGATTCGCGATCGCGTGGACAAGATCGTCCTCGCTCAGCAACTCAGCCACTTAGCGATCTTCCAGTTAGCCGCGCAGACAATTTACGCCATCGCGATCCGCCTCGGCATCGCGCTGCTGATCATCGCGATCATTGAATACATCTACCAAAAGTGGCGCATCGAGCAGGATCTGAAGATGACCAAGCAGGAGGTCAAGGAAGAGATGCGCCGCATGGAAGGCGATCCCAAAATCAAAGCCCGCCGCCGACAACTCGCATTCCAGCGCCTCAAAAAGCAATTGCAGAAGGACGTCCCCACGGCTGATGTTGTCGTCACGAATCCAACCGAGTTCGCCATCGCCCTGAAATACGACTCGACATCAATGCACGCGCCAAAAGTCGTAGCCAAAGGCCAAGGGTACATCGCCCAGCGCATCCGAGAGATCGCAATCGCCAGCGGCGTGCCGATTCTGGAGCGCAAGCCGTTGGCTCGGGCGCTTTACAAACTGGTTGAGATTGGACAGGAGATTCCCGAGGAGTTTTACGCCGCGGTGGCAGAGATTTTGGCGTACGTGTACGAGTTGAGCGGAAAGATGAGAAAAGCTGGATGAGTTGCTAGTTGTTGGTTGCTAGTTGCTAGTTGCGCACGGAGATCGAAATGGCTGTGAAATCTTACCGGGACTTAACTGTCTGGCAGAAGGCGATGGATATGGTCGAACAGATCTATCGCCTGACGGCAGCGTTTCCCCGCGAGGAACAGTATGGTCTCACTAATCAGCTCCGACGCGCCGCCGTGTCCGTGCCCTCAAACATCGCGGAAGGCCAAGGGCGCGGCGTCGGCAACGAATTCGCCCATCACGTTCGCATCGCCCAGGGTTCCCTGCAGGAGGTTGAAACACAACTGTTGATCGCAAGTCGCCTTCGTTATTTGTCAGGTGACCTTCTCGAATCAGTGATGCCCCTGATCGCGGAAGTGGGCCGACTAAATCGCGGACTCCATAAATCCATCTGCTGAGGAAAAGCAACTCCAAGCGCAACTAGCAACCAGCAACTAGCAACTAGCAACTCATGCCTTCAGCAACCATCAGCCCCATTTTCGCCAAAGTCCACGAAAACCGTGGACTGCTCTTTCCGATTGCGCTCATCGGGTTGCTCGTTGTCATTCTCGTGCCGCTTCCCAGCTTCTGCCTTGATCTGCTGCTGGTGATGAACATCACGCTGTCGATCCTTGTGCTGGTGACGACGATCTACGTGCAAAGCCCGCTGGAATTTGCCGTCTTTCCATCCTTGCTGCTCGCGGTCACGCTCTTTCGGCTGGTTCTTAACGTCGCCACGACGCGGCTGATTCTTACCGCCAGCGGCAACCCGGCCGCCGCCATGCATGCGGCCGGTGAGGTGATCAACACCTTCAGCGAGTTTGTCACGCGCGGCTCGCTTGCCGTCGGGATCATCATTTTCCTGATTATCTTCATCATTCAATTTGTGGTGATCACCAAAGGTTCGGGGCGCATTTCGGAAGTTGCCGCGCGTTTCACACTCGATGCGATGCCCGGCAAACAGATGGCGATCGACGCCGACCTCAATGCCGGCAATATCACTGAGCCACAGGCGCGCGAACGCCGCGAGGCTATCTCTCGTGAGGCGGACTTCTACGGTGCCATGGACGGTGCCAGCAAATTCGTGCGCGGCGACGCGATCGCCGGCATCATCGTCACCTTCGTCAATATCCTCGGCGGCTTGTACATGGGGATGGTCGAGCGCGGATGGGATATCGGCGAATCGTTGAAGCTCTACACCAAGCTGACGATCGGCGACGGGTTGGTCAGCCAGCTCCCGGCCTTTGTGACGGCTCTTGCTTCAGGCCTGATCGTCACGCGCACCAGCAGCCGCAAGAACTTGGGCGATGAGATGATCTCGCAGGTGTTGGCCAAGCCGCGCGCGCTGTCGGTCGCGGCCGGGTTTCTGCTGGTCATGATGGTCACGGGGCTGCCGAAGATTCCGCTCTTCGTGATCGGCTGCTGCTGCGGCGGGCTGGCGTTTACCATGACGCGCACCCAGAACAACGCGGTGAAACACGCCGCTGCCAAAGAGCGAGAGAAGCTCACCGCCGCCAAAAAGGAGCCGGAGAAAGTCGAGAAGCTGCTCGATGTCGATACGCTGGAGCTCGAAGTCGGCTACGGTCTGGTGAAGCTCGTCGATACGACCAAAGGCGGCGACTTGCTCGAGCGCATCAGCCTCATTCGGCGGCAGATCGCCGTCGATCTGGGGATCGTCGTGCCGCCCGTCCGCATTCGCGATAACATCCAATTGGGCGCCAACGACTATTCGATCAAGATTCGCGGGCATTCAGTGGCGCGCGGGGAAACGTATCCCGAGCAATTCCTGGCGATGGACAATGGCGCCACCTCCGGCCCCGTACCCGGCGGCACGCTCACCAAGGAGCCGGCGTTCGGCCTGCCGGCGTACTGGATAACCGAGCCGCAGCGCTCGCAGGCGGAGATGATGAATTACACCGTGGTGGAGGCGACGGCCGTCCTCGCCACGCATCTCACGGAAGTCATCAAATCGCACGCGCACGAACTGCTCTCGCGCCAGGATGTAAAGAATCTGATCGACAATCTCAAAGCCCGCGTGCCGGCGTTGATCGAGGAAGTCATTCCAACACAGGTGAAGCCCGGTGAGTTGCAGAAGGTCATGCAGAACCTTTTGCGCGAGCGCGTGCCGGTGCGCGACTTGGAAACCATCATCGAAACGCTCGGCGACTTTGCCGCGCGCACCAAGGACTTGGATGTTCTGAGCGAATACGTCCGCAACGCGATGGCTCGCGCCATCTGCAAACAATATGTGGACGAGCGCGATCGGCTCTGGGTCGTCACGCTCGATCCGGCACTGGAGGAATTGATCAATGGGCATCTGGAGCGCAGCGAGCGCGGAACGACCAACACGATTCCGCCGCAGACCGCGCAGCAGATCGCACAGCATCTTGCATCAAAGACATCTGAGCTGACGCAGGCGGGAAGATCGGCGGTCATATTGTGCAGCCCGCAGATTCGCCAGCCGTTGCGTCGCATGATCGAGTCGGCACTGCCCCAGGCGGCAGTGCTTGCATACAACGAAGTCGTTCCGGAAGTCGCGGTGGAAGCCGTCGCGATGGTCGGGATGAACGGATAGCGGGCCGCGGATCGGCCCTCGGGAAAGGTTATGAATCTGCAAACATTCAGGGCGCCGACGATGGGCGAGGCCCTCACGCAAGTCAAAAGCGCGATGGGCCCCGACGCCGTCATCCTGCACACGCGCACCCTGCAAACGCGCTACTGGCTTGGACTGCGCCGCCGCGAATTGGTCGAAATCACCGCCGGCAAGGGGCTCAATGTGGGCTCGCGCAATCTGCGTCGGCAGACCGAAGCGCGCGGCGCTTCATCCGCGGGAACTTATGCGCGCCCCTCGGCGCGTAACACCGATCTGCCGCGCAATGCGATGGAGGGCGGCCGCCAGCTTCTGGAAACGCCCGCGGGCAACAGCGCGGCACTGCTCAGCATCAGCCAGGAAATGAGCGCCCTGCGCGGCATGGTCAAGGACTTGATCACCCAGACCCGCCAGCATCAATCGCCCAACGTTCCCGAAGACCTATTCGACTATTACGTGCAACTGATCTCCAACGAAGTGGCGCAGGAACTGGCGGTGGAGATCGTCAAATCATTGCAGCGGCAAATTCGCCCGGAGCATCTTTCGCAGCCGGAATTCGTGAAGGAAAAGCTTGCCGAGCAATTGGAGAAGCTGCTGCCAACCGCCGGGCCGCTCGTGCGAACGAAGACCGTTGGCCCGCACATCGTCGCGTTGATCGGCCCGACCGGCGTCGGAAAGACCACGACACTGGCCAAGCTGGCGGCGAATCTCAAGCTACGCGAGAAGCATCGTGTGGGCCTGATTACACTTGATACGTACAGAATTGCCGCCGTCGATCAGCTCAAGCGATACGCTGACATCATCGGTTCGCCGCTCCGCGTCGTGAATGGCGTCGATGATCTTCGCGAGGCGGTCGCTTCGATGAGCGACTGCGATTTTGTCCTGATCGATACCGCCGGCCGCAGCCCCAATGACGCGCTGAAGCTCAATGAGTTGAAAGGATTACTGTCGGCGGTTGAGCCGGATGAGGTTCATCTGGTTCTCTCGACGACGGCCAGCATCGAGTGCCTGCAATTAGCCGCCAGCCGCTTCGGCGACGTGCGCGTTGACAAGATCATCTTCACGAAAATCGACGAGGCGGCCCACGTCGGCGTCGTGCTCAACGTGATCCGAAAGATCAACAAGAGCCTTTCATACATCACAACCGGACAGGATGTCCCTGATGATATCGAGGTGGGCAAAGGGAAAAGATTGGCGCAGTTAATTCTTGGAAGCGGACTATGACGATTTCTCATTTGAGATTGGACATTTGAGATCGGCAATCTGAGATCTCGAATTTCAGATTTGAGATTTCAAATTTTGAATTTCAGATGACAAATCTCAAATCGAACGTTGAAAAATGATTGGAACGGATTCCATGACCATGTTAATCGATCAAGCCTCGCACCTGCGGTCGCTGGCGGGTGAGCAAAGGCGGCGGGCCAGCGTTATCGCGATCACCAGCGGTAAGGGGGGAGTCGGCAAGAGCAACATCGCCGTCAATCTGGCGATCAAGCTCACCGAAGCCGGCAAGGAGGTGGTGCTGCTCGACGCCGACCTTGGCCTTGCCAACGCCGACGTGCTTTGCAACATCGATCTGCCGTGTAATCTCGCTCACGTCATCGCCCGCAAGAAGGACTTGGGCGATGTAATGGTGCGCGCTCCCGGCGGCTTCCGCCTGATCGGCGGCGCATCGGGCCTGGCCCGCATGGCCGATCTCAACGACGCCGAGCGCGGCAGGATCGTCAAAGCCCTCGCCGAGCTGGAAGAGCGAGCCGACGTCATCCTGATCGATACCGGCGCCGGCATCAGCCCCAACGTCCTCGCGTTCACCCGCGCGGCAGACCAAGTGCTCGTTATCACCACCCCTGAGCCGACGGCAATCACCGACGCCTACGCGGTCATCAAGGTTCTCGGCCGTGACGGCCTGGAACGCCGCGTGAGCCTGCTGGTCAATCAGGTATCTTCCGCCACCGAGGCGCGGCAGGTCCACGACCGCATCGCCAAAGTAGCGCGGCAATTCCTGGGCATCACCGTCTACGACGCCGGACATGTCGTTCACGATGAACAGGTTTCCCAGTCCGTCCGCAAGCGCATCCCGTTCCTGATCAACAGCCCCCGCTGCGGCGCCAGCGCCTGCATGGGCCAACTCGCGATAAGGCTGGAGCAAGGCGTGGCCGCCACCCTGCTCGCCGGCGGATTCTTCAATCGCATGGGCAAATGGCTCCGCGGGCCGGAGCGCGTTGTGTAGTGCCCAAGCCGTAGGGCGGGATTTATCCCGCCGATTCGAGCGTCGAAGAAATCGACACGTGCCGCTTGTCGTCATGCTGAGGTACTCCGAAGCATCTGGCCCACTCGGCGAAACAGCCAGATGCTTCGGAGTACCTCAGCATGACATGATCCTCGTTCCGCAGCATCGAGACGCTGCATGGCTCAATTCAAATTCCAACTCGCCGCCGTATTGCGGCATCGAAAGCATGTCGAGCAGGAACGGCAGCGCGCCTTGGCCGAGTTGGAATCCGAAATGGCCGCGCAGCAGCGGGTGTTGGATGAGATGAACCGCTCGGTTGTCAGCAGTGCTGACGATCTTCGGAAGAATCGCCTGACCGGCCCGCTGAATCTGGCTTATCTCACGGCCCATCGCCGCTACATGCTTGGCATGCAGCGGCAGATGATGGCGCTAGCGCAAAAGATGTCGCTGCTGCAGCGCAAAATCGACGATGCCCGCACTTCCCTGGTTGAGGCGGCGCGGGAGCGAAAGGTCATGGAAAAATTGCGCGATCGGCAGCACGGGGCGTGGCAGGAGGATCAAAACCGCCGCGAGCTGGCCGAGATGGATGATCTGACGATGCGCGCGGCCGCCTGGGCTGCCCTTGGCATCGATGGCCAATCGACGGAGTCGTAGCCATGAAAAAACTCTTCAGCGTTTTG
Organism: Humisphaera sp.; assembly: GCA_036276235.1. Classification (GTDB taxonomy): domain Bacteria; phylum Planctomycetota; class Phycisphaerae; order Tepidisphaerales; family Tepidisphaeraceae; genus JANWHF01. Next base: position 2,525 of record DATBDZ010000355.1, on the reverse strand, counting down.
GCCCTTACATTGGCCTTGAATTTCCTCGCGGCGGCGGGGGGCGTCGCCTGGCTTTTCCAGAGCCATCATCTGGATCGATCGCGGGTTCACGCGATCAAAGAACTGGTTTTCCCGCCCGAGCAGCCTCCCGCACCCGCCACGCAGCCTGCCGCGGCCGGCGAATCCTCAGCATCGCGGCAGCTTGAAGAACTGCTGGCCAAGACGGTCGGCAAGCGCACCGCCGCCGAGCAGGTGCAATTCATCCGCGAACGCTACGACCAATCGATGGCGGAGCTGGATCGCCGCCAGAGTGAATTGGCCGCCCGCGAGCTGCAGGTGGCCGATGCCAGCAAGCGCCTGCTGGCCGATCGCAAGGCCCTTGATGTGGAGCGGAAGAAACTGACCGAGCGCGAGCAGGAGGCGGATCGACTGGCAAATGATAAGGGTTTTCAGGACACCTTGACGATGTATAGCAAGATGGCTCCGTCGCAGACCAAGACAATTTTTATGGGACTCGAGGAGCCGATCGTCGCCCAGTATCTGGATGCGATGGATACGGGCGTTCAGAAGAACATCATCAAGGAATTCAAGTCACCCGGCGAGATGACGCGGATCAAGAGCATCCTGGAGCGGATTCGCCGGCCCGCGCAGGCCGCGGCTGATCCATCGCCGGCCACCGGTGGGAAGGAATGATATGGCACGCGCCGTGCAGGGACTTTTCGCAGATACCGCTTTGTTAACCTCCGCGCCTGCGGCAAAACCGTCCTCGCCGCAGGCGCCGGAGGGCGGCGGCTTCGCGGAAATCCTCGATCAGGCGCGCCCGCAATCAACGCCGGCATCGTCCTCATCGTCATGCGTCTCCGACAGTTCCAAATCGAGCGCGACGAATTCCACGGACGACGCATCCGAGCAAGACAAGAAATCAAAGCGCGCCTCGCACGCTGCCAAATCCTCGTCGACGACCAATACTAGCCCGCGAAAACCCGCGCCGGCCGACGATCAAGACGCGGACGCGGAGACCGAAACTGAAACGGCAAAGACCGCCGGCGCCAGCGCGAAAACCGAAGCCGCCGAGGAACAATCCGCGACGCCACAATCGGACGCTCCCGAACACCCGCTGCCGAAGGTCGATCGCAAAAAGACTGACGAAACTTCCGCTGCCGATGCCCAGGCGCAGCAGGCGGCTGCATCGGCCGATCCGAAGCGCGTGCAGGCGATTGGCAAGCAGAAGGATCAGCCGCAATCCGACGGAGGTAAGGAGCCTACGAAGCGCGCGGTCCTGCGTGCGGTGAGCGGCACGGATGCGGCGAGCGAAGACCCGTCAACATCCTCATCGCAAGCGGCGGCTTCTGCCACATCCTCAGCCGACGCGACGAAACAACCCGCGCAAGCGGCAAAGACAGCCAAGCCCGCAGGGGCATCAGGGAAAGAAGTCCTGGCGATTCAGCCGCGCGATGCACGCGAATCGGCGGCAAACGATCCAGCAAGTGTCTCGACGGCAGCCGCACAGAACATCGATCCAAGTGACATCGCGGAATCATCGACTGGCGACATCGCCGTGGCGGGCGCGCAAGACGCGAAACCCGACGAGTCGGCGCCGCATGCCGCCGCCCACACAACCACGGGCGCTTTTTCGGAGATTCTCGCCGCAGTCCAATCCGCCGACCCCGCTCGCACGCCGTCGCCCGGTTTGATGACTGATGCTCGCGTCCAAGATGCACCACTCGCCCCCGAAGCGCAGTTCGCGCAAACTAATCACGCGCAAATCGTCTCAGGAATCCACGGCCAGCTTCTCCCCTCCGGCGGCACGATGCAGATCCGCCTCGACCCGCCCGAACTGGGCGCGCTGAGCGTCATCGTCCGTGTTCACGAAGGCGTGATGTCCGCCTCCTTCGAGACGTCCAACGACCAAGCCAGCCGCCTGCTGAGCCACAGCCTGAGCCAGCTCAAAGCCTCGCTCGAATCACAAGGCATCAGCGTCGGCAAGCTGCACGTGCAACAATCCCCGCGCGATCAGCAATCCAACTCATCCAGCGATGAGCGATCGTCAAAAGACAGCAACTCACAAGATCACCCCGCCCAACGCGAGCAGCAACGCCGGGAAATGTTGCGGCGGATGTGGAGAAAGCTCAGCGGCGCGAATGATCCGTTGGATTTGGTCGCGTAGAGCCGGAAATGACCACCCATCCACCTCGACGCGCTAACCACGCCGGGGCAGAGCGGCGCAAAGCGACTTCCGATGGTCGTTGAACTGATGTCGCCGCGCCGCCCCGGATTCCGTGCGCCACTTCACGGCTTCAACCACTTCACAAACCACTCGACCGCGGCTTCCTGCGAATCCGGATTCACCTTGTGCCCCGTCTTCGGCTGAATCCGCACCACAAACCGATCATCCGCCCCCGCGGCGTGATAAGCGGCTCGCGTCGGCTTGATACACAATTCCAATCCCGGTAGCGGCGTGCGCGGGTCGGAATCTCCGCTGATCGCCAGCAGCGGCCGCGGCGCGATCAGCGGCGCCATGGCGGGGCCGTCAAATTCGCCATCGA
>DATBDZ010000354.1:0-3189 GCA_036276235.1 Humisphaera sp. | reverse complement strand
CAGAATTAAGATGCTCCAGTGTCGCCGTCTGAGGAGGCGGGACAACACGCACGCGCTTTGCGGGCACATTCCCGAGTCGGTCCATCAAATTCTGCAACGTCGCCATGTTGTTGCCCCTTAATGGAGCGATCTGCGAACTACGGTACCGCTTATCTATCGCGCTGGAGCTAAAATCCGCAGTTCGAGACAAGTCCGCTCGTAGGTATCCGCAAGCGCGATCGGCAGACAAAGCCCGCCTCGGAGCCAGAGCGGCACTGTCGGCAAAGTGGCCCCCACCGTCAGCTTCTCGTACCAGATATCCAGGCTCGACTGATCCTGCCGAATCACTGGACGATACGCAGACGCATATAAGTCCGCTCGTGTCGCGCCAGCGCCAGAGTTCAATCGCGCCAGAAGTTCGCCATGCAAGTCGGCTTGCCGCTCGGTGACGACATCGACGATGGCCAGCCCCACGCCCAGCTGAAGATAGGTTTCGCACTTGGAAACAAACGCCTCGCGATGCGCGGCGCGGTCTTTATTGGAGGGGCTGACAAGTTCGATCGCGGCGGCAAGCGTGGGGCCGGCGCCGGATTCAAATACCTGCACTTCAACCACATCCGTCACTACCGGCAGAGGAATTGTCATCAGAGGCGCGGGCGGGGACCACAAACTCGCGCTGCCCATCGATTGTTCAATCGTGCCGCCCGATTCCTCAAATGTCGCCACGTCGATTTCGATGCCAAATTGGACGTTTGGCTCGGCGAAATACCCCTTCGGCAGCCGCGTGTTGAGGTCGGCCGCGATGTATGTCGCCCAGGCGTTGTGAAACGCATGCCAGTGCCGCTGCGTATTCAGCGGAGGATGGAAATGATCGAGAAGGTTCATCCGTTTACATCGACTTCAGCGACAGGTGTAGATTATACGGCTATCTGCCTCCACACGCGATGATGATGGAAGGTTGACCAATTCGCTCCATCGCCGACAATTCCAGACGGAATAACGGCCATCAAATGCGCTTGTCCAACAAATCCATCATCGTCACCGGCAGCACGACCGGCATCGGCGAAGCGATCGCGCGGCGATGTGTCGCCGAGGGAGCGCGCGTTTTGATTCACGGGTTGGAACGAGACCTTGGCGAAAAAGTCGCCGGCGAGTTGGGAGATTCGGCGGCGCTGCATGTTGATGATCTGGCCGACGCGGCCGCGCCCGGCCGCGTCGTGGCGGCGGCTGTGCGCGCTTTCGGGAAGATTGACGCAATCGTCAATAATGCCGCCTGGATCGTTCGAAGCAATATATTGACAACGGATGCGGCTCTCTTCGATCGCGCGATCGCGATCAATACCCGTGCCCCGCTGCTGATGATTCGGGAGGCGTTGCCGATGCTCAAGGCCGCCGAGGGATGCGTGCTGAATATCGGGTCGGTGAATGCCTACTGCGGCGAAGCCAATCAACTGGCTTACAGCATTTCCAAAGGCGCGCTGATGACGCTGACGCGGAATCTGGCCGATGCCCTTGGGCGGGAGAAGGTGCGGATCAATCAGCTGAATCCAGGTTGGGTGCTTTCGGAGAATGAATACAAGCTGAAGATGCGCGAAGGATTGCCGCCCGATTGGCCCGATCATCCGCCGCTGGCGTTCGCGCCGTCGGGGAAATTGATGATGCCGCAAACGATCGCCGAGGCGGCCATCTACTGGCTCAGCGACGAAAGCCGCCCGGTGTCCGGAAGTGTGTTTGATATCAATCAGTATCCAATGATCGGAAGGAATCCGATCAAGGCGCCGACGTGAACAAAGATTCGGCGGGCAGTGCCCGCCCTACGCGCGCCACACGTAGGGCGGGCACTGCCCGCCACCTCACTCTTCATTCTTAACTCTTCACTCTTCATTTACTCAAATGCCCAAACTCGCCGCCTTCCCCAAAGCGTATATGGACGACCTCTGCGTTACCGGCTCGATGTCGGTGCGGCAATGGGTCGAGCTGGCTTCCACGCTCAACATCGACGGCCTGGAATTTTACAGCGGGTTTCTGGAGCTGCGCGACAAGAGCTTTTGGCCGACGGCGCGAAAGATCGCCGAGGACAAAGCGCTCAGCGTGCCGATGTTTTGCTGCTCGCCGGACTTCACGCATCCGGACGCGGCATTCCGCAAACAGCAGATCGACGCCGAGAAGCAGTGGATCGACATGGCGGCGGCGTTGGGCGGGAAATTCTGCCGCGTCCTTTCCGGCCAGCGGCGGCCGGAGGTTTCGCGCAGTGCGGGAATCGCTTATGCCGCCGAGTGCATTGAGGCGTGCATCCCTCATGCCGCCGAGCGCGGGGTCAAGCTGGTGATCGAGAACCACTACAAGGACAACTATTGGCAGTTCCCAGAGTTCGCGCAGAAGATGGATATTTTCTGCGAACTGGTCGATCGCGTTCATTCGCCGCACTTTGGCGTGAATTATGATCCGAGCAATACATTTCTGGCCGGCGAAGATCCGCTGGAATTGCTCCGTCGCGTGAAGCATCGCGTCATCACAATGCACGCGAGCGATCGATACCTGGCCGAAGGGACGATCGAAGATTTGCGCAAGGAAGAAGATTCGGTCGGCTACGCCAAGCGCTTGCGGCACGGAGAGATCGGCAAGGGCTTAAACGATTACGATGCAATTTTCAGCGAGCTGGCCGGCGTCGGATTCGACGGATGGATCAGCATCGAAGACGGGGTGAATGGAATCGAAGAGCTGCGGCGAAGCGCGGAGTTTCTTCGAAGGAAGATGAAGCAGCATTGGCCGGGGAAGTGAACCAGTGTTCATTCACCGCCATCTGTGGCAAAATCTACTTCTGTGTCAATTGCCACGCTATCCAACATCGAAAAGACCTTCGGCCGCCGCGTCTTGTTTGACCATCTTTCGCTTAACGTCGAGCGCGGCGAGCGGATTGGGTTCATCGGCTCCAACGGCTCAGGTAAAACCACGCTCTTCAAAGTCCTCACCGGCGAAGTCGTCCCGGATACGGGAATCGTCGCGGTTTCCAAATCGACCAAGGTCGGGCATCTCACCCAGGACCCTAAGTTCGATGATGCCAACACCGTGATGGACGAAGCCGAGTTGGCGTTCGCGCAGCTTCATGATCTTTCTCATCGCCTGCGCGAGATCGAGCATGACATGGCCCATCTTCAGGGCGATGCGCTGGAAAAAATTCTGGAGAAATATCAGAACGTTCAGCACGAG
>DATBDZ010000353.1:0-8040 GCA_036276235.1 Humisphaera sp. | reverse complement strand
CTTCGTCTCTTCGTGGCTTCGCGTGACACCATTTCGGGTTCCCGCCGTCATCAACGGCTCAATCAAAATCATCCGGAATGCTATCCAGATCGCGCATGCTGCGGGGCCGGCGGACGGGTTCGTGCATGACCGGCTCGTCATCCGCCAGATGCTTGTCGGCGGCGACGCGGCGCGATGAAACCGGGGCGGCCGCGGCGGATTCTGAGCGCGACGATTCAGCCGATACCGGCTCTTTCGCCTGAGACTTTGCTTCGGCGGCGGCCTTGGCGGCTTTCTTCTTGCGGCCGCCGCGCGTGCCGCGGCGGCGCGGTTTGGCAGCAGTTTCCGAAGATTCTTCTTCGGAGGTGCGTTCCTTTGCCGCGGGGGTCTTTGCCTTGGCCGGCTTGCGCGGGCGGCGGCCCTTCTTCTTCGGCTCTGGTGCTTCGGCTTCGGCTTTCTCTTCGACTGGCGCCTCGGGTTCGCGCTGCGGTTCCTGCTGGCGCGCTTCCTCGCGCTGAGCCTCAGCAGTGATCTCAACGCGCTCATCCGCGAACGATTCCGGTTCGCCGGTATCCACTCCATCGGAATCATCGGTGTCGCTGATGGGCTGTGGCGCTTCGCCGATCGGTTCCTGCTCGAAGGGGCGCTGGCCGAAGTCTTCGACCAACTCGCCGGACTCGCGGGAATCTTCGGCACCGGCAGGCGAATCGGCGCGCTCGAATGCCGCCTCGTCGGCGCGGTATTCGTCGGTTCCAGCTTCGTCGGATTGTTCGTCGCGCGGCGCTTCGTCGCGTCGGTCGGCAAACTGCGGCGGCTGATTCGGATCGCGATTCTGCTGATTCTGGTCCTGGAGGTTTTGCCCGCCGCGACCACGACCGCGACGTCCGCGGCGGCGCCGGCGGCGTTTGCGCCCGCCGCCCTGCTCGTCGCCGAAGTTGTCTCCATTTTGCGAGGGGAATCCATTGCCGCCGCCGCTACGGGCGACTTCTTCTGGAGCCTCGGAGCCCGCGTCGGCATCGAAGTCGGAACGTCCGCTCGGCGGCGGTTGGCGCACCGGCGGCGCCTGTCGGCCCGGTCGATCCTGCTGCGGTCCGCGCTGCTGAAACTGCGGACGACGGTCGCGCTGATCCTGCGGCACATGCGGAGAAGGCGCTGCCGCCTCATCCGCTTCGTGCTCCAACACGCTGGCGCGATCTTCCATGACATCCTCATCGTCGCCCAGCTCATCGCGATGGCGCGGCTGCGGTTGCGGCGGACGTTGCGGACGCCGATCGTCACGGCCAGCGCCCGGCCGGCCGCGCTGCGCGTGAGGCTGGCGGACGTTGAGCTGCGACGTATGCGGATGCGATTCCAGTGCAGCCGCCAGCTCGGGGACGATCACCAGGCCATCGCGGTTGTCGAACAGCGCGAGCCGCATTTCGTCCAGGCCGATCCCCTGCTCGGGGCGAATGACGATCTGCTTGGCGGTCCGGTGCTCAAGTTCGGCGAGCCGGGCACGCTTGCGATTTTGCAGATAGAACGCGACATCCGGGCTGACCGACAGCTCGACGCGAATGACGCGCTGATCGTTGGCGGCAATTGCCAGCCGACGCATCACGTCGAGGCTCATGCTCTCGGGCGTCTTGACGAGGCCCGCGCCTTTGCAATGCGGACAGTCGAAGTAGACGCTGCGCTTGAAGGAGGGCCGCATGCGCTGGCGGGTCATCTCGATGATGCCGAATTGGCTCATCCGCAGGACTTTGGTCTTGGCGCGGTCATTGCGGAGATTCTCGTGTAGCCGCCCTTCCAGCTCGCGGCGATGGCGCTCGTAGCGCAGATCGATGAAGTCGCAGATGATCACCCCGCCCAGATCGCGCAGGCGAAGCTGTCGGCAGATTTCGTCGGCGGCCTCCATGTCCGTCTTGAAGGCGGTCGTCTCGGCGTCGCTGTGGTCGCGGAATTTTCCGCTGTTCACGTCGATCGCGACGATCGCTTCCGTCGAATCAATCACCAGCGACCCGCCGCTGGGAAGCGGCACATGGCGGCTGTACATCTGCTCGATTTCTTTTTCGATCCCATATTTATGGAAAAGCGGGATCGGCTCATCGTACAGATCCACCCGATTGCGGGCGCGCGGGCTGGAGAGCTTGACGACCTCCTTCACTTGCTGCGCCACTTCCTTGTTGTCGATGATGAGGCGATCGACATCGGTCGAGAAAACGTCGCGCACGGTGCGGCTGACCAGATCGCCTTCGGTGTAAAGCTCAGTGGGGCCGGGCGATGAATCGCGTTTCTTTTCGATCGTCTGCCACAGGCGCAGCAGATATTTCAGATCGCGTTCGATCTCCGCCTTGCTCTTGCCGACGCCGGCGGTCCGGATGATGAAGCCGATGTCTTCGGGCGGATCGAGCTGGTCGAGAATCTGCCGCAGGCGGCGGCGCTCGGCATCATCCTCGATCTTGCGGCTGACACCCTTGCTCACCATGCCGGGCATCATCACCAGAATCTTGCCGGGAATGGAAAGATAGCTGCTGAGCGTGGGGCCCTTGGTGCCGATGCCTTCTTTGATGACCTGCACGACGATCGAATCGCCCCGGCGCAGGCAGCGCTGGATCGGCGGGCGATCGCGCCGGGCCATCTTGCGGCCGACCGATTCCTGAATCTCTTCCCCGCGCCGGCCGAAATAGGTCGGCATGAGATCGGAGATATGCAGAAACCCGTTGCGGCCCAGGCCAAAATCGATGAACGCCGCCTGAATCGACGGCTCGACATTGACCACGCGGCCCTTGTAGATGTTGTTGACGTGTGACGTGGAGCTGGTGCGCTCCATGTACAGTTCTTCCAGAACTCCGTCTTCAACGAGGGCGATTCGGCATTCTTCGCCTTCGGAGACGTTGATCAGCATTTCCTTTGCCATTTGGGATGTGTGTTGTGGGTTGTGGGTTGTAGGTTGTGGGTTGCAGGTTGTGAAACTCGGGCGGCGATCCGTAGACCGACTTCACCCAGACGCACAACCCACCACCAACAACCAACCACCAACAACCAACAATCCTTCTAAAAAGCCTCTGGGATGATCTTCCGCGTCTCTTCGCGCAGGAAGTGCATCACCTGTCGTTCGCTGTCGAAACTCATCACGCGCCTGGCGACGTGCCGGGCATGTTCCATCGTGGTTGAGCGGATAATTTTCTTGACCTCCGGAAGGTCCGGGGCGTTCATCGAGAAGATGTTCAGCTCCAGCCCTAGCAGCAGTAAAGTGTACAGGGGGTCGCCGGCCATTTCACCACATACGCTCACGCTTATATTGTTGCGGCGTCCGGCGCGGATCACATCGCGGATCAGCGTCAGCACCGAAGGGTGAGCCGGGCAGAACAGGCCGGCGACTTTTTCATTGGTCCGATCGACCGCCAGCGTGTACTGGATCAGGTCGTTGGTGCCGATCGAAAAGAAGTTGACTTCCTTGGCGAATTGATTGGCCATCAGTGCCGCCGACGGCACTTCGACCATCATCCCCACCGGAATATCCTTGCGGAAGGGAATGCCTTCGTCGTCGAGCTCTTCCATCACGTCATTGAGGATCATACGCGCCTGCCGCAGCTCCATGAGCGTGCAGATCATGGGGAACATGATGCGGACATCGCCATGCATGCTGACGCGCATGATCGCTCGAAGCTGCCGCTTGAACATCGGGATGTCATGCAGGCAGAGCCGAATGGAGCGGTCGCCCAGAAACGGATTGGGCTCGGAGCTGGGTGTTTTGGCACGAACGTATTTGTCGGCACCCAGATCAAGCGTGCGGATAACCAGCGGCCGCCCGCCGAGCCGCTGCAAGGCGTCGAAGTACGAGTCGTAGTGCATCTGCTCGGTTGGCTCGACTTCGGCGGCAAGATAAAGGAATTCAGTCCGATAAAGGCCGATTCCCTCAGCGCCGACCGCCAAACTCCCATCGATATCAGGAGGAAACTCGATGTTGGCCAGCAAGCTCACCTGATGGCCATCCAGCGTATGGGCGGCGAGCGGGGCCAGCGACTTGAGATCGGTCTCCATCGCCGCGAACTTGCGCCCGGCCTCGGCATGCTCGTCGAGCTGCTCGCGATCGGGGTTGACGATCACCACGCCGCGCGTGCCGTCGATGATGACCGTATCGCCGCCGCTGACTTCCGACGTGATGTTTCCCAACCCGACGACCGCCGGTATCCCCATCGCGCGGGCGACGATCGCGGTATGGCTGGTTCGCCCGCCGACGTCGATCGCAAAGCCGCGCACATGCTCGCGATCCAGCGCGGCGGTTTGCGACGGCAGCAGATCGTGCGCGATGACCACCACATCCCGCGTCAGATGCAGCAAATCCTCATGCTGCTGGCCGATCAACAATCGCAGCACGCGTTTTTCGATGTCGTGAACATCCCGCACGCGCTCGGAAAGATACGGATCCTTAATCTGCAAAATCGTGTTCGCGTACCGGCGCATCACGACGCTCATCGCGTACTCGGCGGTGACATTCCCGCCCTGAATCTCCTTCTGCACCTGCGCGATGATCGATTTGTCGCGAAGGATGCCGATGTGAACATCGAAGATGCTGCCGATCTCCTGGCCAACTTCATTGGAGATTTTATCGCGCAGGCGGGCAAGGTCTTCGGAGGCCTGGTTCAGCGCATCATGCAGGCGCGCGATCTCCGAGGTAACCTGCTCGGGCGGGATGGTGCGCTTTGGAATCAGCAAATCCTCGGCGTCCAGCACGACAGCCGTGTTGATCACAACGCCAGGAGAGACTCCAATGCCTTTCTTGATTTCCATTGTTGGTGAGCATTCGGGGTTCAGGGTTCAGGGTTCAGTTGGGGATGCCATCCCGCTTATTCTGAACCCTGAACCCTGAACCCCAAACCCTATTCCTCGCCAAACTTTCCTTCGACCAGTTCAGTGAGCTTTGCGACGGCCTGGTCGGCGTCATCGCCTTCGGCTTCGATGCGGAGCGGCGTGCCTTCGGTGGCCGCGAGGATAATCATCTGCATCACGCTCTTCCCATCCGCCTCGCCCGGTTCTTCGCCGCCCTTGAAAACGGTAATGCGCGACGCAAATTGATTTGCCAAATCCACAAACTGCATCGCCGGCCGCGCATGCAGCCCCAACGTGTTGCAGATGGCGGTCTCTTTGGAAGCGGTGGGCATGGCGTCGAATGCTGAATGCTGATTGCTGAATGCTGAATAGAGGGAGAAACTCGCCTCGCTCTTTATTCAGCATTCAGCGTTCAGCATTCAGCATTTCCTCCTCCTCACTTTCCCTGATCCGCCTCATCGAGCAGGTCGATGATCGCCTCGCGGGTCGCGCTTTGCCGCAGGAATTTGCGGAACATGTCTTCCTGCAGGTTGGTGAAAATGATGTTCATCGCCTGCAAGTGCTGCTGCGGCTGATTATCGGGACTGAGCAGCAGGAAGATCGTGTAAACCGGCTGATGATCCAGCGCGGCAAAGTCGATCCCCGCAGCGCTTCGCCCGACGGTGCCGACCATCTTCTTCACCTTAGGATGCTTGACGTGCGGGACGGCGACGCCCTTGCCGAACCCGGTCGAGCCGGTCTGCTCGCGCTTGACCAGCGCGGTAACGATGTCATCGACGGCCGTGTCAGGCAGGCCGCCGCCCTTGGCCAGCGCCGTCACAAGTTCTCGGATGGCGCCGTCGCGATCGACAGCGGCCAGCTCCGGCTGCACCGCCTCGCTGACGATAAAGTCTTTGAGCTTCATTCTAAGATTCCAATGTTGATTGTGCCCGCATTATTGCTTCGGCTGTTCGCCGGAATGCTTGCGGTTGCGGAATTTTTGTTTGTGCTCGGTGAGCTGGCGTTCCAGCTTGTGCACGCAGGTATCGACGCAAAGATATCCATCTTGGCCGCTGTGATGGGCGATGAACGTATTGCGATGCTCGGCGTGAACGATCATCTCCACGCTGCACGTGTCATCCTTGCCCACGTCGAATTTCACTTCGATTTCCTGGATCAAGTCGTAGTACTTGGTGAGCTTGGAAGCCTTTTGCTCGGCGTGGGCCTTGAGGGGTGGGGTTACTTCCATGTGCCTGCCGCTAACGGTAATTGTCACCTTCTTCTCCTTTCGCGAACGCAGGTCATTGTAGCCACAAGGGGCTGACAACGCCGCGCCCGCGAATTTCCCGATTCAAACACCAGAGCCCGCCGCTATTGCGCCAGGACCCGCCGCCCGTGTCGCGGCGGCTTGATCGATCGGGTGCGGCGTCGGAATCCGCTGACCCTGAGCATCGATAATCGTCAGCTTCGGCGTCAATACGCCGCCGCTTACCAAAAGCCGCATCGCTTCTTCCACATCCATTGGCAGTTCAATAACTGACTCGCGCGGCACCACCAGCACATATCCGCTGAATGCCGTCGGGCTGGAAGGGACGAACACCGTCACCATCTCCTGCCCCACCGCCTCATTAAGCGGCTTGAGACCCGGCCCGGTCACCAAGCCGATCGACCAGATCCCCTTCTCGTGCGGCTGCACCGCCACCACGCGACTGCCGGCGAACTGGCCCTGCCCGTGATCCGCCAGCACAAAATCCGTAATCTGCTTCACCGCAGGATAAATCGCCCGCACCAGCGGAATCTTCAGCACTGCCATTTCCGCCAGCCGCCAGGTGGTGCGGCCAATCAGGTTGCCGACGAAAACACCGACGATATACACCAGCAATATGGCCAGCGAAACGCCGACCAGCTTTGTCCGCAGCAACCCATCGTTCCAATAGCGGCTGATGTAACCCGCGGGCGGATAGCCATTTCCAAACGTCAGCCACGCCTTGCGCAGGATGTCAACCAGGTGCTTGCCCAGGTTTTCCCAGAGGAAATCCCAGATCTTGATGAGCAGCCAGAGCGTGATCAGCGTGGGCATCAGCGCCGCCAACCCGCGTACAAAAAACCTGCGGAAATCCGCGGCGAAGCTGACTTTTCGTCGCTTATGCTCGCCTGGCGCAGGGCTGGTTTGACGTAAGCTCACCAGACACCATGAGGCTTGCCGGGGCGTACCTTGCTCCCCGGTGACACGAGGTGGTTACCGCGCGGACGCTGGCAGTCGCTTTCCCAAGTCTGAGCCATCGGCATTGACGGATCAAACGCTTAGCAAACGGTTGTACACGTTGGAAAACAAAGAAGCAAATGGGGCCAACCAGCCCTACCGGTGCGACTGTCACCGTCTGGAAAGCCGTTGACGCGATATTGCGGGCCCGTAGAATGCTCGTTTCCTTTCCGGGTGGAGGCAATCACGTGCGGAAATCAATTCAGTGCGGTAATCCTTGGCGTGCCGGCGCGATCCTTGGCAAGCCGCGACTCCTACGATCGGCGAGCGGCCTTCTGGAGCCACTCGAGCCAAGGCAGCTATTGTCCGCCACGTACTATGTGGATGCTGGCAGCGGAGGCGCGACGCTGGATGGAGCATCGTGGAACAGCGCATTTCACGATCTCCAAACTGCACTGAGCAAGGCGGTTTCAGGAGATGAGGTTTTTGTTGCGCGTGGCACGTATAAGCCGACCTCCGGTGCGAACCGCTCGGCATCGTTTAAGGTGCCGGCCGGCGTCATAATTCATGGTGGGTATGCCGGAAGCGCCTTCCCTGCCGCGCCGGGATCACGCAATTTCATCGATTATGCAACGATTCTTTCCGGCGATATCGGCGCGGCCGGCATCGCCACCGACAATTCGTATTCCGTTGTCAACATCACGACCGGGACGCTGGACGGTCTGACCATCACGGCCGGAAATGGCACTAATTCCCCCTCGACTTGCGGCGGCGGTGCAACATTTTTCGGAGCGGTGACAGTCGCAAATTGCACCTTTACATCGAATACATCAACGAATGGCGGTGCCATCGATGTTATTCCTCCATTTTCGGCGGAGACGATCAGTAGCTGTCGATTCGTCTCAAATTCGGCGTCCGCATTTGGCGGTGCTGTCAATTGCCAGTCCGGCGATCTGGAACTGGCGGACTGTGTGTTTGTGGAGAACAAAGCACTGGTGGGCGGGGCTGTGGCGGCGACAACCCTCGACGGTACGCGCTGCACCTTTACGCGAAATCGTGCTCTTGGC
>DATBDZ010000352.1:0-17991 GCA_036276235.1 Humisphaera sp. | reverse complement strand
CTGAGGTACTCCGAAGCATCTGGCCCCCTCGCCCAGCCGGGCCAGATTCTTCAGCTCTTGAAGGCTTCATCAACTGAGATCGCAAATCCGCGGAGAAATATGGAAGAGGAAATCTGTCCGCGCCCATATTCCCCTTGAATGGCATATTCGAGCCCCTGCAGCGTCAGCACAGTGATCAGCGACTGTTGTGGATCGACAATCCAATACTCGGGAATCCCCGCGCTCGCGTATTCCTCGCGCTTGGTTTCCAGATCGTGATTGCGACTGGATTCGCTCACGACCTCGATCACCAGCCCCACGCGCTCGACAAAATCATCCTGTGTGCTGGATTTCCATTCCGGAGGGATGTAGAGCACGTCCGGTTCGCGATACGTATCGAGCCCGACTTTTACCCTCGTACCGGCGAACAGCACCTCGCCATCGCGCGGTGCCGCTGCTCGCAGCGCATCGTACAGCCGCGACGCGATCCGCTGATGGGTCATCGTCGGCATCGGCAGGATCTCCAGATTGCCGCGGGAATACTCGACCAGATAAGCCCCATTCAGCTCAAAGTAAGCCTCCGGCGTCCAGTGCGCATATCGCCGTCCAACGCGGTCCAAATCCTGGAGCAGCGTCTGCGAGATTTGCGGAACTCCGAGAAGTGTGGTCATATAGCGCAGTTCCACGCAACGAGAAAATCACGTCATATCAAGCCGCCGCGTAACCTCTGACCTCCACCTGTACGCCGGCTGCGATGGCTTGCTCACTTTGGCTCAAGAGCCTTGAGGTGGTCTGTTCATCGACGTATTGCTCGCCACAATTCTCGCAGACCTCGGCGGGGACGCCTTTGATGACGATGGTTGTTCCGCCGCGCTCCAAGGTAATTGTTACCAACCCGGGAGCCGTCTCGCCGTGTTTGCAGATGACACACTTCATCGTCCGATAAACCGATTATATCGCATCCGGCTCTCCGCCTACACCGCCGCCACGATCTGCTTCACTCCCAGGCCCAGATACTCCAGCACATCCGACGGCTCGCGGCCGCTCTTGGGGATTTGGTGGACGAACAGGCTCTTGAGCTTCACTCCCGCGCCCGTCGTGGCGATGGCCATCGCGATCTCGGCGTCCAGACCGCCGGAATAATTGTCTTCCACGGTGATGATCGTGCCGCCGGATTTCTGCGCGATCTCCAGAATCCCCTTGGTTTGCAGCGGCAGTGAATACGCATCAATCACGGCGGCTTTTTTCCCCGCCTTGGCCAATTCATCGGCGGCCTTGAGGCATTCGTGGACCATGTAGCCCGCCGAGACGAAAACCAGATCCTTCCCTTCGCGCAAGACTTTAAAGCCGCCGACTTCGAAGGTTTCTTCGGGCTTGTAAAGCGTCTTGGTCTCGGCGCGCAGTGCGCGTTGATAGCAGGCGCCATCGAGATTGGCCATCAGCTCGGTGATCTTGTAGCAGCTCACGGCGTCAGCGGGGAAGAAATAGCTGACGGCAGGCCGGCCGTTGAAGTTCTGCGTGTGGCAGAAGCTGCGGAAAAACGCCACGTCCGACAGCGACATCTGGCTGGGCCCATCGGCGGCGAGCGTCACGCCGGCGTGCGTGCCGGTGATTTTCAGGTTTGCGCCGCCGATGATCGCCATCTCAACCTGGTCGTATCCGCGCGTGACAAACTTGGCGAAGGTGGAGCAGAAGGGAATCTTCCCCGCCGCCGCCGCGCCCGCGGCGACGCTGAACATATTCTGCTCGGCGATTTTGCATTCCAGATATTGCGCCGGGAACTTTTTCGCGAACCACTCGGCATGCGTCGAGTTTTTCACATCGGCATCGAGTCCGATGATGCGCTTGTCCGCCGCGCCCAAAGCGACGAGCGCCGCGCCGTACGCCTTGCGGGGGGCGATCGGCTTGCCCGCGGCCAGGTCCTTGTCCAATCCCACCGCCGCCAGCCCTTCGGCAAATGCCGCGATTTTGATCGTCTTGCGCTCGGGCGCCTTGGCGGGTTTGGGTGCCGAGATTTTCAGCTCGCCCGACGCTTTGTAATCGGCGACGCCAAGGTCCTTGGCAGTCTGATCCAACTCGCCCAGAATATCCTTGAGCTTGTCGGCTTTGACCGGCGTCCCATGCTTGCCCATCCCCTGCTCGTCCGTCGCTCCCCATCCTTTAATCGTTCGCGCCACAATCGCCAGCGGGCGATTGCCGTTCTTGACGACGTTCAGCTCGATGAAGGCTTCCTTCAAATCGCGCGGGTTATGGCCATCGACGGTGCGAACGATAAATCCATACGCGCGAAGTTTTTCGGCCAATCCCTGATAGCTCTGCTGCGGGCTGACATAATCGCTTTGGGCCAGCTCGTTGCAGTTGAAGATCGGCACGACATTGGTCAGCGCATGGTCGGCGATGAAATCGGCGGCTTCCCAAATCTGCCCCTCGCGCGATTCGCCGTCGCCGATGATGCAGTAGATGTTGCGATCGATGCCGTCCATTCGCGCCGCCGAACCCAGGCCGGCGGCCACGCTCAATCCCTGCCCCAGCGAGCCGGTAGCCGCGTCGAAGAAGGGGAAGCCGACCTGCGGATGCGGATGGCCATCGATGGGCGAATTGATCGCCCGCAGGGTCATCGCATCCTCGCGCGTCATCGGCCGCGCGTCAGCCTTTGTTTTCCCAATGACGCCGCCCAGATCCGCGTATGCCGCATAGATGATCGGCACCGCGTGGCCCTCGGAAAGGACGAGCCGATCGGAGCCGGGATTCCACGGGTCCTTGGGGTCCCAGCGCATCTGCTGATACATCAGGACGGTGACGATATGGGCCAGCGACAGCGCGGTCGAAGGGTGCCCGCTGCCGGCAGAGGTGGTCATCTCAACCGACAACTTACCGATCTCAACAGCCTTGCGATTCACGGCGGCTTCAAAACTCATGATTAGCTCCGAGATTATGGAATGAGGTTACAAAGTTTCACCCTTCAAAGGCGATGCCGATGACGGGGGCCGGAGATTACAGCAGGCAAAGAGGGTTGGCAATTGCCGAAAGGCGGTGCCCTTTCGCTGGGTGCGTAACAATATCGGCGATAAGTCTTGTTCCCTCCTCCGGTACTCCGGGGGAGGGTTAGGGTGGGGGCCGATTGCGAAAGGCGCTTGTTCTACACAACCCCCACCCCTGCCCTCCCCCGCAGTACCGGAGGAGGGAGAAATACCAGCCGCCGAACGTGTCACGCACTCCTTTCGGGTTTCAGCACGCTGTTAACCCGGATTGCAAAAACGCTTGACAAACGTCATGGGACAGGGATGGTCATCGGTCCGAAAGCGCCCCGCCGAATCGATTCCAATAAGTGACGGCCGCAAAAGGGGTTATGGAAATCGCCTAGCACTATATTGATAAATTACGGATGTTTTGCGCGCCCCATTTTGTCCCGCGCATCGGACCACGAACCGCGTTGGCGGGGTCAAAAAGCGGGTCAGGTGCTCGCGCGGGTCTGTGGTAAATCTGTCGGCCTGACCCTGCAATGGCCGATAATAGTGGCGATGCCGTGTATTACCTGCGATCGCAGCCCTATCTGGCGCGAGCTTTCGCGCGCCGCCGCCAAGTCCGCTGGGGCGCGATTGCGGCGAATGGGAATCCTGCCGCTCAAGGTCGATTGGCCGGCGCGGGCCATCATCTGCGAGCGTTGCCCGCTGCGCGTGATCCAGGGCCGCATCTCATATTGTGGACGGCCGTTGCTCGATCAGATCCGCCGCTCCAGTTCAATCGACGGCTGCGGCTGCCCCACCATCGACAAAGCCAAAGACCCGCACGAGCATTGCCCGTTGGATCGGCTCAATCAACCGGCAAAACGCGTCGATGGAGTGTGCTCGTGTAAGTGGTGCGGAGAACAGTAGTCAGAAGGCAGTAGTCAGAAGGCAGAAAAACATCTGTTCTGCCTTCTGACTACTGCCTTCTGACTACTTCTCATCGCGTATTCCGATGTTCTTCCAAACTCAGATCTCTCGCTGCGACAGCCGCAGTTTTTACGATTGGATCCAGCGTCGAATCGGCGGCCATCTTTTGCAGAAGCCGCTTGGCGTAGATCTGATCGACCTTGCTCACCGAGCTGTATTGGTAATGCCCGATGTGCTTGAGCGCTTCGACCCGCCACATCGGATCGGCCGTGGGACTGGTGGCGATCTTGAAGATGTCGCCGGAATAGCGGCCATAATATGTTTCGTCGATGCCGCCGATGATCTTGTAGCAATCGATCAGCTTCGTGGCGGTGGCTTGAGCGTCTTTGGCAAACTGTGCCGCCGGCTCGGATAGACCTGTTTCGCCCTTGTCTTTGGCAAGCGCCTGTAAGGCCGAAGCACCACCCTGCATCAAGCCAAGTCCCGCGCCCATTTCGACAAACGTCAGCCGCTCGTCGAACATTTTGCGGCCCAGCTCAAATCCGGCATTGATGTAAGTCCGCGCCTTGTCGTAATCCAGATCGCTTTTGTAAAGCAGCCCGGCGGCGATCGTCATGTTCGCCAACGCAGTGAGCGCATCCACCTCGGGAAACTCCGCGCGATAGTTGATCAGGTCTTTGGGCCGGCTGCGGAAGATGTCCGCCGATGAGCAACCGCCGGCTTTCACGATTCCATCGATCGCCGGCAGTGAAGGAAGCTTCGCCAGCGCCGGCCGGCGGTGAAAATCCTGATAAAGATCTCGATTGACCAGATAATCGATGATGGCTTCGCGATAGATCAGGCCAGCATCGCGAGCATCCGGCGTTTTGATCTTCAGCCCCGAGCTATCGAGCTTGATCGGCGCCAGCGCGATGCTGACGATCGGATCGTTCGTCGGCTTGGTCGTCTGCATCGGCGTGGACGACCACACGAGCCCCCAAATCATCGCCAGTGCGAGAGGAATTGAGATGATCCAGCCTGTTTGGTTGCCGAACATTTTTGGTTTGTGGGTTGTTGGTTGTTGGTTGTGGGTTGAAGCAAGGCCCGGCTATTTAATTCCTTTGAGCCTGAAGACGAATGTCATGCTGACGTACTCCGAAGCATCTGGCCCATTTACGCGAGTCGGCCAGATGCTTCGGAGTACCTCAGCATGACAGTTCACTCCGACGCAACACCTCGCCGGCACTCCGGCAGCGCATCGAGAAACAACTTCCCGTACCGCTTCGATTTCACGCGGCTGTCGAGAATCACCACGATCCCCGAATCGGTCTTGCTGCGGATAAGGCGGCCGAAACCTTGCTTTAGCTTGATGATCGCCTCGGGGACAGAATAGTCCATGAACGGGTTGCCGCCGTTTTGTTTGATGGTGTCGAGCCGCGCTTCGATGATCGGCTCATCGGGCACCGCGAACGGCAGCTTGACGATGATCACATTTCGCAGCTTGTCCCCCTGCACGTCGATCCCCTGCCAGAAGCTGCCGGTGCCAAACAGCACCGCATTCTCCGTGTTCCGAAACCGCTCCAGCAACACCTTTCGCGGCGCGCCCTGGCCCTGCACAAGAATCGGATACCCAAGCTCATCGAGCTGCTCCTTCAGCCGATTGGCGGCTTCGATCAGCATCTTATAGCTGGTAAAGAGAACAAACGCGCCGCCTTCAGTTTGCTTGAGATAGTGCAGAATCTTCTCGCAAGCCGCCGGCAGAAACAGGCGAGTATCGGTCGGCTCCGGAAGCTGCGTCTCCAGATAAAGCGTCGCCTGCGTCGAGTAATCAAAAGGCGACCCAAGCTGCAACGTGCGGCAATCGGGTACGCCAAGGCGCGTGCGGAAATAGTCGAAGCCCGAAGCATTCTGAGAGGGTGATGCACTTACCGGCAACGGCGCGCCGGGCTGCTCCATTGTGGCACGGGTTTTCAACCCGTGCGAACGGCGCCCCTCGCTCGAGCCATCCACAATCTCTGCGATGCGCTGTTCATCTCGTCCCCGCCATTTCCAATTCACCAACCCCGCAGATTCCGGATTCTTCCACAGGTAATCAACCGCATGAAAGAACTCATCGCGATCACGGATTAAGTGATCGTAGGATTCGGCCTGCCAGAAATCTCCGGTTCGATGTAACAGTAGATTTGCCTCTCGGGCGCTGTGCCGCTTCCAGGAGTGCAAAATGCCGGACAAATGAACGCCCTCGCATGGTTGTACAACCACATGCACATGGTTTGGCATGATGCACCATGCAAGTAACTGATAGCGTTGCTTGTCGAAGTGCGCGAGCGATTGAGCGACAAGCTTTGCAATCGCTTCGTTGCGCAGCCAGCAGGAACCGTGTCCTGCATCGAGAAACCTCTCCACCTTCGTGGAATAGAGTTTTTCGAGATGTCTGGTTTCCTCTCCTGTAAGCGGCCTGGATTGTTGTTTGGCGAGGTCATGGATTCTTTGTCGCTCGGCTTTCCATTCCTCAAGAACGTGCGCGGGTAATGAATCTACGAGCCGGAATGTAATGGAGTAAATGCTTCCGTTGCGCGTCCAGTGTGGAAGATAAGCACCTTCGCGAATATTGATGTTTCCGTTAGACGACGCCGCTTGCACGGGTTGAAAACCCGTGCCACGTTGTGGCATTGCCACCGGACTCGCGACTTTTGTCTTTTCCCCGCCCTTCCCCGTACACAACGTCGCACTCGTCATCACCACGCTGCGCACCTTCTCAAACAAATGCATCTTCAACCCCGCGGCGATGTTCACCGGGGCGGCGTGCAGACTGATCTTTCTTTGCTGGGCTGTGCCGGATTTGTCCATCCAATAGACGGCCTCGGGAAGCCCATGACCTATGATCGCTTCCAGCGTCTGCGCGAGATTCCCGGCTTTTTCGGCATGGCTCGAAATCTCGCTCATCTCCTCCTCGTCTTCCATCCCGACGAGCATCGCCTTGAGGTGCAGGCTCAGGGCGCGGAGCTTGGGGGAGAGAGTATTCTCCACGAAATTCGCCTGCTGTATGCGGCCGTTGGTGCGGCCGCTCTGGTCCTGCCATTGCAGGCAGCTCTCGAAAAATTCATCGCTCAGGTCGTGCAGATCGACCACATCCTGGATCGCGTCGTTGGCTTTGGCGCCGTGCGTGCTGAGCATCCCTTTGCCGCGGCGGATGTCGAACAGCGCCCGAAGCTGATAGCGAACGCCGTACTCGCTGACGGACAATCCGAAGTGACTGCCGGCGACGTCTTCAACCGTGTGCGCTTCATCCAAAATGACGGCATCATATTTGGGCAGATAATTCACGCCGGCGGCTCGCAGCGCCAGATCGGAAAAGAAGAGCGCGTGATTGGTGACCAGCAGCGTGCCGCTGTACATCCGCCGCTTGGCTGATTGCCAGAAGCAATCTTCATAAAAGCGGCATTTCTTTCCGAGGCAATTCCCATGCTCGGCGCACACTTTATCCCAGACGCTGGGGTCCGGCAGGCTCGGAAGATCCGCCAATGAGCCATCCGTCGTGCGGCCGGCCCATTCTTCGATCGTCCAGAGTGATTCGAGTTGTTTCTGCTGTTCGAAGAGCATCCCCTGCCGCCCGCGCGTCTGCTCGAGTCGGCGTTTGCAGAGGTAGTTGCTGCGCCCTTTGATCAATACCGCCGTGAATTCATCCGGGTAAACCGCCTGTAGCAGCGGGATATCCTTCTCGATCAGTTGCTCCTGAAGCGAGATCGTGTGCGTCGAGATGACGACGCGTTTCTTTTGCTTCACCGCGAAATCGATCGCGGGCAGGAGATAGGCAAACGATTTACCGACGCCCGTTCCCGCTTCCACCATGAGATGGTTGCCGGTGTTAAGCGCGTCTTCGACGGCCGAGGCCATCTCTAGCTGCTGCGGACGAAATTCGTAGCGGTCCCCCAGACGCCGCGCGATGGCGCCGTTTCGACCGAGGATATCGTTCGCGCAGGTGGGCATTGTTAGGGAATGATAACACGTTGATGTGCCGGGGGACAAAGGGGCAGGGAGGGTTCGGGGTTCAGGGTTCAGGAAAGACCGAGGAGGATTCGGGGGCCAGAGAGCGTTCAGGAGAGACCGAGGCCGACTCCTCACTGAACCCTGAACCCTGAACCCTCCTTCCGAAACTGAACCCTGAACCCCGAACCCTGAACCCTCCTTCCGAAACCCATTCCGTCCCTTCCAATCCCGATCCGCGCCTCTACAATCACCGATCCAAAAAAAGGAGACATCACTATGCCGGACGAAACTCTCATTCTGCTCGCTAATGAAATCCGCGGCAAAACCCTGCGGCTGCTTGAAGGGCTCACTGACGAGCAAGCGCGGTTTGCCGCGCCGGGGTTGAATAATTCGATTCTCTGGAATGCCGGTCATGCGCTGATTGTGGTGGAGCACTTGGGCAATTCAGCGGCTACTGGAAAGCCGCCGGCTTATCCGCAGGGGTGGTTCGACAAATTCAGTTGGACGAGCAAGCCGGCGACGGTGACGCAATGGCCGAGCGTTGTGGAAGTGACTGCCGCCCTGCGCGATCAACTTGAGCGGCTGACCGCCGCCATCCGTCCGCTAACTGAGCCGCAGCTTGCGAAGGTCGTGGATCAGCAGAAAAACCGCACGCTCCGCTACAGCATCCTCCACGGCCTGCACGACGAGGCGGGGCATCAGGGGGAGATGTATTTGCTTAAGAAAATGATGGGGAAGAAGTAGACGCCGTCGCCGTTACACTCGGTTGATGAAACGTGAAAACGTGAAACGTGACGGTTGTTCTACGTTCCCGTCACGTTTCACGTTTTGCGTTTCAATCGCCGAAGTTGGCGGATGCATCACTTGGCGGCCGTAATCGCTCCTCCCGCAATCCGCTTTCCGGCATTGCCCGGCGTCGGGGTTTGGGACTTCAGATCGTCCTCGTTTTCATGAATGATGACCGAGTGGCCGACGACGCCCTTGTCGCCGCTCACGGTTATGCCGGGCATCATGAGTTCCAGATGAGCCTTGCCGCTGGCGTCGGCGGTGATGTTGCCCATGTCGCCGGCATGATGCTCGGCGTCGTTGGGCCCGCCGTGCTTGTGGCCATCGGGGTTCCAGTGGCCGCCGGCGCTGGAGAGATCGGGCGCGCTCAGATCGGCTTTGTCATGGATATGGAAGCCGTGCTTGCCAGGCTTGAGGCCTTCGATTTCAGCGACGACCTTCACGCCATTACCTTCCTGCGTGAACGTGACGGTGCCCTTAATCTTGCCCTTGTTGTCGCCGGCGCCTTCGATGGTTGCCTTTGCAGTCGGCGCATCGGCCGCCATCAAACGCGCGTTGAAGCCAAAGCCCGCCGCCAAAACCGCGACCGCGGTAAACATAAAAAAACGACGCATGGTGGTTCCTCCGAGAGTTGGGGTATCGCGAGCAGCCGGCCAGCGCCCAGGCGGGCCGGTTCGCGGCCATTGATCGTAAGCGCAAGCGGCAGACGCCTGCAACCACGAAATACCGCGAACAATTGGGCTGATTTGACATGGTATCGCCCAGCCGATACATCAATTGGGTTGTTGAATTTCGGATAAAGCGACTTGCGGACGGGCGCGGCAATGCTTGAAAAACCTTCGGTTCTGGAACTGATCTACGCTACGATCGACGAGGTCAATCAGACCCGGCCGCCCGATCGCCAGGTGCAGAAGCGCCCGGAAACGGCGCTGTTTGGCTCGGCCAGCATCCTGGATTCTCTGGGACTGGTGAATGTCATCGTGGGCGTCGAGCAGCGAATCGCCGAGCAGTTTGGAATCGCGGTCACGCTGGCCGATGAAAAGGCCATGTCGCAACGAAACAGTCCCTTTCGCACCATCGATACTCTGGCCGACTACGTCCTTTCACTGGCTAACGCCTAGGCGACCCAATGGGAGCAGAACAAGTATTGGTCATTACGGGGACCCGCAAGGGGATCGGGCGTTATCTTTCTGAGTATTATCTGGAGCAGGGGTGGACGGTGGCCGGATGCAGCCGTGAAGAATCAGACCTTCGTCACGACCGCTATGTCCACTATTGTTTGGACGTAGCCGACGAGGCGGGCGTCAAACAAATGATGTTTGACCTGCAAAAGCGATTTGGCGGCGTCGGTGGATTGCTTAACAATGCCGGCATCGCCAGCATGAATCACATCCTGCTGACGCCGCTGACAACCGTCCAGCGGATTTTCAATACCAACGTGATCGGAACCTTCCTCTTTTGCCGCGAGGCGGCGAAGCTGATGCAGCGCGCGCGGTATGGACGTATCGTGAATTTCGCGACCGTCGCCACGCCGCTCAATCTCGAAGGCGAATCCATTTATGCCGCTTCGAAGGCGGCGGTGGAGTCGCTGACGCGCGTGCTGGCCCGTGAGTTGGCGCCGCTGGGGATTACTGTGAACGCCGTCGGGCCCACGCCGGTTCAGACCGACCTGATTCGATCGGTTCCGCAGGCAAAGATGCAATCCCTGCTGGCGCGGCAGGCAATCAATCGCTTCGGCGTCATGCGCGACATCTCCAATGTCACCGACTTTTTCCTCCGGCGTGAAAGCGATTTTGTTACCGGTCAGGTCCTGTATCTGGGCGGTGTGTGATGTTCATCGACTTTCTGCTGGATGTCTTCGCTCAAAACGCCGCACGTACCGCGCTGATTGCCGCCAATCAGTCTTACACCTATCAATGGCTGCTCGATCGAATTTCCGGCCGGCAGCAATTCCTGCGCGAAAACGGAATTGCCGCCGGCGCGATCGTCGTGCTGCGCGCCGATTACTCGCCGGACTCCATCGCCACATTTTTGGCGCTGATCGAAGCCGGTTGCGTTGTCATCCCCGTCACCACCACCGCGCCAGCGAAATTTGAGGACATTCTCCAAATCGGCCAGGCGCAGTGGATTATTACCGTCGGCGAGAACGACGCCTCTGTCACTCGCCACGCACTCAATGCGGAACATCCGATTTATCAGGAGGTGCGCCGCCGCGGGCATCCCGGACTGGTGCTCTTTTCGTCCGGCTCGACCGGCGCCAGCAAGGGCACCGTTCACGACCTGGTGCATCTGCTGGCCAAATATCGGAAACGACGTCACGATCTGCGAACGCTTGCTTTTCTCCTTTTCGATCACATCGGCGGCCTGGATACTCTTTTCTACAGCCTCTCAAACGGCAGCGCGCTGGTGCTGGTGGAGAATCGCTCGCCGGAAGCTGTCTGCGCGCTGATCGAGCGGCACCGTGTTCAGGTCCTGCCGACCGCGCCGACTTTTCTGGGCATGCTGGTCCTGACGGAGGCTTATCGCCGCCACGATCTTTCTTCGATCAAGTATGTGACATACGGCGCGGAGATGATGCCGCAGGCGACGCTCGACCGCTGCCGCGAGATTTTCCCAAACGCAACCTTTCTGCAGAAATATGGGACGACCGAGGTCGGCACGCTCCGCAGCAAATCGCGCGAGGACGGCTCGCTCTGGGTAAAAATCGGCGGCGAAGGATATCAATGGCGCGTCGTCGAGGGAATGCTGCAGATCAAAGCCGACTCGGCGATGCTTGGCTATCTCAATGCCCCCAGCCCCTTCACCGCCGACGGATGGTTCATGACCGGCGATTGCGTCGAAGTGGACGGCGAATTCATTCGAATCCTCGGACGCAAGAATGACATCATTAACGTCGGCGGTCAGAAGGTCTATCCGGCCGAAGTGGAAAATGTGATTCGCCAGATGCCGGCGGTGGCCGACGTTACCGTCTGCGGCCAACCCAACGCGATGCTGGGAAATATTGTGGTCGCACGTGTGCGGCTCCGCGACGCAATGGACCCCGCCGCGTTCCGCGTTGCGATGAAAACGCACGTCGCCGCGCGATTGGATGCATACAAGGTGCCGGTCAAAGTCGAGTTCACCACTGAATCACAAAGCAACGAGCGCTTCAAGAAAATTCGGCGGCAGGACGCTGACGCCGCCCAATCGGAGAACCGCTCGTGAGCGATG
The DNA here is from genome assembly GCA_036276235.1 of Humisphaera sp. Classification (GTDB taxonomy): domain Bacteria; phylum Planctomycetota; class Phycisphaerae; order Tepidisphaerales; family Tepidisphaeraceae; genus JANWHF01. The sequence goes on along the minus strand of DATBDZ010000352.1, from coordinate 6,172 downwards.
ATGCGCCGACGCTCCAGATCGTCACACGTCAGCAATTGGAGAGCGGCGATGTTCACGCCAGGTGGGATGATCCCGCGCGGCTGGCCCTGCCGACTCCCGCCAAGCGGCAGGCGCTGCTCAGCAATCCCTTTTCCGTCCCCGAGGATCCGGCACAAATCATCGGGCTGATTGGAAACCAGGTCGTCGGGCGCATGGATGTTATTCCCGGTGAAATCTCCGTCATGGGGACGCCGACGCGCGTCCTGTATGGTTCGCTTCTTTTCGTCGAAGAGAAGTTTCGCCACACCGGAATCGGACTGATGATCCTGCTCAAGATGCAGTCGCTCCATCACACGGTCGCCGTGTGCGGCATCTCGCAGATGATATATCCCATGTACCAGAAGCTGCGCTGGATTGATTTTCCGATGCGGCGGATGGTGATGGTTCGCCGCAGCCGCGCAGTGATGGACAGCTTGATCGGCAATCGGCTGGTTTCCCGCACGGCGTCGGTTGCCGCCGACGTCGCGCTGTTCGCGCAACGATCCATCCTGCGTGCACTGCTGGCAATACGTCTGCGAGGATTGGAGATCGCTGGCGAAAAATCAATTCCGCCAGAATTGGAGGCGAGCCTGCGCGGCGGCGACGGCCAGATTGCCTCATCGCGCACGGCCGCCTGGTGCGACTGGCTCCTGGCCAATCGTTTCGACGGCGACTCCACTCAGCGCCGCCAACTTCTGGTCATTCGCGAGCGCGGCGGAAAGCCTCTTGCATTCTGCCTGACCAAATCCCGCCATTACTCGAGCGTGACGCAGCGACAACTGAAGAACATCACGCTCGGATCGGTCCAGGATTGGATGACGATGGATGCCCAGAAGGTGAGCGAGTCAACGCTTGTGCTGTTGGCGGTCGATTCGTTATTGCGGTCAAAGGTTGATGCGGTCGAAGTCTGCTGTCAGCAGCCGCAGCTTGCGAGTTTCCTCAAGCACCGGGGATTTGTGGGTGCGGGGATGCTGCATTATCTGCTCAGGGCCGTTCCGCCCAGTCCTCTGTTCAAAAAGGATCTTCATCGGCCTGAGCTTTGGCGGCTTCGTCCGGATGAAGGGGATAATTTTTTCAGCTAGGCTTGACCAGAACTGGCCGCGGAGGTTCCCTTGCGCATCATCACCAACGCGGATGATTTCGGGATGGACGATGACACCGTCAAGGCGACCATCGAATGCCTCGACAGCGGCGCACTCACCGGCGCAACCATCATGCCGAATATGCCGGCCTCGGGCGCGGCAATCGAATACGCGCGGGCCCATCCGGAAATGAGCTTTGGCGTTCATCTGACTTACATCACCGATACCGTTGAGGCGCCGCTGTGCGATCCGGCGACTATTCCGACCCTCGCCGCGCCGGATGGGAAGTTCTTCGGCTCGCAACACGTGCGCGTTTCGGCGCTGCGGGGCAGGGTCAACGTCGAAGATATCCAGCGCGAGACGACGGCGCAGCTTCAGCGGCTGATCGATCACGGCGTGCGCATTTCCCATGTCGATTCCCACGGCCATCTGCATAAATTCAAGCCCTTTCGGATCGCGCTGCAAAATGTCTTGCCGCGATTTGGCATCACACGCGTGCGAAATGTCCAGGATGTCTATCTTCGGCGGCCGCTCAAAAGCCCCACCTACTGGCTTGGCCACTGGTGGCGTCGGGGAATCATGCGCTCGTTCAAAACAACCGATCATTTTTTCATGCCGACTTCGACGGCGGCGGATACCTCCTGGCCGAACCAATTGCTCGGTCGCATGCGCGGCGACGGCTCGATGGAAGTCGGCGTCCATCCCGGCCGCGCGGAGCCTTGGCGCGACGTGGAGCGGCAAATGATCGGCCTCTTCGCTGATTCTGCGCGAAAGGCCGGCCATGAGTTGATCGGATGGGCCAATCTTTAGCCCCTTACTCGCTCAGCCCCTTCACCCCCACCCACGCACCATACGCTGGGATTAGCCGCTCGAGCGGCGCTTTGTAATTCTTATCCAGGCTCGTTTCCCAATCCTGGCCGTCTTTTATGCCGTTGATGAAATCGACGTAATTGCGCTTGCTCTGCAGGATCATGAACTGCGTGAGCGTCTCGGCGACCGGATATTGCCACGGCTCGATCTGCGGCGTGCGGAAGAATTTTCCCAGCTCATTATTATGCTTCCGCAACGCATCGGCGACCTGCTGGCGCGTCGGATTGGTCGGCGGATCGGGAACCAATTCCGTCGCGATCGCATCCGCCAATCCTTCATTTGCCCAGGAAGGAACGATCGCCGCCGTGCGATAGCGATGGATGAAACCATGCACCGATTCGTGCACCAGAACGTGCGCGAACGAGAGCTCGCGATCCTGCTTGTAAAACGCGATGTGGACAGTTCCATCATGCCGCGCATGGCATCGGCCGGCGGAGAAAATCGGATCGGTCTTCTCTACTTGCCGCTCATAATTTCGGTAATCCGAAGCTTTGGCGAAGACGAAGATCAGCCCCTTCCCTCTCCAGATGTTCTCCCCCTTCTTGACGGCAAACAGCTCCGCAAGCCGCATGTACATGCGATCCAGAAGCGATGCCCAGTTTTGCGCTTCGCGCTGGGGAAGATCGGTGTAGAAGAGGAAGTATTGCGTCTCAAAGAGCGAGAGCCGACGGTCAAGCTTCGTGGAAGCGTCGTCGGCGAACGCCTTGAGCTTCTCAACGGCCTCCGCCTGCTCGGTGGCGGTGAGCTTGGGCCAGGGCGAAGCCGGGCGCGTTGTTGGTGGCGCAGCAAAGGAAACCCTGGGCGCAAGGAATATCGCGACGATGATCGCGAGGCACTGTGCCATTTGCATGGGTCGCTTCATGGCGGCGGATCATTATATAGAGACAGAGCGTGCATCGCGATGAAACATTTCGCAACAGAAGATCGCGAGGCGCAAAGGACCGCGCCCTGCTCCCTCTCCCCTGAGTACAGGGGAGAGGGTTCTGAATGCGACTTCGTACGCGCGGCGGGCAATGCCCGCCCTACAATGGCCGATCGCTTTGGGCGGGCATTACCCGCCGATCTGTAGAAGGAACCATGCAAACGCACCGTGAAATGATCGTAGAACCGATCGGCTTGATCGCCGACACGCTGCCTCGTCCGCTGAATTGGCCGCAGCTTTTTGGCAATGACTTGCCCGTCGAGCTGGAAATCGGCATGGGCAAAGGCACCTTCCTCACCGAACAGGCAGAGGCGCGAAAGGATGCGAATTTCTTCGGCATCGAATGGGCCAACTGGTATTGGCGTTACGCCAGCGATCGCCTCCGCCGGCATGGCTGCACCAACGCGAGAACCGTCCGCGCCGAGGCGATTTATTTCATCCGCGAGTTTGTGCCGGATGCGAGCCTCTCGGTGCTCCACGTTTATTTCCCCGACCCCTGGCCCAAGAAGCGGCACCACAAACGCCGCCTGTTTCAGGAGCCGTTCATACAGCAGGCGCAAAGAATCCTAGCCCCCGGCGGCCGTCTGCAGGCTGTGACCGACCACAAGGAATATTTCGAGCAGATCGAATCGATCGTCCGCGCGTCAAAAATGCAGGTGATAGACTACAACCGCCCCGGCTCCGCCAGCGAAGGGGAATTCGTGGGGACAAATTTTGAGAGGAAGTATCGCCGCGAAGGAAGACCTTTTTATGCTATCGCCGCACGGCGCGAATGAAAAATGAAAAATGAAAAATGGCGGAAAGAAGTGCAGCTATCTTTCGTCTACTTCCATTTTTAATTTTAAATTTTACATTTTTCATTGTGATGTCGGGCCAGCGTCACATTTCCAACACACGCACCACCGTTCCCTTCGGCATGGCCGGCTCGTTTTCGGCTCGCACGATCAGCACATTCGCCTTGGCTAGGGTGAAGAGGTCGGCTGATCCCTTCCACGCCAGCGGCGTGATCGATGCGAACTCTGAGCGCGAGCTGAAGCTGCCGGGCGTCATGGTCCGCACGGCCGGCTGATAAAATTCGCGCGGGCCATTGGCCGGGAGGCCGACGTCCATGCGGCCGGTCAGCCAGCGCTCTTCGACATGCCCACCGGCCAGGCGGGTCAGCAATCGCGAGGCGAGGCGGATCGTGCAGATGAAGGCGCTGACGGGGTTACCGGGAAGACCGAAGACGAAGGGAGGGTTCAGGGTTCGGGGTTCAGGGTTCAGTGAGGAGTCGGCCTCGGTCTTTCCTGAACTCTCTCTGACCACCGGATCCTCCTCGGTCTTTCCTGAACCCTGAACCCTGAACCCTGAACCCTTCTGCGCTACTCCGAAGACAAATGGCTTACCCGGCTTGATCTTCAGCTTCGTGATCTTTAGCTCGACGCCGGCTTCGCTCAGCAATTTCGGTACGAAATCATATTCCCCCATGCTCATGCCGCCGGTGATGAATAGGGCGTCGTATTCCAAGCCGCGCGCGATTGCCTGGCGGATTTGCTCTGGATCATCGCGCACGAAACCGAGGTCGGTCACTTCCGCTGAAAGCCGGCGGAGCAGCGCGAGCAGCATCGGGTTGTTGGAATTGCGGATCGAGACTTCGCCGGGTTTTTGATCGATGGGGACCAGCTCATCGCCGGTGCCGAGCACAGCGACGCGCGGGCGGGCGAAGACGTTTATCTCAGCCGCCCCGACGCTGGCGGCGACGGCGATCTGCGCCGGGCCCATCATGATGCCGGCAGCCAATACGGTTTTCCCCGCGGCGCAATCGGAACCCACCTGCGCGATGAATCGACCGGGCATCGGCGCGCGGAGCACGCGCACGGATTGCCCTGTGCGGGCGCGCGTCTCGACATCTTCGACGGGGACGACGCCGTCCGCGCCGGCAGGAAGCGGCGCACCGGTCATGATGGCGATTGCTTCTCCTGCCTCGACGGCGCGAGTGGGCGCCTGCCCCGCCGCGATTTCCGCCACGCACGCAAGCTCCACCGGCACGCGGCCCACATCGGCGCATCGCACCGCGTATCCATCCATCAGCGCCTTGCGAAACGGGGGATAATCGCGATCGGCCGCCAGATCGGCGGCCAGCCGCCGACCCTGCGCCTCAAGCAGCGGCACGCGCATGATGCGCGGATGCACCGGCGTTTGATCGATGATGCGAATCGCCTGTGCAACCGAAATCAGATCCGCCACCGGCGGCTCACCCGAAGACGCCGAATTCATGCGAACGATCTTCAAGAGTAAGGTGCGGGGCGTCAACCGCGATTCGCGGTACTCTCGATTTCCCAGAGCAGTTCATTTCTCCAGCACACGCTCGGTTCCCATAGCCCGTCGGCCACGCCGGGAACGAGCCTTGGGCGAGGGCTCGGATTCTCAGAGCGCTCGGATCTCGTTGCGCTCGGGGGGTATTGGAGCGATTGGAGGATCTCGATGCTTGCAGAATCTCAGCGCTTATAGGATCGCGGCGCTCGGAGGAACTTGGAGCGCTCGGAGGATCCGGGCCCTCGCTTAGGCTCGTTCCCGGCGTGGCGGACGGATGAATGCAATCTGGCGCGATGAACGCACGATCCCTGCTTCAAGTTGCAATCGTGCAATTAAAGTACTCCGCGCGCGACTTCGCTGTGGGCGTCATGCTCACCATCGGTGAGTAGCGCTCGACTGATTCATGTCTGACGAAGGAGCCTGGAATGAAAGCTTCACTGTTTCTCGGATTGTTATCTCTCGTTCTGATCGCGGCGGATAAACCAAAAGACATCGGCGCGCAGGATCGGCAAAAACTTCAGGGAGCCTGGCAGTTCGTCCAGGAGCTGCACGGCGATTCCGACACCAGCGACGAAGGAAAACATTGCCAGTTCATCTTCGACGGCGACAAGTTCACCGTCAAAAAGGACGACAAGGAGATCCTCTCAGGCACATTTACGATCGACACCGCGAAGTCGCCGGCGCAGATCGATCTGAAAATCCTCAAGGATGACGAGGAAGAGCGCAATGGCCAGACTTCACTGGGCATCTACCAACTCGACGGCGACAAGCTGAAAGTCTGCGCCTGCGAACCAAGCCGCGACCAGCGGCCGGGTGAGTTCGCGACGAAGGGGACGGATCTGCTGATGGTTGTGATGGAGCGGGTGAAGAAGTAGCGGCGGCGCGATGCGGAACGAGAGATCAAAGCGTTAGGAGGATCCGGGCCCTCGCTTAGGCTCGTTCCCGGCGTGGCGAACGGTGAATCCGCGGATCGCGATCCGTCCCG
>DATBDZ010000351.1:0-67603 GCA_036276235.1 Humisphaera sp. | reverse complement strand
GCGCGCAAGAAGGAAGCGCAGCGCAAGCTGGAAAGAGTGGATCAGAATCTGATCCGCGTGCAGGACATCGTCGAGGAAGTGGAGAAGCGGCTGCGCAGCGTGAAAATTCAGGCGGGCCGCGCGCGGACCTATCAGGAATATTCCCAGCGTCTCACCGACCTGCGGCTGATGTACGCGCTGCAGGAATATCACACGCATCACGCGCAAGTCAGCGAGCTGGATACGCAACGGCAGGACGCCGCGTTTCGCCTCGATGACGCCGCCACCGATTTATCGCGCAGCCAGAATGAGCTGGCGACCAAGCGCGAGCAGCACGAGACACTTTCGCGCAAGCGCCAGGAAACGGAATATGAGCTGGTGCAGGCCGGAGCCGCGCTGCAATCGGCGCAGCAACGCCAGCAATACGCCCGCCAGCAACTGGAGCAGATGGCCGAGCAGATCGAGGCGTTTAACGCCGATCGAGAAGCCGCCCAGCAAAGGCTGACGGAAGTCAGCGCATCTCTGGAAACTGAGAGCCAAACGCTGGCGCGCCTGACGGCCGAGCTGGATGAAGGCCGACAGTTAATCGAGCAACGCCAGCAGTCATTTCGCGATGGCCAGCTTCAGCTCAATCAGGCCAATCAACAGGTCGAGCAGCACAAGGCCGCCATTCTCGATCTGATGCGCAAGCTCGCACAGGTGAACAGCCGGCTCGGCGCGATCGAGATCGAACGGAAAAACATCGTTGGCCATCAGGTCCGCCTGGCCGAGCGCCGGCGAATCGTTTTGGCTGAGCTGGAAGCACTCGACACGCAGCGGCTGGAAGCTCAAGCAAAGCTCGATCAAACGCTCGAGCACGTTCGCGAGCAGCAGGCGGCACTCGATGGCCGACGCGAAGAGGCCGCACATCTTGGCCGGCAACTCGCGCAGGTCAACGAGCAGCTCGGCAGCGCCAAGGAACATCGCTCCGGCCTGCTGTCGCGGCAACGAGTTCTCACCGATCTAGAAGCCAAGCGGGAAGGCGTCAGCGAAGGCGTGAAAAGTGTCCTGCGCCAGCGCGAGCAAAAATTCCCATTCGTCCGCGGACTTGTCGCCGACGTGCTGCGCGTGGATGTCGAACATGCGCATGTCGTGGAGGCCGCCCTCGACGGGCGCGATCAGTGGCTGGTGACGACGGATCCGAGCGCGCCGATTGCCGCCGCCGAGCATTTGGCTGATCTCGAAGGCCGCGTGAATCTTCTACGTGGCACGGGCGTCTCGCCCGTGATTCCCACGGAAGATCACGGGCGGGACGCCCGTGCCACTGAGACTTACGACTGGAACCAGCGCCCGCAGCGCATTCGCCTCGCGATCGATTTGGTTCGCGTCGAACCCGCGGACGCATCGCTTGCTCAACATCTTCTTGGCCGCACCGTTGTCGTCGATTCGCTGGCTGATGCCGCCGAGCTTCATCGCACCGGGCCGCAAGGTTGGCGATACGTCACCCATGCCGGCGAAGTGCTCGAAGCGGATGGCACGCTCCGTGCCGGCCCGCTGACTGCCGCCATGGGGTTGCTCTCGCGGCGATCTGAGTTGGAATCGATCGCGCAGCAGATCGCCGATGTCGATGTCCGCATCGAAAGCCTGACGCGGCAGCTCACCGAAGGCAACGCCAGCGCCAAGGCTCTGGAAGAGCAGCAAAACACGATTCGCAATGAGCTGTATCGCGCGAACTCGGACAAGGTCGAGCTGACCAGCCGCATTTCGCAGATCAACGACAAGCAGCAATCGCTGCGGCGAGAGCAGCCGATCCTCGATCGCGAATTGCAATCGCTGCTCGACCAGAGCGGCCGCCTGACAACCGAAGAACAAACGCTCACCGAAAAGCGGCAGGCGTTTGAGACCGACCAAAACGATCGCCAGCAGAAGGTGACCGATCTGGCGGCATTGCACGAGCGGCTCGCCGAGGAAATCCGCGTGCTGGGCGAGCAACTCACCGTCTCGCGCGTGCAGCTTGGGCAGATTCAGGAAAAACAGCTTGCCAGCCAGCAGCAGGTGCAGCGAATGACCGGCACCCGCGCCGAGCTGACGCAACAAGTGCAGCGGCTCGCCCAAAGCGCGCAGGCGATTGCCTCCAAGCAGGGCGGCGTCGAAGCTGAGTTAGAGCAGGCCGCCGCCGCGGAGCAGTCGGCTGTTGCACGACAGAAACAGCTCAAAGAACAGATCGACGCGATGGCGCAGCAGGTCGCTGAGTCGCTGAGCGTCGTTCAATCGCTTGCAACAAAAGTCGAAGAGCTGCGCGCCGAGCACACCCGCGTCGAGCAGGCGCTGCACAATCTGGAGCTAAAGCTCGGTGAAGTCCGCGTGCGGCTCGAGACCTTGATCACCCGCACGATGGAGGAATTGCAGCTCGATCTCCCCGGCAAATATCACGGCTTATCCGCCGACGGCGGCGCCGGATACGTGAGCGGCGATGTCGATTGGGACGCCGTCGCCGAGGAGATCAAGCAGTTGCGCGAGAAGATCCATCGCTTGGGCAATGTCAACGTCGATGCGATCGGCGAGCAGGATGAGCTTGAGCAACGCTCGACATTCCTGGCGACGCAGGTACAGGATCTGACCGCCTCCAAGCTGCAGCTTGAGAGTCTGATCAGCGAGATCAACACCGAGAGCAGCGTTCGTTTCGAGCAGACGTTCAACGCTGTCCGCGAGCATTTCCAGACGATGTTCCGCAAGCTCTTCGGCGGCGGCAAAGCCGACATCTTCCTGGAAACCGAAATCCCTGCTCCCAAAAACTCCCAGCCCGTGGAGGGCAGCACTGAGCCGGCGATGATCAAGGTGGACATTCTCGATGCCGGCATCGAAGTGATCGCGCGCCCGCCCGGCAAGCAGCCGGTGAGCATCAGCCAGCTATCCGGCGGCGAAAAGACGATGACCTGCGTCGCGCTGCTCATGTCGATCTTCAAGAGCAAGCCCAGCCCCTTCTGCATTCTCGACGAAGTGGACGCGGCTCTCGACGAAGCCAACAACCAGCGATTCAACCTGATCGTCCAGGAATTCCTCGATCAATCGCAGTTCATCGTCATCACCCACTCCAAGCGCACGATGCAAATCGCCGACGTGCTGTACGGCGTGACCATGCAGGAGCAAGGCGTCAGCAAGCGCGTCGCGGTGAAATTCGACCAGATCGATTCCCACGGCCGCATCAACGAAACCGCCGCGGCGTAAAGTGGCTTGGGCATCCTGCCCAAGGCTTTCTTTGAATCACAGCACTACATGAGCCTGTGAGCGTTCCGGCGGGAGGCGGGCTTTATCCCGCCGCCCTCGTCGTCAGATGTGCGTCACGCGAAGTAATAATTCCCCGTGATCCAATGCCTCGGCGATTCAAACGTCTCCGGAAGCTGCTTCGCGCGGCGATATTCCAATCCCAGGTATTCCGGCTTTTGCGGATATCCGCCGCAGACGTAGTCGAAGAAATAATCCTGCAGCTTCCAGCCCGATTGCTCAAAAGAGCGGATGAATTTCTCGTGAGACAGATGTGTGTTGTTATCGTGGAAGACTTCTTCGCGGCCGACTGAAATGCTCACAATCGCCGGCACCGGCCGCCCGGCAATTTGCCGCAGCTTCGCCGGAGCCTGGTAGGGCTTCTGCCATCCTTCGGCGGTGCATTCATTTCCGTAGCGCGTGTCGTTGAAGCAATGAATGGCGGCGTGCGAAATCACGCAGTCAATATCCAGCGGCGGCAGATCGAAGAAATCCCCCCGATGCAGCGTCAATTTCGCCGGCGATTGCTCGATGGGAATCGGCAGATGCGTTTGCGTAATCGTGCTGTGATGCACCGCGCCAAAGATCGCCAGATAATTCGCCAGGTGCGGCATCAGGCAGGCGATGCTCAGCAGCTTCATATCAGAAAGCGATCCGTGCCGCCGCAGCACGTCCAGGGCAAACAGGCTGGTGTTGCCGTAGTAGTTGACGAACTCCATTTTTGGATCGCTGGATTCGAGCATGTGTTCGCCGGCTGATTACTGTCCGAGACGTGTTTATTCCGCGATCTTCTGCACCAGATAATTCGGATTCTTGATCACGACGCGATAGTTGGGCATGCGTTTCACCTCATCAATCACGCGGGTGACCTCCCAGATCGATCCGTCGGCGGAGTCGTCGAAGAGAATGAAGCCGCCCGGCTCCAGGAAGCGGTCGGCATTGAGAAAGTCGGCCCGGGCCGCTTCGTAGCGATGATCGCCGTCGATGTAGCAGAAGGAGATCGGCCCGCCGAGCCGCGCGGATTGGCCGAAAACGTCGGTTACGCGCCGTTGATCTTCCCAGGCCGTGAAGAATTCGCCCGAAAGCATCTCGACAGTCGCGGGCAAATCGCCGCGGCTGAATTGGCTCACATTGCGGCGATAAGTCTCCCGAACAAACTGGCGATACTCGGCATGCGTAAACTGCGACTCGCCGATGTTTCCGCCATTTTCCGCGCCCTCGAATTGCCAGCGATCGCAATTGAACAGCCGATTCGTAACGCCATGGCGACGCTTGTAATAAGCGATCAGATTCGTCGAAAGCCCCGCGAAAATGCCGATCTCGATCAGCGGATTGTTGGAGGGCAGATGGCTCAGCGCATAATCGAGGCAAAGCAGATTCCCCTTGTTGAGCATGCCGGCATTGGCGAAGGACAAGTAAGCGACGTAGTCATCGATGATGTTGATGAATTCCAGCCCGGAGCCGGTGCGCGCGATCGGATAGTCGCGGTAGAGGTCTGCGATTTCGGTGAGGTTTTCAGTGACCAACATAGTGGAGTCTCTCCTCGCTGGACGAGGCGGCGGGCAGTGCCCGCCCTACGCGCCGCGTTCCTCGTAGGGCGGGCACTGATCGCCGTTTTCATGGTTCGCGCTATCACCGGGTCGTCGGCTCGTATCGCACCTGCCGCATCACTTCGCCGTATTTGTCTTCCAAGATGCGCAAATCCGCGCCGCTCATTTCCTGGCGCCAACCTCCCGCGCGGCCCTTGCGAACGAAGCGTGCATCCTCGTCGCCGGCTTTACCGTGAACGCCGTGGGTTTCTTCCGTCGCACGCATGCGGTCGAAGCGCGATGACGCAACCGCCGCCGCAATGCGCTCCTCTGTGAATGCTTTACCGGCGAATCGCAGCACATCGCGCAAAACCCCGGCGGCGTCCTCATGAAGCTGCTCGTATCTCACGAGCATGAAATTCGGATGCCGGCGCGGGAGCAGCCAGCTTGCCACATGCTGATCCCATTCACACGGCCAGTGATCGTCCGCCGCGATGAAGTCGGCCAGCGAGCGATCGTATCCCTTGTGAAGAAACCGCTGATAATGCCAGTACGAAACCAGCGCATCGCGCGGATCACGAATGACATAGATCACGTTCGGCAGCCGCTCGTTGAAAGTCGCGTGGCAGAGAAAGATGCGCGGATCCGGCAGTTGCGAATATTGCTCGAGCGAGCCGCGCTTTGTGTAAAGAAGATTGACATCCGGAACGTGCGTGTACATCGACTTGAGGTCGATCTGCTCATCCGGATCGCGTTTGAGCGCCTGGGCGATGAGATAGGCCAGCCATGTGGTGCCGGATTTCGGATAAGTGCAGAGAAAGACGTCGGTGGGGCGGATCGTCGCATTAAACGCGGCGTGATCGTAAGTGCGCAGAGGTTTGCGCGCTGCGAGCGGAACCGCGGGAATTGCGATGGCAGACATGACTCTGTTATCGGATCAGGCCCGACGCGCGGGTAAAAGATTTATCCGGACGTTACCGATGGCCGATGAAACCAACTATGCGATGCTGGTGCGGCAACGAAACGCTATCGGAATTTGGCGCGGGATTCAGCCTTTGCGAATCCTGCCAGACGCTTGTTTCACAGCGAGCGGATGTGGGCGGATCATCGGCCGCATCAAGCGGATCTGGTCCTAGCGACCTTGTTTCCCAATCGCGGGCGGATTTGACGGAGCGATGCTTGCCATGGCTTCGCTCGCTGCTGGGATTTGTGCTTCCGCCGGCCAGAGTGCTGGAAGCAGGCTGCCGGCATGGCGGGTTTGCCGCGATGCTCGAGCAGGCGGGATATCAGGCATCCAAACTGGAAGTTGCCGGCTCAAACCGCCGCCGCGCGACAAAGAAGTCCGGCATCGATTTGGTCCGCGGCAAGGCCGACGATCAATCCATCGGCGGGGGATCGCTCGATGCCATGACGCTGATCGATCTGGTCGCACGCTTCGAGGAGCCCAGCGAGACTCTCGAAACTTGTTTGAGCCTTTTGAAGCCCGACGGGATTTTGCTGATCCAAACTGCCGCCTATCCACAACCGAAAACACTCGCGCATTTCCGCAAGAGCGGGAAGACGCTGCCCAAACTCCCCGATGCAAGCGACCATCGTTTTCTCTTCAGTGAGCAGTCAGCCGCGCTGCTTTTTGAGCGGCTTGATGCGCCGTTCATCGAGTTCCTGTCGGCGGATTTTTGCGCGAATGAGATGTCGCTGGTCGTCAGCCGCGCGCCCTTGAAGCATGCGACGCCGCAAGAGCAGGCGGCGGCGCTCGCGCAATCGCCGAACGGCAAATTCGTACAGGCGATGCTCGATCTGGACGATCGCCGGCTCGATCTTCTCGCCCAATACCGCAACATCAGCCAACAGGCGCAGCGGATCGCCGGTTGAGCGGCGGTGGCACGGGCGTCCCGCCCCTGATTATCACCACGGAGGCACGGAGACACGGAGGCGCGCTCGAAGTTCGGCTAGCATTTCCCAATTGACGTATTGAATTCAAAGAAAGAACAAATCAATAAATCCTGTTTCGCCATGCGGTGTCGAAGTACGAGCGCGCCTCCGTGTCTCCGTGCCTCCGTGGTGAATAATCACGGGCGGGACGCCCGACCCACCACCATTGCGTCCGATAATTCTCACGTCTTCGTTGAGCTTCTGACGATATCCATGTGCAAGGGCGCGACCGGGGTCGTGCCGCGGCATTGCAGGGAGATGAATTGCAATCCTTTTCCGCCGGCAACTGGATTCCGATCGCCTTGCTTGGTCAGCGGTTGACCGCGAATCTCGCCGCGATCGGCGGCCGATATCCGGAACTTGCCGCCACCTTGCTGGCGCTTGCGCCGGCGCGGGAATATTTCATTCAAACTTCGGCCGATCAGCTTTTGCTGGGAATCCCGACTCCGCTTGGCGTGCAACCGTTGTCACAAAAACTTTCGCCGGCGGGCGCCCGCGAGATCGTTTCTCGACTGTATCCGAATGGAAATTGCGCCCAGCCGGCGCTGATTGCCGGCGAGGACTTGGGGTGGCTTTGGAATTATCTTTATCAGCTTCCGTGTGATTTGCAGTCGGCCCCGGGGCATCGGCCGCCGCTCTTTTTTCTGATCGGCGATCTGGAAAGGCTCTGGGTCATCCTGCATGTTCAGGATTGGACGGCCCTACTTGCCGACCCGCGCGTGCGGCTGTTTGCCGGCGCCGATGCGTTTGATCAATTTCGCCAAAGCCTGACCCAGGACCTGCTCTGCCCCTGGCCGCGTATTTCGGTGAAGGTGGATGCCGCGATCTGGCCGGCGGATGTGACGCTCGATCAGGTGATCAACGCGGCCGCGCAGGCGATGGCGGATCGCCTGTCGCAACTAAATCGCCAGCATGTTGTGGACTTCTCCGATGTGACTCCGCAATCGATCGCAGCGCGATTTGCGAACGGCGAATTGCTGAACATTCTTGGGATCACTTCGCGCTACACGACCTTTCTCCAACACTCGATGCGCGATTGGCTGAGCGCGTTCAATCGCCTTGGGCATCGCACGCATTTGTTGATCGAGTCGGCGGATCACGAGGTGCCTAATGGCGTCAACACTTCCGCGGTGTGTGCGGAGTTCAAGCCTGATCTGATCGTCATCATCGATCATTACCGGCGTGAGACGCCGGGCCTGCCGTCGCAGGTTCCGGTGGTGATGTGGGTGCAGGATGCCCTGCCGAACATTTTCAATCGCGCCGCGGGCGCGGCCCATGGCAGTCGCGACTACGCGCTCGGCTTTGCGCGGCTGCGGATGATCCAGGAGTTCGGCTATCCCGCCAGCCGCTATATGCCGGCGATTGTGGGCGTGAATGATGAGCGATTCGCGCCGCGCGAGTTGAGCGCTGCGGAGCGAAAGCAATTTGGCTGCGAGGTCTGCTTCGTCAGCCATGCCAGCACGCCCGCCGATGGGATGATCGATGCGGAAATCCGCCGGCTTGGCTCGCCGGAAGCGAAGCGATTGCTCTCGGCGATCTTCGATCGATTCGCGGCGATCTACAAAGCCGGACAGATCGTGACCGAGCCGATCACGATTCGCCAGATCATCGATCAGGCATTAATCGAAACGCGAACCGGGATTCCATCCGAGCAGATGCCGGCGCTGTTTGAGTTCTTTTCGCAACGCATCAACAACGCGCTATTCCGCCATCAATCGCTCCACTGGCTGGCGGCGATGGGGGTCGATCTCCGCCTTTACGGCCGCGGATGGGAAGCACATCCCGCCTTTGCGCGCTTCGCGCACGGAATCGCGGACAATGCCAGCCAGCTTGCGACAATCTACCAGGCCAGTGCGATTAACCTCCACATCAGCCCGCACGGCGCGGTGCATCAGCGAGTGATGGAGGGCCTTGCCGCTGGTGGGTTTTTCCTGATGCGCTATTGCCCTGGCGATGTGATGGAGCGGCATTTCAGGACGATTTGGGATTGGTGCAAAGCCGAAGAAATCTCGACCGACGATGCGTTGCGCGACCGCGCGACGCCGGCGATCGTCGAGCAGATCGAGGCGATCGCGCAAATTCTGCAATACGACCCGTTCGGGCCAGACGACTCGTTCATTCAGATGCTGCGATCCAGCGAGGAATGCGGATATCTCCGCTCGGCGGCAGCCGTCTGGGATGACGATTACGACGCTATCACCTTTGGCTCAGCCGCGCAGCTTCGTGAGCGCGTCACGCATTACCTGGCCAATCCCGAGGATCGCCGGCAACGAGCCGCATCGATGCGAAAGCCGGTGCTTGACCGATTTACCTACGTGGCCACGAGCCGGCGGCTGATCGAGTTCATCGCCGCGGACATGGCTATCCAGTCGGAACAGAGAATCGCCGCATGAAGACCATGAAACTCCAATCGCGCAAGCTAGAACCGATCCCCTGGGCGCGGCCGGCGATCGACGACGCAGAGCTGCGCGAAGTCGTCGCCTGCATGAACAGCGGCTGGCTTACCAGCGGCCCGCGCGTCGAGCGATTCGAGCAGGAAATGGCAAAACGCGCCTGGCGGCAGCATGCGGTGGCCGTCAGCAACGGGACGGCGGCGCTGGATCTGGCCTTGCGAGTCGCCGGCATCCGCACGGGCGATGAAGTGATCGTGCCGGCGTTCTCTTACGTCGCGACCGCGTCGGCGGTGGCGCTTCAGGGTGCGACGCCCGTCTTTGCGGACATCGAGCGGCGGAATCTGGGGCTTGATCCATCCAGCGCAGAATCGTGCCTCTCTTCCCGCACGCGAGCGATTCTTTGCACCGACTACGGCGGAAACCCGTGCGATTATGCGAAGCTCACGGCGCTCGCCGAGCGGCATCAATTGCCGCTGATCGTCGATGGCGCGCAGAGCATCGGCTCGATTTTGGATGGGCGGCCGGCGCTCAGTTATGGGTTGATTTCAACGACAAGCTTTCACGCCGCCAAGACGATGACGACCGTCGAGGGCGGAATGGTTTTCACTGATGATCCTGCACTCGCTCGTAGGATGCGCATCATTCGCTCGCAAGGCGAAGACCCTCAACGCAAATATTATCACATCGAGCTGGGCCACAATTTCCGAATGACTGAGCTGCAGGCGGCCATTGGCTTGGCGCAGCTCACCAAGCTCGACGCGCTGCTCGAGAGCCGCCAGACGCTGGCCGGCCGCTATCGCGCGGCGTTTGCGCCGCTGGGTTTGCCGATGCCGTCGACGATTGCCGGCGCTCTTAACAGTTATTTCCTCTTTCCGCTGCTGGTCCCCCAGCGCGATGAGATTGTCGCGCGGCTCAAGCTGCAGATGATCGACACGCGCGTCTGCTACCCGCTGCCGCTCTACAGCCAGCCGATCTTTCAGAGCGAGCACAAGCCATTTTGCCCGGTGACGGAAGAAGCGTGCAGACAGATACTGAACCCCCCGATGTTTTTCGGATTGAGCGCCGACCAGCAAAAGCGCGTCGGCGATGCACTTCGAGCGGCGCTCGATGAGCTGGCGCCCGCCGAGTGGCGAAAGGCTGTTTGATCATGAATATTGCCATCGACACCAACTGCATCCTCCCCGGCCGCGTCGGCGGGATCGAGAATTACACGCTCGGCCTGATCGAGGCGCTCAAGCGCGGTGACTCGCCGGGGTCGCGGCTGGTGTTGATCACGCGGCCGGAGAATCACGAGCTTTTCGCCGGCTATGCGGATGACATGACCATGGTTCATTGCATCGATCGGCCGACGCATGACGGGCTTCCCGTCGGCAATTGGGCTGATCTGCTGGCGCGCGACCCGGTCGCGGGCCGCACCGCAATGGAGGCGTTTGCGCTGCAGAAGTCGGAGCTGCTCCGCCGGCATGGCGTCGAGCTGGTGCATTTTCCGGGGAACACGATCAATCCGCTGGAGCTCAAGCTGCCGACGGTGCTGAATCTTCACGACCTGCAGCATCGGCATTTCCCGCAATATTTTTCGCCGCAGGAAATCGAAAATCGCGAGCGCTGGTGGGCGGCGTCGGCGCATCGGGCCGACGCGCTGATCGCCGCCAGCAACTATGTTCGCGATGATCTGCAAGCGCAATTGGGAATTGATCGATCGAAGATTTTTGTGACGCCGGATGTGTTCCAATCTGATTTCCTGCGCGAGCCGCATCAGGTGGAGCTGGATGCGCTGCGGATTCGACTGAGCCTGCCGGCCAAGTTTTTCATTTACCCCGCTGCGATCTGGCCGCACAAGAACCATCACCGCTTGATCCGCGCCTTTATCGCAGCAAATATTCCCGGCTCGGAACTGATCCTCACCGGCGGCGGGGAGCGCGCGGCGGACCTGGCCAAGCTGATCGACGGCATGGGCGCACGGCATCGCATCAAAATGCTTGGCCGCGTCAGCACGCAGGACCTGATCGGCCTTTATCACATGGCCACCGCGCTGATTTTCCCCAGCGAGCATGAGGCCTGGAGCATTCCGATCATGGAGGCGATGGCGTGCGGCTGTCCGGTCGCCAGCTCCAATGTCACCAGTCTGCCCGAGGAAATCGGCGACGCTGGGCTGCTTTTCTCGCCCGATGACACGATGGAAATGTGTCTGACGATGAAACGCCTGGCGAGCGATGCCGACCTGCGAACGACGTTGGCGGCAAAGGGCAAGGTGCGTGTGAAGCAATTTGGCCCAGAGACATTTTTAAGGACACTGAAGCAAGCCTACGAGTTTGCCGTGCGATCCCATCCCAACCGAAAGGCGGCGTAGCGATGTACGACCTGTCGATCGTCATTCCCACCTGCAATCGAGCGACGCTGCTCTCTCGCGGCTTGAGCGCGCTGCAGGAAGGAGTCGGCTGCTCGTTTGAAGTGATCGTCGTCGATGGCGCCAGCGAAGATGGCACGCGCGATGTGCTCGATCAGGCGCGCGATCAGTTCGGCGATGCGATGAAAGTCATCCGCGAAACTCGCCGCGAGGGTTTCGTGCGCGCGGCGAATAAAGGCTTCCGCGCTGCCACCGGCCGCAATCTCACCTGGCTGAATGACGACGCGCGGCCATTGCCCGGCTCACTGGATAACGCCGTCGCACAAATGGACGCCGCCGATGACGGCGTCGGATTCCTGGCGATGTTTCATCGCTGGCATTCGACGCGAAACGTCGCGTATGAGACGGTTCATAACGATGAGGTCTATCGCCTCTGCCACGTGCGCGGCACGCTCTACGCCAACTTCGCGATGGGACGACGTGTTACTTTTGAGCGGTTGAATTACTTCGACGAGCGTTATTTCTTCTTCGCCGCCGATCCGGATCTTTCGCTGAAGGCATGGCACGCAGGCCTGCGCATCGAGCCGGCATACGCATCGCTTATCGAGCATGATGAGCATGACGACGACCGGCGATTCATCGACACGCCGCGCGGGCAGGAGGATAATCAGAAGCTTTTCGCGAAGTGGGATTTGCCGCCGAAGAATATCAGGCGCAATGATTTTGATCCGGCGAATCCATGTACGCTGCTCGGGTTGCGAAGTACAAGTGCGATCGCGGCCTGAACATTTTAACAGTAACGCGAGCGTGTCGCGTGTCCTTCCGTAGGGTGTGCTTCAGCACACGCGGAACGTTTGATCTGCGAGGCACCGACCGCGTGCGCTAAAGCGCACCCTACGAAAACACGACGCGCTATACGTGGATTTCCCGGGAGCTGCGCGGCGGGATAAATCCCGCCCTCCACGCAGGCCTGTTTGAGAACCCTCTCCCCTGTACTCAGGGGAGAGGGCAGGGTGCGGGGACAGCGGGTCGCGATATGGCGTCGTTCGCAAGTTGACGCGTTCGTCCCCTCACCCCAACCCTCTCCCCTGAGTACAGGGGAGAGGGAGAAGTCGTTTCGTCATGTTTCACAACTCAATTGCGAGAGACGTGCCGATCGAGCCACGTAGGGCGGGATTTATCCCGCCGTCTCTATTTACGTGCGGTCCACCAACCTCAACCACGTGACCACCAATCGCCTCAACTCGCAAGTCACCTTTCTCATCTCATCTTACAACCGGCGGGACGTGCTTTTACACACGCTCCGCGAACTCGCCGTCATCAACGCAACCTGCGGCGTCGCCGCACAAACCATCGTCGTCGATAACGCCAGTACCGACGGCACCGCCGACGCCGTCGACGATGCATTCGCGGATGTCATCCTGATCCGCCAATCCACCAATCGCGGAGCGTGCTCGAAGAATGTGGGACTTGCGCAGGTCAAATCGCCTTATGTGATCTTTCTGGATGACGATTCATTTCCCAATTCGCAATCAATCCGTCGGATGATCCAACATTTCGAAGCCGACCCGAAACTAGGCGCGGCGGTCTTTGACGTCGTCCTCCCCGACGGCACACACGAATGCAGCGCATATCCGTCAGTCTTCATCGGCTGCGGCACCGGCTTCCGAATGGCGGCCCTAAAACAAGTCGGCGGCCTTCCCGAAGATTTCTTCATGCAGGCCGAGGAGTACGATCTGTCGCTGCGCCTCCTGAATGGCGGCTGGCGCGTTCGCCGGTTTGATGATCTTCAGGTGAGCCATCTGAAGACGCCGAGCGCCCGGCAACCCACGCGCACGACGCGGCTGGATGTCCGCAACAATCTCACGCTGATCGCCCGACATTTTCCGCGGCAGTGGATCATCCCCTTTGCCATCGACTGGATGGGCCGATACCGCTGGC
The DNA here is from genome assembly GCA_036276235.1 of Humisphaera sp. Classification (GTDB taxonomy): domain Bacteria; phylum Planctomycetota; class Phycisphaerae; order Tepidisphaerales; family Tepidisphaeraceae; genus JANWHF01. The sequence continues at coordinate 54,239 of DATBDZ010000351.1, read as the reverse complement.
TCGCGCAGGCGAAAGGGTGGCGGCATCACCTGGCATTTTGGCGCGGGTTGATCGAAGGAATGTCGCGCGCGCACCGCACGTTGTCCCTCCTCCGGTACTCCGGGGGAGGGCTAGGGTGGGGGCCCATTCGCGCGGCAGGCGCTTGTTCTACACAACCCCCACCCCGGCCCTCCCCCGGAGTACCGGAGGAGGGAGAAAATTGCGCCCCGTTTTACGGCCGCCGCCCGATCTCGGAAGATGCCTTCGAACAGTTCGCGATGGTGCGGCTCATCCAATCGCGCCTGCAAGCAGTCATTCGCGAGCACGGCTGTCGCTCGATCCTGCTGATCGACCTAGGAAAAAACATCCTGCCGTTCTGGCTGGCAGCGAAAGCCTGCGGCGTGAAGATCATCGCGATCGCCGATCCAAAGCTCGCTGGGCGACGATATCGGGGTATTTCCGTCGTCGATGATGCCCAAGCATCTCGGATGGTGTTCGATCTGGCGGTCATTTCAAATATCTCGCCCGTTCATGCGAAATTACGCCGAGAATCATGGCGCCAGAGTTGCCCCGTTCCGGTCATCGACCTGATGGAGAACGACGCGGCACAATCGATCGCGGCATAAAGGCGCGCGCGGACCGCTGGATTTCGACCAGCTCAGTCGAGGCGTCGCGCCGCTGTGCGCGGTATTCAATAGTTCTCATCACGCGCTGGCTTGCGCGACGAGTCGTGCCAGGTCATCGACCTTCCTCGCCTCGCGCATTGCTACTTCTTCGTAGTGGGCGATCTTGCCGGCTTTGTCGATGATCACGGTGCCGCGCTTGGTGCAGTTGTATGGCTCTTCGCCGGCCCACATGCCGTACGCCTTGGCCATCTTGCGGGTGGGATCAGAGAGAAGCGTGTAGGGGATTTTGTATTTGCTCTTGTACTCTGCGTGGCTGAAGGGACTGTCGCAACTGACGCCAAAGACAACCGTGTCCGCGTTGGGCGCGAGCTTCGGCAGCGCCGGGCCAAACGAGCAATGTTCGGTCGTGCACGTTGGCGAAAAATCCATCGGATAAAAGAGCAGGACGACGGTCTTGCCGCGCAGGTCGGCGAGCTTGATTTTGTTCTTGTTCTCGTCCATCAATTCAAAATCCGGGGCGGCGGCGCCCTTTTTCAATGTTGATTCGCTCATGTGGTTTCCTCGACTTAGGTTCGTTGTTGGACCGGATAATAGAGACGTGCCGATCAATGGGCAACCGTGACCGATGGAGCAATCCTCGATGGTTTGCGCTGCACTCCCATACGTTGGCAGGAGCTCGGTAGAGAGTCGGCATTCAGAACCCTCTCCCCTGTACTCAGGGGAGAGGGCAGGGTGAGGGGACAGCGATGCGCCAAAGGGCGTACTTCGCCGATCGGCGCATCGGTCCCCTCACCCCAACCCTCTCCCCTGAGTACAGGGGCGAGGGAGAGTGCATGCTGACCGTTCCGGTATAATCGCCCTCATGAAGTTTGGCCGCATCAAGCGCCAGCATGGCCGCGTCGGGGGGTTGGACGAGATTCTCAATCGTATCGTGAAGGAATGTCCGTTTGTTTCGCGCATCGTTCCCGGCCGCATCAAGGTTCGGCGCGGCAAGACGCCGCCGTCGTTTAAGGTTCAATATCCGACGCCTGCCGGCTTGAAATGCCTGTACACGGGAACGGGCACGGTTCAGGAAGTTTTTCTGATCTGCAACGACGCCGACGCGGCGGCGCGCTGGTTGATCGACGCGGAGATTGCGGAGAGATGACCTTTCCCCACTACTTCCAACTCTTCGGCCATCGCCTGCACCCGCATCCGGTGATGGAATTGATCGGCTATACCGGCGGCTTTCAGCTTTATCTTCGCACACGGCGCAAACATCTGGCCGATTCGATCCCATTCGAGCAAAACATGTGGCTGATCGTCGGCTGTATCTTCGGGGCACTCATCGGCTCGAAGCTTCTGGCGTGGGTGGAATCGGCGCCGGATTACTGGCAGCATCGCCATGAGCTGGCGGCGTGGGTCGGCGGCAAGACAATCGTCGGCGGGCTGCTGGGCGGGTGGGGCGGCGTTGAGATCGCCAAGAAGTTTCTGGGCATCACGCGCTCGACGGGCGATCGGTTTGTTTATCCGCTGATTTTTGGGCAATGCGTCGGCCGCGTCGGGTGCTTTCTGACGGGGCTGGACGATCACACGCATGGGAACTTCACGAGGCTGCCGTGGGGCGTGAATTTCGGCGATGGGGCGCGGCACCCGACGCAACTTTATGAAATCGTGTTTCTGATCCTGCTTGGGCTGGCGATCTATGTGCTGGAAAGACGATCATTGCCACGGCCGGCGGGGGCGCGGTTTCGCATTTATCTTATGAGCTATCTCCTGTTTCGATTTTGCGTCGAATTTATCAAGCCGACGTTTCGGCCATGCCTTGGGCTGAGCGCGATTCAGCTTGCGTCGCTGGTTGGGGCGACGGTTTGCTTCATGCAACTGCGATTCGCCCATCGGATCGGGTGCCATACCAGGTCGGAGATGAGCATTGTCCCCTCCTCCGGTACTCCGGGGGAAGGTTAGGGTGGGGATTCGGGTGATAGATGATTGTTGTTCACAACCCCCTCCCCATCCCTCGCCCGGAATACCCAATTTTGCAAGAACGCTCTAACTCACGTTGCCATTTGCAACTCCAACTCACAATTCGAGACACCTGTCATGCTGAGGTACTCCGAAGCATCTGGCCCACTCGCGCGAGCCAGCCAGATGCTTCGGAGTACCTCAGCATGACGGTGTGCGAAGCCAGTGGACAAAAATCCGGCAACCACAGCCTCCGAAAATGAGGAATTAGAGCGCGGATGCAAAATGTGGGAGTACCGGCGCAGGGAGAGAAGTCGCAGCCAAATGGACCACGGCGCGTTTGATCGTGTTGCTGCTCATCGCGCCGGCGATTGCAAGCCGATGTTCCAATGAGCTATAAACGCCGACTCTGTTTGAGAGCCTCCCGGTCAACGCAAGGAGCCGCATGCGATTGCTGATTACTCTTTTTGTATCTCTCGCTGGATTATTGATTTTTGGTTGTGGCACGCCGAGCTTTCTGATCACGCCGGTTTCCAGCACCAATGCGCTGGAGGAGCAGACGGTCATCGGCGGGCGCGGGTTCTTTGCGCCGAAGATCGCCATCATTGAGGTGGAGGGAATGCTCGCCAACGCCCGCACCGGCGGGCTGCTGGAGCCGACGGAGAATTCGCTGAGCCTCTTCTCGCAGGAGTTGGACCGCGCGCAGGGCGATCCGGCGGTGAAGGCGGTCGTCCTGCGCGTCAACTCGCCGGGCGGAACGGTCAGTGCTTCAGACGCGATGTACGACATGCTCAAGCGATTCCGCAAGAACACCGGCAAGCCGGTGGTGGCATCCATTCAGGAAGTCGGTGCCAGCGGCGCGTATTACGTCTCCTGTGCCTCAGACAAGATCGTCGCGCAGCCGACCAGCATCGTCGGCAGCATCGGCGTGATCTTCGAGAGCATGGAATTCTCGGGCACGCTCGACAAAATCGGCGCGCGGTCCTGGGCCATCACCAGCGGGCCGCTCAAGGACATGGGCTCGCCCTTCAAGCCGCTGGGAGAGCCTGAGCGCGTGGTCATGCAGGACATGGTCAATGAATATTTTGAGCGCTTTGTCGGCGTCGTGCGAAGCAACCGGACGGTCAACGAGCGGCCGGCGGCAAGTCTTGCCGCCTACAAGGAGGCAACCTACAGCGGCGTCTTCAGCGGCCGCGTTTACAGCGGCGAAGATGCCAAAAAACTCGGCCTGATCGATCAAACCGGCCTGCTGCCCGATGCGATCAACCTCGCCCGGCAAATGGCCAACGCGGGCGACGCCAGCGTCATCATGTACAAGCGGCCGTATAGTTATGCCGGTACGATCTACGCCAGCAGTTCGACGCCGCCGGCCAAAGCCGAGGTGACGAATATCAATATTCCGGCGGTTTCGGGATTTGTGCCGGCGGGGTTTTATTTTCTGTGGTCGCCGGGGATTTGAAGTCGGGGCGCGAAAGCATTCCGTCGCGATGGTAAGCGTCGTGCTGAACGGCCACGCGCGAGCGATGAAACCCTTGCGGGCACCCAGTCACGATCCTGTGACATCGATGGCGTGGGTGCCATGCCTCACGCTTGCGTGAGCATGTGTTTGGGGTTTCGGGACACGGAAAAACCGCTGCGAAGAAAGACATGCCCACGCAAGCGTGGGACATGGCACCCTCGTCGTAGCCGTGCCCGGAAGGGCCGTGCGCGTAGTCCGCGAGCACACCATTTACAACTCCACCTTCGTGAAATGGAATCGCATGCCCGCGGCCTGTGCCGCCGCTAGCAATTCTGCTACTGCCTTCAAATCGCGCAGGATCGGATTGGGTTGCTTGAAATCATTTAGGTTGGCCGTCACGTGTTCGATGAGGGCGCGGACGATTTTTGAACCTTCACCGGGATCAAACCATTGCTCGGCCGGCAATCGGATTTTCGCCGGGTCAAATCCATCAGCTTCGAGCTTGGCGCGGAGTGCCGCCTGGCTTTCGGAGAGCATGGAGGAGATGGCCGCCACCTTGCACTTGCGCGAGGCAAAGTCGAGGCGATCGGCTTCGCGCGCCAGAGATTTTCCGCCGGCGGCTTTGGTGTATGCCGCCAGCGGAGCCGGATCGGGCAGAGTTTTTTCCAGGGTTACCACGATCGCTTGCGCCATATTCGAACCTCAATCGATGCAGGGAAGACGCGTTGTCTTCAATCGTTCATACCCGCATCATCGACAAACTTAATCTCGTAACGAATGTTTTTGAACCCGCGCGATTCAAGCCATTGAACGAGCGCGCGCCAACCTTCGGCCGGATCGTCGAACCGTGTATAGCGGATGGAGATCAGCAGGCTCTCGTGCCCGACCAAGGCAAACTCGCTGGAGAACCGATTGGACCGGTGAACCGGGTTCCCTCCCGCCAGTTCGATCTGTCCCATGCGGGCGGCCAGCGCCTGATAGGCGGGGGATTTGAACCGCGATTGCCAGTCGGCGACCAGGTCATCGTCTTCGGCCGGCATGGTGGTGGGTTTGGGAAGGGCCAGATACAGGCTCGCGGTCACCGGATCAATGCTGCCATCGGTCAAGGCGGCGATGCGCTTCTGCTCCGCATCGTCAGCTTCCTGTTGAATCTTGCGGCGCTGGTCGTTGAGGCGCTCGTACTCGTCTCGCTCGCCTCGCCGCAGCGCTTCGCGCGCCCGCTTGGACAAATCGGCAATTCGCGGATCCTTGCGAACCGAGCGGCCGGCGTCACGCATTTTTACATACGTGCTGCGGGCCAGGCGGAACTGGTCCCATCGGTTGCTCGCCGCCGCCGCCGACCAGGGCGGAATCAGATACAACTGATTCGGAAGGCGGAAATACTCGTTCAGCTCCTTGTCCATTTTGTCGGCAGCGTCAAACGTGGGCGCTACGCACGTGAGCCGGAAGTTGGCCCCGCCATAACCCTTCTCATCGGACACACCGAATTGCCGCGAGCGCGGCTCGATCAATCCGATCCACCGCAAACGCGCGCGATCATCCGAAGCCGGGAAGCAGATCAAGACCGACTGGCCGAAGCGTTCCAGTTCCTCGCCCGCTTGCAGACTCGACTGCCAATCGTCAAACGCGGCAACCGCCTGCGGGATTTTGTCAAAGTTGACGTAAATCGTTTTGCGCGGGCCATTCCATTCGGCGGCGTCCTGTTCTCCCGATGCCGCGTACACGATCTGATTCGAGGAGACGGTCTGCTGCGGCTGGCTGACAGCCGCGCGGGCGAAGCGGGATAATTTGCCGCCCTGGGCAAAGGCCAGAACCAACGCCAAAACCAGAGCGATGACGAGGCTCCCGATATGCAGCGCGGCAAGCCCGATCGTCGCCAGCCATCCCGGCGAGCGGCTGCACAGCGATTCGTAAACGGTCAGCGCGTGCTGCGCCATCGTTCGGTTATTCGCCTTCACGCCCTTCATCGAGCTGCCCTTGATCCGATCGATGATCAACTGCGCGATGTGCGGCGGAATGCGCTGTGAATCCGGCGGCGGCGGTTGGAAGCCCGATTGCTTGAGCGCGGCGGCGATCCTCCCCAGCCGCCATGTGAGCGGCACGGCGAGGATCATCGCGATGCCCAGATAGATGAAGAACTTTCCACCGCTCGCCAGACCGATGCCGATCAGCGCAAGCGCCGCGATCAGGCGAAAGAGCACATCGGCGATGTAATGCCGCGAGAAGAGCAGTGCCTGCATCACCCGCCCGCCATCCAGCGGCAGCACCGGAAGAAGGTTGGAGCCGTTGAGAATTAGCGACATCATCGCGATCTTGACCAGCATCGGGCGATGCCAGTAGAGGCCGGCGATTCCCAGCGCGCCGCCGATGAAGATTCCCGGCAGCGGCCCCATGAGGGCGACGATCACCTTCTTCCAGCCCGGCGCGCTGTAATTGGTTCCGCTGACGGCGGCGCCGAAAAGCGGAATGAAAAACATCCGCACGTTGCGGTAGCGGAAGACTTTCATCGCGACGTAGTGGCCGAATTCGTGGAAGAAGAGGACGCCAACCAGAAGAATCAGGACCTCCCGATTTTGGCCGCCACTGAACCAGCCGTCGTTGCCGGTCGCTCCCGCGGCGAGAAATACCACCAGCGATGCGATCAGCACAAAGATGCCACCCACCCAACTCGTCTGCTTGTTCTGCAATCGCTCCATCTCCGCGTAGACGGCAGGGTCTGCAAGCCCGGTGGAATCGGCCTGCGTGTAGGCGTCATTGAGCGTCGCGGCATGCCGACGATCGGCATCGGACATCGGCACGAACATCTTGCGCTGCAAATGAAAGTCGCGGATCTGCACGTGATGGCGCTCAAGCAGCTGCGCCATCGCTTCGCGATCGGGAACGCCGCGCACTTGCGCGCCGGCGGGAAGCAGATCGAGCCGCTGCTGATGCGCCGCCGCCAGCCGCGCGGGCGGCGCGCCGGCTATCTGTTGCACCTGCACCTGCCCCGGCGCGCTGAGTATCGCCTTGGCGCCGGTCGTCCAAAGGAAGCGGCCATCGAGCAGTTCGGTCAGCAGGTCAACATAGAAATGCGTTTTGGGGACGACGGCAGAACCCTCGCGGCGCAGGAAGACGCGCGCGACCGCCTTCCCGTCCGCTCGCGTCACGCTGACGATAAAGATGCTGCTGCGATGGTACAGATCGACGATGAGATGGCAGATTCGATTCCGGACATCGAATCCGGCGGCGGAAAGTTCCGCGAGGGAGGACTCGATCCGTGCGGCGACATCAGGTGGAAACGATTCGAACGCGACTTCAAAGGGGCGGAGCGACTCGACGTTGGGATCGTTGACCGATCCAGGCAGCCGCATGCGAAAAACTTTGCTGGTGAAGACGAATACTCTTCCCGCTCCGCGGCTATCGCGCGCAAGCTCAGCGAAACTCGCCTTGCTGCTATCCAGCTTGTAGATCACGCCGGCCTGAGGAACGAGCTCGCGCGAAGGCAACGGCGGCGGCGAAGGCGGAAGCGGCGGGGGCATCGCGGGTGGCATCACCGGCGGCTGGCCAAATTCCGCAGCCGCCGGCGCGGCATTGCCGGCTTCGTCGTCGTCCATGCCAAATCGTAACGGAGGTCGCGGCGGTATCGCGCTCATGGTTCAACTCCCCATGATGTGTGCTTCGCACTTGTTGAGATTTTCGTCCGTCAGATAATACCGTTGCGCCAGCGATCTGAGCAAACCGAACAGAGGCGCGGCGGGCAGTGCCTGTGCGGCGCAGCCGCGTGACGAGTCGGACGACCGCGACCTCTGGTGCCTAGAGGCGGACAACACGCTCCTGAAACTCTATAATGCGCCGCGAAGGTTGTCCGTGCTCAACTCCATCTGGCTCATTCATCCCGAACAGACGATGTGCGACGCTTTCACTCGGCGATTTGCCGGGTTGCGCGGCGTGCGGGTGATTCGCGGACGGTTTGAAGACATTGAGCCGTGCGATTGTTTTGTCACGGCCGGCAACGCGTTTGGATTAATGACGGCGGGAATCGACGCCGCGGTGGTGGGGCGGTTTGGCGTCGAGTTGATGAAGCGCGTGCAGCGTCACATCGCCGACGAATTTCACGGCGAGCAGCCGATCGGAACCGCCTTCGTCATCGAGACCGGCGACGATCGACTGCCATTCATCGCCCACGCGCCGACGATGCGTGTGCCGGGCAACATTGCCGGTACGGATAAAGTCTATGTCGCGACGTGGGCCGCGCTGCTGGCAATCGACGGATACAATCGCAACAACGAACGGACGATTAGCACGGCAGCCTTCCCCGCGATGGGCACCGGCTTCGGGGGCATGCCGTTTACCGAAGCCGCCCGCCAAATGGCCGCGGCGTATCGGAATTATCTTGAGCCTGTGAAAGCGCCCAACTGGGATCATGTCGCCGATCGGCAGCGGGCGATTTGCTATGATGGCGATCGACAGGTGGCGCGGTGAGCTATTTTCTGCAACGGAAGGATCGCCGCATTATCAAACGATGCTCTTGCGGCGCAGGTTTAATAGATCTGGATTTATACGTTCCACTAATCTTTCGAACCCATTGCCGCCATAGGATCGCACGAACTGCGCTTCGGCCGATTTAATCCGAACCAACCAGGCGATGGCGATTCCACTGGCCTCCGTTGGGCTCGAAAATGAATCGGGGTAATCCGGCGCGACGAGCGACCCCTTCCCCACCCCCGGCGGCACCATCCCCGCCCACAGCGCCAGCGGCACCACTTCGCCTTCGCAATCGCCGCAGAGGACGTAAGGCAACAAAAGCTGGAATCAAGCGGCATCCCCATCGAAAGCATCGTGAAGTGGCCGCAAGGGGCAGAGAGCATCTACTTCCGTGATCCGGATCAGCATTTGGTGGAATTAATCACGCCGGGGTTTTGGCGGATTTATTGAGCAGAGTTGAGTCGCCGGTCGGCCGTGGCAGCCCCCTTCTGGCGCGCACGCACTGCCGATGTGCATCCAGCTCGCAATCGACGTATCCTTCTGAGACAATCCACCGAGCGCGAACGCGGGGAAGGCCCGCAGTGGCCTGTCGCGCTGCGCACCAATGTGTCCGCAGTTGGTGAAACACGCGCAAGCGGCTATTCTCGCAGGAATTATTGGACACGCGTAGGTTACAATGGCTTCTAGTGATGACTTTCCACAGCGCCTCCAGGCAATACGTGATGAGCTGAAGGATGAATACCTTCAGCCAAATCAACGTCCCTGGATCGTTGGCTTCTCTGGCGGCAAAGATTCTACGCTCGTTCTCCATCTCGTTTTCGAGATGCTCCTGTCCCTTCCTCCCTCTAAACGCACCCGTGCCGTCCACGTGCTGGCAAACGATACGCTCGTCGAATCCCCCATCGTCCAAGGGTTTGTTGATAGGACGCTTGACCGAATTCGCGAAGCTGTTGGTGGCTTGAACGTCCCCGTCAGCGTTGTAAAGACAACACCCGACCTTGATCATACCTTCTGGGTGAATCTCATCGGCCGCGGCTACCCTGCGCCAAATCGCTTATTTCGCTGGTGCACGGACCGGATGAAGATCCGCCCGACGACCGCTTACATCCGCGATAAAGCCGCCGAGAATGGCGAAGTGACGCTCTTGCTCGGCGTTCGTCGTACAGAATCAACCGCCCGCGCCAAGGTGATGAAACGCTACGACAACGGAACGCGCCTGAACCCGCATAATGATGTAAACGGGTGCCTTGTTTTCCGGCCAATCGTCGACCTCACCACCGAAGACGTCTGGGTTCTGCTTATGCAACTTAGGCCACCGTGGGGTGGTACTCATAAACAGCTTGTAACTCTGTACCGCAATGCGCAGGGCGGGGAATGCCCGCTCATCACCGATCGCGAAGAGGCGCCGTCCTGCGGTACGAGTTCCGCGCGTTTCGGGTGTTGGACGTGTACCGTCGTCGAGAAGGACAAATCCCTTCGAAATTTCATCGACAACGGCTTTGAACACTTGGAGGGCTTGGCCGATTTCCGGGACTGGCTGAAGGAATTCAGCCGCCAGCCTGAAAACCGTATGACCGAACGCCGCAATGGCAATGAGGGCATGGGGCCATTCACGATGGCTGCCCGACGTACCGTTCTGGAGCGCCTCCAGCAACTCGAACGCGACTTGGATCTCGCGCTGATTTCGGAGGCAGAAGTGAGGCACATCGAACAGATCTGGCGGGACGACGAGTCGCTCGGTGCCGCCAACAAGGCGAGGAAGTTACTCAGCATCCTCGGACAAGAATGAAATCCAAAGAGCTCCCCATTTTTCGCGAGGCGGACGCCAAGGCTTCGCTCACTGCAGCGTGTAGATCAAAGAAAATCACGCTGACGCTACTGCGCGAGCTAGTCGACGTCCAACGTGAGTATCTGGGCAGTGGCAGACAAATGGGAATTACTCAGGAATTCGACGCGATCTTGGCGGAGTTTTTGGAGCGGGGGGACTGAACATGCAACTCCGTGAAGTGACTCTCCGTAACTGGCGCAGCTATCGCTCGACGACCTTTCGGTTCCCAGAAGCGCAGGGAAAGAAACGGGTAATCCTTGTCGGCGCCATGAACGGCAATGGCAAGACGTCGCTCCTAATGTCCCTATACCTCGGTCTCTTCGGCCGCGAGGCGATGCATTACATTGAGGGCGTCCGGCTTAGCAACAAGGACGAGGAGCAGAGCCGCTCCTATCGGCAGCTCATGCGCCGCATTCTCCACCGCCCTGCCCTGGACGAGCCGGACCCCAGCGCCTTCGTCGAACTGGTCTTCGGCGACGACGACAACCACGTCACGATCACGCGCACGTGGTACTACCGCCGCGGCGGCGAGATGCTCGACTCAGATGATGGCGAGGAAGTGCGGATTGATGACCATGGCCAAGTCCGCTCATACAACCATTGGCAGGAGGCCAACAACAAAATCTCAGAACTGTTATTCCCGCCGCACGTTACCCCGTGCTTCTTCTTCGACGGTGAACAGGCGCAGGAACGGGTCGAGTCATCCGGGGGCCGCGCGTTATCCGATGCCGTCACCACGCTGTTCGGCACTGGTTTATTGCAGGAGTTAAGCGCTAGCCTCAAGACCTACATTCACTCGAAGAGCAAGCAGCTTAACCCGGACAACAAGGACATTCGAGAGGATGACTTGACGCTAAAGCGCCAGCGCGCCGACGAATTGGAGGCATCGATCAAGGAAACCGCAGCACAGCTTGAAGGGGCGCGCAAGGACCATGACGCTGCGGAGGATACCCGTCGCGCCAAGATCACGGAGCTTAAGCAGGTCGTTGGCGACACGACGCTGGACCTGCAGCGCCTCTCCGAGAAGAAAATTGACCTGGCCAAACAGGAGATGGAACTGAAGCAGGCCTTCCAGCGCGAGCTCGGGAACCTGGCGCTTCCAATCGCGCTTCGCAAGTTCGGCCACCGCATCCGTGACCGACTGCACAAGGAAATCGTCCGTGATCGCTGGCTTATCGTCCGAGACGAGGCGGCCGGCAAAGCAGAGCAGATCCTCGCTAAAGCCCTCCCTCCTGAGGGTTCGGAAGCGATCATCCCGCCGCTCACGCGTGAGCAGCGCACGCAGCTTACCTCGCGCTTCCGAGCCGCCTTGGAGATGCTCTGGAGCCCGCCGCCCAGGGACTGCGCGCCTGACTTCCGTTTTACGTTCCTTAGCGCGACCGAGCGCAATGGAGTAGATGCGAAGATCAAGTCCCGCGCTAAGGCCGACACAGGTGATGTCGCCTCGCTCGCAACCCAGTGGAGCACCACCAAGTCGAGGCTGCGCGACCTTGAGCGCAAATGGGATTCGGTTCGCGACCTTCAGCCGAAGGTTGAAAAACTGAAGCACGAATTGTCGGAACTGGATGGAAAGGTCCGCGATTCGCTGAATGAGAAGCTTCGCTTAGAGACCATTGCCAAGGGCTACGAGTCGGAGCTTAAAGACCTAAAGGGTGCGATCGGCCAGATGGAGAGTAAGAAGCGAGAACTCGATCCCATCCAGTCGAAAGTCGACCTGGCCTATCGTGTCCGCGAGGTCATTGAAGAGACCAAGGAGCGGCTCGTCCCCCTGTGCCGATCGGCGATCGAGGCGCGCTGTACCGAGCATTTTCGCGCCATGGTGTCCTCGGAATACCAGCGGCACAAAGTCGAGTTCGATCCCGACTACCAGCCGATGCTGACGGCCCCAAAATCGCCGCCGATTTACATCACAACTCTGTCGGGCGCCCAAAAGCGTGCGTTCGGATTGGCCTTCACACTTGCAATCGCACAGGTTTCAGGGGAGGACGCACCTCTGGTGATTGACACGCCCGTTGGGAACATGGATTCCGAATACCGCGCCCGAATCCTAGCCTACCTTGCCAAGACCGCGCCCGGTCAGGTGTTCTTCCTGTCGCACGACGAGGAGATCTCACAAGAGTATGCCCAAGCGCTGAAGCCTTACTTGCTGGCACAGTACCTCGTCACATTCGAGCCAATCGGTGACGGATCCGGCGTATCCAACGTCGTCTCCGACCGGTACTTCGATCACTAGGAGTCGCACCCGTGTCCGAAGAAGCTGAATTCAACGTCACGCGCGTCGACCGCCTCCGTTATCGGCCCACTCGCCATGCCGACGAGTTCCTAAACCACCTCCGGACGAGCCTCCTGCCGGGGGACCGCGCCACTGTAGCGAGACTTGCCATTTCCCGCTCCCTCGCCAACGACGGCGAGCCAGAGCTGATTGACCGCTCTGCGGAAATGGCAAACGCGATCGAGGGCACCCACCTTTTTGGCGACGACGGTGACCTTTGGGCGTGCTTGCTGGCCGAGGCAAGCGACACGAAGATTGACTCCGGCGAGCGTTTCCGCCATCTCGTAGAAGCCCACTGGCACCGCGGCGCCCTTCTCTTGCAGGATGACTATAAGGCTGCTGGCCAACGCGAAGTTGATTTCTCCGTTCATCTGGCTGGGCTGGCGGGCGATCTCTCCTCGCCGGACGCCTCGGAGGGCGATGGAATTGGGACATCGTCTGCCGGCGCACTCGCCATCCGTATTGGTGAAGTCAGCATCGAGCAGCGCACAAATGCAGTCGTGACGGTTGAGCTGAACGCTCCCGGACGATCGCCGCACATTGCAGTCATGGGTAAGACGCGCTCGGGCAAGACCCGCACCGGCTTAGCTATGGCTGAGGGCATCATTAACCTCGCCAACATCCCCATGTTGCTGATTGACCCGAAGGGTGAATTCGTGAACGGCGGCAGATTCGTTGCCAAGAGCGAGTGGGGCGGCCACACGATCGCTGATCGATTCCCCGGTATTATGCCGCTCGACGTGCCAGCTCAGCCTGTCCCACTTGACTTCCTCGCGATGCACAAAAATGCCACCGAGGCGGAGATCGCCGAATCGGCCATCGCGTTCCGCGACTCGTTCCAAAAGTGCATCCGTGCCAAGGGCGACATTGCCATGGATTCCCTGCGACAAGTCGTTGCTACCCTAATCCACCAGCATAGCACCGGCGTGTCCCTCGACCGCATTCGTGACGGCGTACAGCATGCCAACGAGGACGCCGGCCGGCGCACCAACTCAATCGAAGCGAAGCTCAATGAGCTGACTTCCCTCCGCCTTTTCGAGCCGACCTTCTCACCGGCGGCTTTCTTCGGCCAACGCTGGGTAGTGGGTCTCGGAGGAACACCAGAAGAGCCGAAACGCCTCGTCATGTTCCTTCTGCTCGACGCATTAGCCCGCCATCTCAAATCCTTGGAGGACAGCCGCGTCGACGGCCGCGGCTACCGGTCAGTGCGGCATCTGCTCATCGTGGACGAAGCGCGCGAGATCCTACAGTACCGCCATGCGGCCCTCAGCACGCTAATCCGCAAATGCGCTGCCCGCGGCAGTGTTGTCATGCTGCTTTCTCAGTCGCCAGAGGATTTTGATCAGGAAGAGGACGACTTCCTTTCCCAGATGGGAACGATTGCGGTCTTCAACTCGAGCGCGCAAAGCATCAGAAACCTGCGATCCGCGCTTGGCCAGAAAGTGCGGCCCGAAGATTTTTCCGACAAAGCCCTCCAGCGAGGGGTTGCGCTAGTCAAATTGCCGGAGCGCGAGCCCACGAGAATTATTGCGTGGAGATAAGTGGCGAATCAGTTACTGACCAAATCGGAGGAGACACTCTGTGGCGATCGACCCTGTTGCTGCGGCCAAGGCCGAGAAGGATCTCGCGTACTACCGCGTACATCGATTTGTACTCAGTCCCAAGCAGTGGAAGAGATACTCTTCACTCACTCCGCTCAATTGGCAGCGGATCAAGTTTGACAAGATGCATCGAAAGCTCGTCCCAAAAGACAAGCACGGTGTTTACAGCTTCGTCGTCGAACCCGAAATTGCGGATCATCCGTCCGTAAAATACCTCCTCTACGTCGGCAAAGCTGACAAAATGAATTTCAATAAACGATTCTATGCGTACTTGAACGAACCCAAACAATCCAAGCCTCGAGACCACATCATACAGATGGTGACCAAGTGGCGAACGCACCTTTATTTCTATTATGCTGAAATCCCCAACGCCGCCATAATCACCGCCGTTGAGGATGGTTTGCTGGCGGCGTTTATTCCTCCACATAACCGCGATTTCCCGGCGACGATCTCGAAAACTGTGCGGAGGATCTTTGGATGAAGAACTTAGTGTTTCCCACGATCAGATGCCGCATGGGCGAGTGGGTCTACTACGTCACATGCATGACCTTTACCGACGTCGATGACTGGATAAAACGTACGGACGAAATCTACAAGAGCGCGAAGCTCGCGGACTGGATACAGCGCCAGCTTGACGAGAAGCACGCTGCGCGGATCGCCAAATACCTCCGAGAGAATGAGGAGCGATTGTTCAACTCGATCGTCGTCGGCCTATACGGCGCCGATCCAACATGGGCGGAGCTCTCCATTGCAGATCCACGCGACGAGCTGACCGCGGAACAGGAGGACTACCTTCAACGATCGATGGGATTGTTGAGGCTAACGGGCCACGAAAAGTTGTTCGCAATCGATGGCCAGCACCGGGTTGCAGGAATCAAAGAGGCGCTCAAGACAAATAAAAAAATCGCACGCGATGAGATTTCTGTCCTTCTCGTGGCGCACAAAGATGATGCTAAGGGCAAGGCCCGCACGCGGCGCCTATTTGTAACACTCAACAATACGGCGAAGAAGGTGTCGGCCGCTGACATCGTCGCGTTGGCCGAGGACAATGGCCTCGCAGTCGTCACGCGCCGGCTGGTTGACGACTTTGAATTATTCCAGAAAGGTGGAGTCATAGCATTCGCCGGGACCGCTGCTATACCAGAGAAAGACAAAACAAGTATTACGAGTATTATCACGCTCTACGAAATCGCGAAGGCGCTCTATCCAAGAAAGGAGTCCGGCCTGCCTTCGAAGACCTCGGTTCTTCGATCACGTCCGAGCGCGTCGCAGTTGGGCATTACCTACGCTGAGAATGAACGGTACTGGAGCCTGCTAGCAAAGCTGGTTCCCGAATACAGGCAGGTTTTCGCAAGGACTCATAAGGCCGGCGAATTCCGGGTTGAATCGTTTAATCACCTGCTCTTTCGGCCAGTTGGTCAGACTGCCTTTGCCGGCGCTGTGCGCGCACTGATGGACGTTGGCCGTGAGATGGAGGATGCGGTTAAAACCCTGCTTGGCACGGAACTTCGCCTCGATGCTGAATGTTGGCATTACGTCCTTTGGGATCCGGTTCACAAGGTAATGTTAAAAAATAGGGCCATCGCGGAAGCCTTACTCCTTCTGCAGGTGGGTGAATCCGCCCGCTCGCCCGTCATCACCCAGCGCATCGAGGATCTATTTGCCACGCTCGACGCCGACCACGCTTTGGCCGACGGCGGGTCGCGACTGGATCTTTTCAGAACTCCCGCCGAACCCGCGACTTTGCCTACGAGGAAAGCAAAAAAACGCACTCCACAAGCGGCCGTGAAAGCTCGCAAGCTCTGACCGCAGCTTAGGAGAGGCGATGGCGGTGCCGGCTGGCCCCAAGACGTTCCCTTTGACAACAGCGCGGCTTATCGGGGTTGAAGCTCCGTGGGCGTTCGTGAATGCGAATGCGCGCGTCCGGTTCAGTGTATTTTTGAACGCCCACGGAGCTTGCGGAGGTCGAGCGGCATTGGGGTCGGGTGATGCGTGTGGGGCAGAATCGCCGCGAGCGCGGCGGCCGCTTCTCCGTGGGTTTGGGATCGTCGATGCATCTTGCTGAATGCTGAATGGTCATGATCACCTGGTGTCCACCGGATTGATCCTTCGCGAAACCTATCCGGCTCCGGTTTTTGTCCGTGGGACATCCGCCGCGCCGGCGCTAAGATAATGGCCCGTCGCCGGCGGGAGCCGGAGTGGTCTCTTTCTTGGGACGAATCGAACATGGCATTGATCATCAAATATAACGTGAGCTGTTCTAGCCGCTTGCACTTCCGCAAGGATTTTGCAGCGGCGTTCATCCTTTCTCTCTTTGTAATTCATTCGATCCGCGCGGCGGACACGCCTACCAAACCGCTGGCGGCATCGGTGACGGAGTCAGATGCTTCCGCATCTGTTGGCGATTGGCCGCAGTGGCGCGGGGGGGATCGGGATGGGGTTTCCAAGGAGACGGGTTTGCCTAAGCAGTGGCCTAAGGGTGGGCCGCCTTTGGCTTGGAAAGCAAACGGCATCGGCGGGGGGATGGGCGGCGTGAGCATCGCAGCGGGTCGGGTTTATGTGTGTGGCGATAGCGGCGATGCCGCTTGTCTTTTCGCGCTCAATGAAGCCGACGGCAAGCTGCTCTGGAAGGCGAAGGTCGGGCGCGGCGGCGTCGTCGGTGCTTCGGGCCAATCCCATCCCGGTCCGCGCGGCTCGCCTACCGTGGACGGACAACGGATCTATGTCCTCACCCAATACGGCGAACTCTCCTGCATCAGCACCTATGGCAAGGAACTGTGGCATGTGGACCTGGTGCAGGAGTATGGCGGAAGGATGCCGACCTGGGCCTACTCTGAATCGCCGCTCGTTGACGGCGACAAAGTGATCTGCACCCCCGGCAGCAGCAAGGGGACGATGCTCGCGCTAAACAAGCAGAGCGGCAAATTCCTCTGGCTGAGCAAGGAATGGACCGAGGAGCCGCAATATTCGTCGGCGATCGTCGCCACCATCGGCGGCGTGCGGCAATACATTCAGCAGACCGCGCCAAGTGTCGCGGGCGTAGCCGCTGATAGCGGAAAGCTGCTTTGGAAGGCCAGCCGTTCGGAGGGGAAAATCGCGATCGCGACGCCGATCGAAAAGGATGGGATGGTTTACGTCGCCGCTGGTTATGGCGTGGGTTGTCATCTGTTTAAGGTGACGCCCCCCGCCGCCGCGGGTGGGAAGTTTTCCGTGCAAAAGGTTTACGACAATCGGAACATGAAGAACCATCACGGCGGCGTGATCCTCTTCGGCGATTATGTCTACGGCTCCAACGATCCCGGCCTGCTGGTCTGCATGGATTTCAAGACCGGCAAAGTCGCCTGGAGCAATCGCAGCGTCGGCAAAGGCTCAATCGCGATCGCGGATGGGATGATCTATCTGCGCAGCGAGACGCCGCCGGGCACGATGGCGCTGGTGGAGGCGACGCCGCAAGCGTACAAGCAGATCAGCACGTTTACCCCGCCCGCCGGCAGCGGGCAGCCGACCTGGCCGCACCCGGTTATCGCCAATGGGCGGCTGTATCTGCGCGATCAGGACGTGCTGCTCACATACGATATTAAGGTGAAGTAGCGATTCCCGCACAAATTGGCTCGCATCGCTGCGACGGTGCCAAGGGTGCCATGCCTCACGCTTGCGTGAGCATGTGTTTGGGCTTTCCAGACGGGTAACAAGACGACCAGAAGAAGGACATGCCCGTAATTTGGTGGCATGGGCTTGCGACAGCATGCCCGTGGCGTGCGTAGCGGGATCGACGCCAACATTTTCAGAACCGGTACTCCCAAGCTTCGGCCCATTCGCGCGATCCAGCCAGATGCTTCGGAGTACCTCAGCATGACAATGCTCGGCAGTAGCGGGCAGCCGTATCTTCCGCGCTTTCCATTTTTCACTTTTCATTTTTCACTTTTCATTCCGTATCATCCACCCCCGATGGCAAAGGAGCGAAATGATCTGCTGGACCGACTGCTCTATTTCGCGCTGCGGCTGGTCGCGATGGCGCTGCATTGCTTTCCCGTGAATCTCAACCTGCGTACGGCGAAGCTGATCGGCGACATCATGTATGCCGTCGATCGGCGGCATCGCGAGCGGGCGATGGGAAACCTTCGCCGCAGCTTTCCGAACATGCCCGAGCGGCAGCGGCGGAAGCTGGCGCGGCGGAGCATGCAGCATCTGGTCATGCTCGCACTGGAAGTGCTATTCACCACGCGGCTCATTCGCCTGGAGACTTACGCCAGCTACTGCGAGCTGGAAAACATGCGCGATGCGCTGCGGCTCATGCTCGATCCGAAGCGCGGGCTGATCCTGCTCACTGGCCATTACGGCAACTGGGAAATCCTCGGCTACGTGCTGGCCACGTTTGGATTCGAAACCACCGGCATCGCGCGGCCGCTGGATAACCCGCACATCAATGACTGGCTCATGGGCGTGCGGGAAAAGCAGGGACAGCGGATCATCGACAAAAAGGGCGCAACCGGCGAGGTGACCGATCTGCTGGAGCGAGGCAAAGCCGTCGGGTTTATCGCCGACCAGAACGCGGGGCCCAAGGGATTGTTTGTTGATTTCTTCGGCCGCAAGGCGAGCACCTACAAATCGATTGGCTTACTGGCGATGCAATACAGCGTCCCCGTCGTCGTCGGCTACGCGCGGCGAGTCAATGACCGCTTCCACTTCAAAGTCGGCGTGCAGGACATCATCCACCCCGCCGACTGGACCGATCACCCTGACCCGCTGCGTTACATCACCCAGCGCTACACGCACGCGATCGAGCAGATGGTGCGCGATGATCCGGGGCAATATTTGTGGGTCCATCGCCGCTGGAAGACTCGCCCGAAGGGAGAGGAGCCGGAGGCGTTTGATTGATCCGCCTCGACGCCCAGACATGATACATGTTTGCCCCAAAGCGCCCTGTTTGCGCAGTCGAGCGATATCCCGATTTGCCTTTTCCGCAGAATCTTGACACACCGCCGCTGTCGTGCGTATATCGTGATGCGCTTTGCGGAGAAGGGTCACGTCGCGCGGGTTGCCCGCGGGCTCCGTGGTCAGGAGATAACGAAGACAGCCCTTCAATAACGGGCCAATTTCCCGACGTTTGGTCGGCGACACCTCTAATCGGAAGGAAGAATCATGCGCGATTCGAAAATGCGGAGAAGCTCAATTCACAACTCTTCTGGTCGACCGGCGGTCGCTGAATCGCTGGAATATCGCACGCTTCTGACAAGCGTGATTGTCAATACTGCCCTTGACCAGATAGATCCTGCCGGCAGTCCAACGGTCAGCTTGAGAGACGCTGTCGCGGTTGCGAATCTGAGCACGACTCCGACCGCTATCACGTTCGCCCCGTCCGCTTTCGCCGCTCCGAAGACGATCCTCCTCAGTGGAACTCCCCTGAGATTGACCAATGTCCTGGAGCCGATCACGATCACCGGTCCGGCGGCGGGAGTTACCGTCAATGGAAACGCCAAGAGTCAGGCGTTCGTTATTGCCAAAGCGGTGACCGCGAAGATTCACGGTGTCAACGTGGTCAATTGTCATTCCTCTGTCTCGGGCGGCGGCGCAATCATCAATAGCGGCACACTGACCTTTGAAGCCGCCACGATCGCCAGGAACACGAGCGCCTTTGGCGGCGGCGCGATTCAGAATCTGCAATCTCTCACACTCACGAACGTGACGGTTTCGGGAAATATCGCAAATGGCCACGGCGGAGGTTTGGAGAATTATGGCGCTGTCCGGAGCTGCATCGCAACCCTGACCGATGTCACCTTCACGGGAAACAAGTCCAACATAGGCGGCGGAGGTGGTATTGCCAGCGACACCAATGCCCAGCCCGGAAAAACCACGCTACTTCTTCGCAACGTAACGATCGCGGGCAATACGTCCGCGGTAGCCGGCGGCGGCATTCTGCTGGATGCGAGCAACAGCGGCACTTCATTCTTCGGCGTGACGATAGCGAACAACACCGGGGCAAACGGCGGCGGGCTTCTCGACAATGCCGGCGTCAATGCGCTGATTGGCAACACCATCATCGCCGGAAACACAGGTGGGACCACCCCCGACGTCCATGGCGCCGTTAAATCGTCGGGCCATAACCTCATCGGCAAGACAAATGGCAGCACCGGATGGATCGCCACCGACTTGCTCGGAACGATTGCCGCACCGCTCAACGCCAAGCTCGGTCCACTTGCCAACAACGGAGGCCCTACGCAAACACTCCTGCCGCTGGCCGCGAGCCCCGCAATCGATCATGGCTCCAACGCGCTAATTCCGACTGGCATCACGACCGACCAGCGCGGATTGCCGCGTATTATCAATGGCGTGGTCGATATCGGCGCCGTTGAGGTACAGCCATCTATTGTTGTTGCCGGTCCACCTAATCAAACCACGACGCTGGGTTCCAGCGCCAGCGTGAGTCTCGGTTCGTTCAGCCAATTTGGCGGCACGAGTCCCTTCAAAATCGACATCAATTGGGGAGATGGCACGGCAGACACAATCATCACCCGTCCAGCCGCGGGACCGATTCCAGCGACAAGTCACACATTTGCCAAAGCCGGACCGCTGAGTGTTTCTGAGGCTATTACCGATGCTCACGGGGTAAAATCCAATGTCGTCACATTTACCGAGACGGTGACCGCACCGCTCGGGTCGATTTCAGGCAAAGTGTTCGACGATGCCAACGGCGACGGGAAGATCGACAATGGTGAATTTGGTGCCGGGCTATGGACGGTCTATCTCGATCTCAACAAAGACGGCAAGCTCGACGCCGGCGACCGAAGCGTGACGACTGATATTGCCGGCAATTGGTCGTTCAATGGACTGGCAGCGCAAACCTACGTTGTGCGCGTTGTTCCGGTGGCCGGCATCGTCGCCACCAAGCCGATTGGTGGCGTCCTATCAATTACGCTGGCGGCGGGACAGGTTTCGTCCGGCAATCTCTTTGGCGAACGGGCCACCGGTTAAAACAAAGGCCGGCGGCACTCTCATCAATGAGCCGCGATGCGCATTGGCGTCAGCTTATCGGCTGCCGCCGTCGTATCGCCGCTGACGGCGGTGGCGATCAGCGTGTAGCCGTCGCCAACCGCGCTGATGGTCAGGTCGGTGAAGTCGGCAATGCCGCTGGTGATGGCGACCGTGGTTGTTCCGCCGAGGCTCGCGCCGGTGGGATTGGTTCGCAGGGCGATGGCGATCATTCCGCTGAAATTGGAGTTGGCGTTTCCGTAGGCATCCTGGGCCACCACGCGCACGGAGAGCTTGGAGTTGGCGACGGTTCCGCCGTCGCCGTTCGTGTCGGTCGGAACTCCAACAAATGCCAGTTTCGCTGCCGCGGCGGCGGCAATCGTGAATGAGTCGGAATAGCCTCCGTTTAGCCCATTGGCGTCGGCGTAAAGCTCGTCATCATAGCCGGCGGTGCTGCTTGCGGTATTCTGCGAGATTCCCGTGAAAGTCGCCACGCCATCTTTCGCATTGACAGTCAATGTCCCCTTGAGCTGCGAAGCATCACCGAAATTGCCGGAGTAATCATCGGATATCGTGACACTTCCGTTGAAGGAAGTGTCGATCCCCCCGCCGGGGCTATCCGCTTCGACGACTACGTCAAACGCCTGCCCGGCAGTTGCCGCCTGCGGCGCCGTCGTGAAGACGAGTTGGTCGGCCTGCACGGAAAATTCCGACGATGCGCCTTGCACCAGATCGTCGCCGTCGGCAACCAGCACAATGTCATTTGCGGTGACAGGGACGGAGGCGGAGCTGAAGGTGGCAATACCGCCGACTGCTTTAACCGTTGTCGTTCCATCCAGAGGATAGTCGTAGCCGTAAGTTCCAGAGTTGTAGCCGTAAGACCCGTAGGAGCCGTACGCGTAGGCGTAGGCGAGCGTCACATCGCCCGAGACCCTCGAATCGACAACGCCCAACCCATCCTCAGCCTTTACAACCACCGTGAACGGCTCGCCGGGTCTTAGCAGCTTCGGGGGTTGAGTAAGGAAGACCAATTGGTCACTTACCGTGAAGGAGTCTGAGGTTGTGGTCGCGGGGCCGGACGCAACCAGCGTGTAATCGCCGCGCGTATCGAGGGTGATGTCTTTGAAAGTCGCGATGCCGCCAGCCGCGGCCAGTGTTGTGGTGCCGCCAAAGACCGCGCCTGCCGGGCCGGAGCCAATCTTCAGTGTAATGCTTCCGTCAAAGGAGCTAACGACGTTGCCGTACTGGTCTTCGGCCTGCACGGTTAAAGTAAGCGGGCTGTTGACCAATGCATTGTTCGAATTGTCGCCGGCATCCACTGGCATCGCGCTGAAGTCCAGTTGCGTCACTGCCCCGGGCGTCACGACAAAATTATCGGAGTCTCCCTCCTGGTCATTAGTGGAGGCAATCAGATAGATGCCGCCGTCCGTGGTGCTCGCATCAGTTATGGACAGATCGTTGAAGACGGCAACGCCATCCGCCGCCTGCTCGGTCAGCGTGCCCTTGAGATTCGAGTTGTCGCTTGCACTGAGGGTGATGCTTCCGTTGAAGGAGCTCAGCAGGTTGCCGGCAGAATCATGGGCAGCAATCGAAACGCTGAATGTCGCGCCGGCGGCGATGCTGGCGGGCGGCTGCACCATAAAAGCCACCTGCTGGCTGTTGGCCGAGCCTTGCACCCTAAATGTGTCGGACGCGCCGGTGGCGAAACCGTCGCCGCTGGCAAACAGCAAATCCTGGTCATTGTTGGAGGCGAAAGCGCTGGAATAGGTCTGGTACACATCGGAAAACTTCGCCACGCCGTTGACTGCGTTGACGCTCAGCGTCCCGCCCAGCGGTGCGCCGGCATATTCGCTGGAGTATTGATCCGAAAGAGTGATCGGTCCGTTGAAAGATGAATCGACGTTGCCCGATGCATCTTCCGCCGTCACCGTCACGGAAAATTTTTCGCCCGCGTTAACCGATTCAGGAGGCTGCGCGGTGAAGACAAATTGATTGGCGGCATTGACGGAAAAGCCGCCGGACGTGGCGGGCGCGGCGTCGGGCGAGCGCGCGTAAAGAACGTCAAGCTCGCCGTTGTCGGTTTCGGCCGTGCTGAAGTTCTCGTAGATTCCGCTAAAGCTCGCCACCCCGTTCACAGCCTTCACGCTCAGCGTTCCGATGAGATAGGCCGGCTCAAAGTCGTCATAGTAGCGGTCGTGCAGCGTGATGATGCCATTGAACGATGTGTCGAGCTGCCCCGCGGCCTTGTCCACATTCACGACGACGCTGAAGGGCGAGTTGACCACAACCGAAGCCGGCGGCGGCGGCGCGAAGACCAGCACATCGGCGTTTTGATCGACCACCGCAAAATAATTGGAAGACGCCGAGATCATCCCCTCGCTCTCCGCCTGCAGCCGGTCCGGCGAAGAGCCATCCGTCTTCTGCGTCGCAAAGGCCTGCGAGATGTCGGTGAAGGTCGCCACTCCATTGACGGCATCGACCGATAGGCGCCCATCCAACGGAGCATCGTAGTCGTCGCCGTAAAGGTCGGAGAGCGTGACGGCGCCGTGAAACGAGCTGTCAAGTTTCCCCGCGCCGTCCTCCGCCTCGACGACGACGGTAAACGCCGCGCCGGTGTTGACATGGCCGGGAGGCTGCGCGGTGAAGACGAGTTGATCGCTGACATCAAACGGGTCGGACATGGCCGTCCCCGCGCCGGAGGCGACGAGCGTATAACCGTGGCCGGCGGCGCTGATCGTGATGTCGTCGAAGGTCGCAATGCCGTGGCGCGCGGTCAGCGTCGTCGTGCCGCCGAGCGTGGCCCCGCCGCGATTTCGCCCCAAGTCCAGCGAAATATCTCCATTAAAGCCGGTGGCCACGTTGCCATATTGATCTTCCGCCGTCACTTCCACGCTCAACGCCTTGTTTGTCAGAATGAAGTCACCGCTATTGGCGTCCGATGGCGCGTTGGTGAAGACTAATTGTGAAGCCTGGGCCGGATTCACGGTGAACGGATTTGAATAAGCGTTGGGCATGCCCTCCCAGAAACCGTAGGCGTACAAGCTGTCTTGCCCCAAGTCCGGAGTTGTCGCGACGGTGTCGGTGATATCGCTGAAGGTCGCGATGCCGCCGACGGCTTTCACCGTGAGATCGCCCTGCAAGCCCGATGACTCAAACCAGTACCGGTTCGACATCGTCACCTTCCCCACGAAAGCGGTGTCGAGGTTCCCGTCGCCGTCCAGCGCCTCGACCTCGACGCTGATGGGGGCTCCCGCCGTCACCTGGGCCGGCGGCTGGGTGAGGAACGCCAGTCTGTCGGTATAGAGGTTGAAAGGCGCGGATACGCCCTGCGGCAACTTCCCGCTATTGGCAAATAGCTTGTCCCCTTCCGCCCAGTCGGTCTGCGACGTCGGCATCTCCTGTGATATGCCGGTAAACGTGGCCACGCCGTCGATCGCATTCACTGTGAGCGTTCCATCAAGGGAGCCGGAATAATAATCGGAATAGTGATCGGAGAGCGTGACCTTCCCCTCAAAAGAAGTGTCGAGAACTCCGTTGCCGTCCTGCGCTTCCACCCTGGCGGAGAACGGCTGGCCGACTTTCACATTCGGCGGCGGCGCCGCGGTAAACACCAGTTGGTCGGTCACCCCAAACGGATCGGAAACGCCGGTGATACTGCTCAGCAGCCGCCGCATTTCCAGAAGTTCAAACGAGGATTTCCTTCGGCAACGGCCAGAACGTGGCTTGCGCACGAGATGCCTCCATCCGCAATTCCGCCCAGAACCAAAGAAGGGAACCACAAATACAAAACGTAGATGAGGTTATCTTACTGGAGAGGCCGCCGGAGGAGAATGGAGGAAAAGAGCACGACGGCGGGGGCGGGTTAGACAACGTTAGTTCGGTGGGAATTCTCGCAAACCGTGGAGCTGTCATGCCGAGTGGTCACGTGCCTTCGGCACACCCGCGAAGCATGAAAACGCCACGGGCACGCTGTCGCGAGCCCATGCCACCCGATTTTGCAGTAGCATTAAATTGGGTGGCATCGGCGGCCATGGGTGCCATGTCTCACGCTTGCGTGAGCATGTGTTTGGGGACGCCCGACCAGTGAAATAGCGATCGGAAGGAAGACATGCCCACGCAAGCGTGGGACATGGCACCCGCGATCGAATTGGGTGGCATGGGCTTGCGACAGCATGCCCGTGGCGTTCGCAGATAACCGCCAACGTTTTCAGAGCCGGCATTCCGAAGCATCTGGCGTCTTTGCCAGTGGTCATCCTTAGGAGTACCTCGGCACGACAGTTCACGAATACATCCGTCGCGCGATTGGAGTGATCGCACTCTTCTCGTGACGCTGAGTTATCGCCGAGGCCAATCCGCTCAATAGCCCGAATACGCATTCCCACCCGAGTCATTTCCGGCGGCCGGGTTGACGCTGACGGCACCGGTGGTGTTGTCATAGAACCAGCCGGGGGTCGGGGTGGCGGTGCTCAGGCCGATCGTTGTGGAATTCTTGAGACCCGCGCCGCCAACCGGGACCGGCGGGATCGCGCGGATGTAGGGGCCAAATAGGCACTGGTTTGGGCCGGTGTCCTTGGTGGCGCTGGTCTTGGTGCCGTCGGAGTTGGTAAATTGCGTGAGCTGCGTGGTGATGTTCCCGGGATCGGGCAGCGCGCCGCCGTGCTCGTTGGCGTACATGTCGATCGCCTGGCGGAGCAGCGTGAGATCGCCGGTGAGCGCGCCGTCGGCGGCGCCTTGAGCGCCTTTGCTCATCTTGGGAATCGCGATCGCCGCGATGATCCCGATGATCACGACGACGACCACCAGCTCGATCAGGCTGAAAGCACGGGAACGATTTAAACGCTGAAACGAATTGCGGAACATATTCAATTTCTCCATCTGGCTACTATAGATATCGAAACGAATCGCCCCTGAAATTAATCGTCGCCGACATTTCGCGGTCGCGCTGGTCCGATAGTTTCCAGCCGCCTAACGCAGAGCGCCGTAAGGTCCGATCCAATCGATAGGAAACGCCTATTGGAGGCCTGTAAAAGCGTGATTGGCATGGATGGCAAAACCGGGCAAGACGTGCCGCTTTGGGAAGGATTGCATGAAATGCCGCCGGCGGCGCGGCGTATTCTCGATCTCCTGCAGCAGCAGGAGGTGAGCGCGGATGCCCTCGATGCTTCGATCTCCGCGGATGTGGAATTGGCGCGGAGCATTCTGCTTGCCGTCAATTCCCCTTTCTTTGCTCGAGCAAACGCGGTGACTGATATCGGCGAAGCGGTTGACGCCGTCGGTTCCAACTCGATCAAAGCGCTGGCGCTCGGCTTTTCATTGGTGAAGATCGTCAAAGAACGCCGCGCGCACGGCTTCAATCATCTGACCTACTGGCGGCGATGTATCTATTGCGCGGCGGCAGCGCGAACACTATGTGCGCGCATTATGCCGGCGTATGCGGAAGATTGCTTCGCGGCAGTCCTGCTCCTGGATCTGGGGACGCTGGTGCTGGATCGCGTCGTAGAAGACACCAGCAGGCAGGCGATCCACACAGCCGGCAAGCGCAATGTGCCGCTTCCCCCGCTTTTGAACGGCCGCGAACCGGAAACTATCGCTCCGATTCTCGCCGCCGCACGGCTTTGTGCCCAGGTATTTGTCAGCGAGCGCCCCGCCGAGGCAATCGCGCAGGCCCGCGCGATTCTTCGCCGGCGCTATCAATTCGCCTCACACAACGCCGACGGATTGCTTGCCGAGATTGGCGACAAGGCCGCGCAGTTGGCGCAGCTCTTCGGCGTCGCGATCGATACCGTTTCGTATGAGTTGCTGCTCGATCGCGCCGCCGGCGATCTGCTGCAGATCGAGCTGGGCACGACCGCTGACTTCGGCGTTCCGGAAAATCGCCGCCAGGCGGCGCGCATGCGCCGTGCCGGGCTGGTGTTCATCGCGCTGCTGAACGAGGCAGGCCAGCCCGGCCCGCGTATCGCGATCCGCCTGCGCGATTTGTCGAGCTGCGGGATGGGGTTCATTTCCGAGCAGCGGATGCCACCGGGCGCGCAGTTCCTTGTGCGCTTCCCGCTCGCACTCGAGCAGGATCGATTGCTGCTCTATCGCGTGGCGCGTTGCATCGAGCGATCCGGCCGTTTTGAGATCGGGGCCGAGTTAATCGATGTGCTGCCGGGAACATGACATTTTCGGCGATGAGTCTTGTTCCCTCCTCCGGTACTCCGGGGGAGGGTTAGGGTGGGGGCTTCTTGCGAGCAGCGATAGTTCTACACAACCCCCACCCCAGCCCTCCCCCGGAGTACCGGAGGAGGGAGAAATGCGGCCGCCCTCTGTGTCACGCATCCTCTGCCGCCCGGCGGATCACTCCCCAATTGAAACGCCCGGCCCCTTCGGGTACACCAAATCGCTGATCAGGGCCGGCGCGACAATGCGCCCAAATGCCGGCCGTGAGCTTGCAGGAGAATGACCTTGAATAAGCTGACCGCACTTATCCTTCTGGCGATGCTCGGACTCACTCCGCTCGGCTGCAATAAGGACAGCTCATCGACAGGCTCCAGTTCCGGCAACGGCATCGCGCTGGTCGATCCCGACCGCGTCGCGGCGGGAATGGGATGGACCGCCGATATGCAGAAGAATCTGCAAGCGGCTACCGAAGAGTACAAAAAGCAGGCGGATGCTCATATAGCGCCAGCGCGCGCGGCGCTGGACAAGAAGAAGGCTGACATCTTCGCCGCCGCCAAGCTCACCAAGGAGCAGATCGCGGACGCATCGGCGCGATCGATGACGCGCGCCGATTTTGAGAAGCTGGGTCTTTCGCCGAGCCAGGCCGATGAACTCTTCCAGGCCGCCAACGCATGGCAAAATGATATCGTCGCGGCACGGGACGGCTTCCAGCGCGCGATGACCAATCATCAGGCCCAGCTTCAAAATGCCTATCGCGAGGTGATCTTTCCCGCCATCCGCGAGGTCGCGCGCGACAAGGGACGCGTGGCGGTCTTCACGCTGCAGCAGGCGGTCTATCTCGATTCCTCCACGGATATCACTGACGCCGTCATTAGCGATCTTCAGAAGAAGCCTTCATTGAAGATCAATCTTCCGGAAATTCAGACGATCAGATTTGGATCGGCGACGCAGCCAACGACCGGGCCTTCAACGATGCCGACGACCGAGCCCGCCCTCGGGCCGGCGACGCTGCCGCATTGATCGCTACAGAATAAACTTGCTCAAATCCTCATCCTTCACGATATCCGCCAAGCGCTCGCGGACGAAGTCGGCGGTGATCTTCACCTTCTTTTTGGTCATATCCGGTGCGTCGAAGTTGATCTGCTCGAAGACGCGCTCGACGATCGTATAAAGCCTTCGCGCGCCGATGTTTTGGCTGCGGCGATTGACGTCAAACGCCATCTGCGCCATCAGATCAATCGCATCTGCCATGAACTTGATCTCCAGTCCTTCGGTGCCCAGCAATGCAATCTGCTGCTGCGTCAGCGAATTGCGCGGCTCCTGCAAAATCCGCACGAAATCGTCCTTGGTCAGATCCTTCAGCTCGACGCGAATCGGGAATCGCCCCTGCAATTCCGGCATCAGATCGCTGGGCTTGCTGACGTGAAATGCGCCGGCGGCGATGAACAAAATGTGATCCGTCCGCACCGGCCCGTATTTGCTGATCACCGTGCTCCCCTCGACGATCGGCAGCAGATCGCGCTGCACGCCCTGGCGGCTCACATCGGGGCCATGTTTGTTCTCGGTGCCGGCGACCTTGTCCAACTCGTCGATGAAGACGATCCCCGATTGCTCGACGCGCTCGATGGCCGTCCGATTGACCTTGTCGCGATCAAGAAGTTTGTCAGCCTCCTGGCTGAAGATCACCTTGCGGGCGTCGCGTATCGAAAGCTTGCGCGTCTCGCGGCGGCTGGGGAGCATCTTCTCCAGCATGTTCTGCATGTCGATGTCGATGCCCATCCCCGGCGCGCCCAGAACGCCGACAACTGTTGATCGCTCTTCGATGTTCAGCTCGATCTGCCGGTCTTCCAGATCGCCGGCGCGCAGTTGCTCGCGCAGCTTGTCGGTGGTGCGCTTGCGGCGGGCCTGTGATTCCTCATCGTCCCAGTTGGTCGCTCCTTCGGGCTCGGGGAGCAGAAGCTCCAGCAGCCGCTCTTCGACATTCTGCTCGGCGGGGGTTTTTACTGCTTCGGTCATCTCGTCGCGCACCATGGTAATGGCCGTGTCGAGCAGATCGCGGATCATCGATTCGACATCGCGCCCGTGATAGCCGACTTCGGTGTACTTGGTGGCTTCGACTTTGATGAAAGGCGCGCCGGTGAGATTGGCCAGCCGCCGCGCGATCTCAGTTTTCCCGACGCCGGTCGGCCCGATCATGAGGATATTTTTGGGCGCGACATCCTGGCGCAGGTTCTCGGCAAGCTGCTGCCGCCGCCAGCGATTCCGCACCGCCACGGCCACCGCCCGCTTGGCGTCGTTTTGCCCAATGATGTACCGATCCAGTTCCTCGACGATCTGTTTGGGAGTGAGATTACGCATTACCCATTATTGGTCGGCGGGAAGCAGGAGAAAGTCAACAGGCAGGCTAACTCCGGGTTTTGGTGGGGCAGACATTCCTGTCTGCCATCGAGTCTGAGAGTGGTGGCATACTTAATCTGGTGGGGCAGACATTCTTGTCTGCCATCGAGTCTGGGAGTGGTGGCATTCTTGCCATCCGAGCAGACTCGAATCCGTTCGGGAGGGACAAGAATGTCCTCCACTCACGGATTCGATGACAGATAAGAATGTCTGCTCCACCGAGAGGATTGCGGGCCGGTATCCGCCACAATCTTCCGCGCGATAATCGCGTATTGAGTTCGCGCTCATTCTATCCGCAGCACGGTGAATGACGTCGGCGGAAATGTGTATCGGGCAGCGGCGGTTCCGTTCAGTTCGTGCTTCCACTGAAAAACGCGCGGCTTTACTTGGTCGGGCATGTCCACAGTATTCGTCGCGTCAAGGCCGGCGGCCAATTCCGTCGCCTGCGCGTCGGGGTTGATCGGGGTGAAGCCTTCGAGTTGGATTTGGCAGGGGTGGGGCGAGGTGCTCAAGTTCACTACGCGCAGAATAACGATACGGCGGTCTTCGCTAACCACAGCGGTGACGTCTAACTGCGGGTCTGGGTTTGAAAGCTGCACGTCAAGGATCGTTGGCTGATACGAGTTTGAGATCATCCGCATTAAATCGCCGGGCGGCTGAGACCATGTCGCGGCGTTATTCAGGAAAAGCAGGCCCTGATCCCAGCCGTTGTCGTTTTGGTGGTCCACTTGCAGGGCGTTGGCGGAAGTGATGATCGGAAGGCGGCCGTCGCGCTGGGCTCTGCCGATGGCGGCGGCGTTGGCCAGCGCGCGCTTCTGCGAATGGTTATTGGCGTTGAGCTCAAAGACGACAACCCGGTGCCGCGCGCCGGCAGCCAGCGTGTCCAGAGCGTCGATGTAGGTGGGGAGCGCTTCAACCGATGGTGAAATTGCGGGGCCTTCGGTCCACAGATGCACGTCAAACCAAACCTCACGATTGTGCTGAGCCGCCAGTTCCAGAATCTTGCGATGGGCGGAAAGGGTTGTGATTCTGGAGGCTGCGCCGGAGAACCGCATTGGGTCGGTAATGGGGCGGTCATAGGCGAAATCGCCGACGACCAGCGTTATGTCCGGGTCTTTGGCCCAGATGGCTTGCGCGATCGCCGCGAATTTTTGGTAGTAGGCATCATCCACGCGTTCCTCGTTGCCGAGTTCGATGTAGCGCAGCTTGTAGGATTCGGGATGGCCGTCGGCGGCGCGGCGCTGGCCCCATGTGCTGCTTGGCGGGCCGTTTGCGTACTCGATGAAGTCGGCCAAATCCTGCGGAGATTCATTGACGTTGAGATCAGGAATCCCGACAAATCCGGCAGCTTCGCACAGATCCAGAAAATCGACGATGCCCCAGCCGTTGCTGGAGTAGGGATACCACGTGCCCTTGTAAGGAGGTCGGCGATCGCGCGGGCCGATCATCTTTTTCCAGCGATACTCCGGCGCGTTGACCATGGAGCCGCCGTATCGCATGACGGTGACGCCTTGGGCGATCAAGCCTTCGACGACATCCCGCCGAAGCGGCAATGCCTTGTAGCGGCCCCACAGTCCCGGCTGCAAAAAGGCGTGGCCCACAACGATCGAACCGGGCGAGGCTAGCGAGATCACAAATCTCCCGGACGTGTCGGCGGTGTCAGGGGTCAGGGAAAAATCATATCGCCGCCATGTGTCGCCGCCTTGGGCAGAGAGCGACGCCTGAGCGTAGCGTCTCGATCCGTAGGTACTTTCCAGGCCAACGAAAAATTTCGTCGCTTGCTGGGCGCGTACCCAGATGTAGCCCTCGTAAGGCTGGCCTTTGACAAAGTTCATCCCCTGGCGATTGAGCCCGCGGTTTTCAATACCAGCGTCGCCAGTTCCATGAATGAAGGTGATGCGCTGGCTTTGGGTGCCGATGAAGGGTTGTGCGGCTTCGATGAGTGCGGCCAGATTCGCGGTTCCGGTTTGCACCGGCCGCCACATCCCGCTGACGGCGATGGGCGAGGGCGGCGACGGCTCGAATGGAATAACCGTGTGCACGTCAGCGCTTGCCATCCATAGGTTTCGATAGCGCGCCGGGCGCTGCCATTGCCGCAGGCCGACGGTGCCAGCGCCGAGCGGCCGCGGGTCTTCGGCTTCCAGCACGCGCTTGCCGTCCACGGATATCTCGATGGTTCGCTCCGTCATTTTCGCGTTGAGGGTGATCCAGCGATCCGGGCTGACATCGCACGGCACTTCCTTGAGAAGCTTGAAGTCATGATGATGGCGGCCGAGCCGAAGCATTTTTCGGGCAACATCGACGGAGATTTCGTAGCCGTCGAAGTTGTCCGCGCCTGCGGCCGCGCCGCTGGCCCTGACGATAACCCCCGCATTTCCAGCGGCATTACCCGGCAGAAAGAGTTCGATGCCGACCTCGCCGGCTGTGATTGGAATCGTATCGCTCAACAACTTGGGCCCCGGCCCGCCGCCGCCGTCGACGACGCCGTCGGAGATTACTTTCCATGAGCCGTCGTAAGCGATCATTCCCTTCACCGGCTGCGACATCGGCGGCTCCTGAAAGCTTTCGCCGAAGATCATCTGGCTGTAGATGCCGCCGTAGATTTCGTGGTTGACGTCTTCGATGCATGAACCGGTCAGACAGCGGCTGACCGCGTGGCCGGGTTGCCGAAGGTCTACGTGTATCTCGGTAAGCTCTGCTTTGGTGTGGGCGAAGCAAATAAATTGAATCAGCGCGATTGATAGGAATGCACTTGGTCTCATTGGCTGTCCTGCGAACACTAAAGCTTGAGCATCTTGGGCTGTGGCACGGGTTTATAACCCGTGCGTGGGATGTACAGAATGCGAAAGAGTGCGAAAACAACAATTCCTGCGGTTTCTGCGCCGCCCGCACGGGTTGAAAACCCGTGCCGCACGAGAGGTCCTCAAGCTCCAGGCGACCCTGCGAAGCAGAATAGTTACCGGGCGGTGTAGCCGCCGTCCATCATGATGGTGGAGCCGGTGAAGAAGCTGGCCAGGTCGCTGGCCATGTAGGTGAAAAATGTCGCCACTTCCTGGGGCGAGGCGATTCTGCCGATCGGGTGGTTGTCGCGCAGCATCGCCCAAAAGCGGTCGGCGTTTCCCGAGGCGGCGGCGGAGCGGTGGACGATTGGCGTATCGACTGTGCCGCAACAGATCGCGTTGACGCGGATGCCGTGCGGCGCGTATTCGATCGCCATCTGGCGGGTCATCTGGTGCAGCGCGCCTTTGGAGGCGGCGTACGCGCCTTGAGCGGGAATTCCCGCGACGCCGGAGATGGAGCCGGTGTTGAGAATGACGCCGGTCTTTTGCCGAATCATCACTGGAATGACATGCCGCGCGGCCCAGTAAAGGGCCTTCACGTTCGTGTTCATGACATCATCCCATTCGGCCGGCGTATGCTCGTGGATCGCCTTGACGACGCTGATGGCGGCGTTGTTGACGAGGATGTCGATGCGGCCGAATGAGTCGAGCGCAGTTTGCGTGAAGCGCTTGGCGGTTTCCTCCTCTCGCACATCGCCGGAAATATACTTGAGCCGTCCGGACGCCGCCGCCGGCATCAGCGCCGGAGGTGGCTCATGGGCGATGTCCACGGCAACAACGCCATGCGCTTCTGAGTCGACAAAGCTCAGCGCGGTTGCGAGTCCGATTCCGGATGCCGCGCCGGTGATGATCGCCGTTTTTCCCGTCAATGAGACTTGCATGGGCAGTGGGATACCATGCGCGATGGCATGCGTCTATGATTGATCGGACTGCGCCGCTGAGCGGAATTGCCATTGCAAGTTGATGAGCGGTTCAGATATGGAGATCGATATGGCTGAGATATTACCGCCCAAAGCGCCTGCTCCGGACTTCACGTTGCACGTCACGCCAGATCAGAAGCTCTCGCTCAGCGAACTGCGCGGGCGGCCCGTGATCCTGGCGTTTTACCCGGCCGACTTCAGCCCGGTGTGCGGCGATCAGATGGCCCTGTACAACGAGATTCTTCCGGAGTTCCACAAGTTCGACGCGGAGCTTTTGGGGATCTCGGTGGATGGCGTCTGGTGTCACGCCGAATTTTCTCAGAGGCGGCATCTTCATTTTCCGCTGCTGGCTGATTTCGAGCCTAAGGGCGCCGTCGCAAAACTCTATGGGGCCTATCGGGCAGAAGACGGCTGCGCGGAGCGCGCCCTGTTTGTCATCGATAAAAAGGGAATGATCGTCTGGAGCTACCGTTCTCCGGTTTCGATCAACCCCGGCGCGGATGGAATCCTCCAGGCGCTGGAAGATCTCCCAAAATCATGAGGAGTTGCCATGGCTGCGAAATTAAAGATACCAGTGACGTCGGCGGATCATGTGGCCGGCGACCCTCAGGCGCCGATTGTTCTGGTCGAATATGGCGACTATGAGTGCCCGCACTGCGGACACGCCTACCCGATCGTCAAGCGCGTGCAGAAGCATTTCGGCAAGCGGCTCTGTTTTGTCTTTCGCAATTTTCCGCTGAATGAAGTTCACCCTAATGCGGAGAGTGCCGCGGAGGCGGCGGAATTCGCGGCGACACAAGGGCGATTTTGGGAGATGCACGATGCGATCTTCGAGAATCAGGCGGCACTGAGCGTCCCATTTCTGCTTGAGCTAGGCGAGAGCCTGGGCTTGCCTTCTAATGCGCTCAGTCGTGCGCTGGAAGGCGAGGAGTTCATGCCGCGCGTCAAGGAGGATTTCATGGGCGGCGTACGCAGCGGCGTCAACGGAACGCCGACGTTCTTCATTAACGATGAACGTCTCGATGGATCGTTTGAATTTGAGGACCTCATCGCGGCGATTGAATCCGGATCGCCTGTGCAAAAGTAGACGTTGCACTAGGAGAAACTCCCGGGCTGACTAATCGGCTGGTCGGAACTCTCCAGCGACGGGTCGTGTGTCCGTTCGGGTGCCACAGGTCGGCGTACTCGCAGACCTGTGCCTCTTGGCGGGGCAAAAACACAGGTCTCGGAGTACCGCGACCTGTGGCACCCGGCCCGCCGTTTTCGTGCATTGGGTGCGCGGCGCAGCTGGATGACGGCTCGGAGTAACACGACGGAGCACCGGCGGCACCCAAGACGATTCAACCTTACCCACTACCTGCTGTTGAACTTCCATCTTTGGCGGCGTGCAGCAGCAAACCCGCCTGGCGGAATACCACCTCCGATTCCAGCAACGCGTTCACCACCATCGGATCAAACTGCGAGCTTCGTCCAGCATAGATGATCTTCATAGCGTCTTCGTGCGGCAGGGCAGCCTTGTAGACGCGGGCGGAGGTGAGGGCGTCGTAGACGTCGGCCACGCTCACGACTCTTGCCTCAAGGGGGATCGCTTCACCTTGAAGGCCTGCAGGATACCCGCGGCCGTCCCAGCGCTCGTGGTGGGAGGCGGCGATGTTGCGGGCCATTTTTAGCAGCTCGTCGCTAGAGTCTCGCTCGAGAATGGCGCCAAGGGCATCGGCGCCGATGCTCGGATGACGCTGGATAATTTCTCGCTCGTCCGGCGTGAGTGGGCCGGCTTTGAGCAGCACTTGATCGGGGATGCCGACTTTGCCGATGTCGTGCAGTGAGGACGCCAGTTGAAGGTTGTGGATCCAGTCGTCGGTGAGGCCGGGAATGGAGGCACGCAGTTGCTCGGCGAGGACGCGGCAGTAAGCCGCGATGCGTTCGAGGTGGTCGCCGGTATCGCTATCTCGGCTTTCGGCGAGTTTGGCCAGGCCGAAGATGAGCGTGTTTCGCGCTCGCAGGGCGTCCTTTTGGCGGGCGTGGATGAGC
Organism: Humisphaera sp.; assembly: GCA_036276235.1. Classification (GTDB taxonomy): domain Bacteria; phylum Planctomycetota; class Phycisphaerae; order Tepidisphaerales; family Tepidisphaeraceae; genus JANWHF01. The sequence continues at coordinate 18,747 of DATBDZ010000351.1, read as the reverse complement.
CGCTGCTTCTCTGCCTCGTGCAGGGCCTCGGCCTGCAAGAGCAGGCGGTAGGCTCGCGAGTGATATCGGATTCTTGCAATCAGCTCGACGGGCTGGGGAAGTTTCACGAGATAGTCATTGGCCCCGCGCCGGAATGCTTCGGCTTTGGTCTTGGCCTCCTCCTGTGAGCTGAGGACGATCAGGGGTGTCTGCCTCGTCGCCGCATGATTCCGATAGGAAGTGATCAGGTCCAGACCATCGACATCCGGCATCACCAAATCTTGAAGGATGACCGAGGGCGCTAGGCGCGCCGCGGTTTCAACCGCCGCCGCGGGATTGGTGCAGGCGTGGAATTCAATGTCCTGCTCGGCCGCTAACTGGCGCTGGATGGCGGCGACGACAATCGCCTGATCATCCACCAGCAGCACAACGGGGTGGTCGTCGAATCCGTTTGCAGGCGAGCTGTGGGAAGACAGGACGGCCATTTCACTCGTTTTTGCTGCAAAGCGCGTTCACGGCACCACCCGGGCCGGGCATCGCAGGTCTCCGCCCGCAGACCTGCATCAGTATAACCTGCAAGCACATCGCGGCAGAATGGGCTGGCGTAATGTTCCCCTTCCCGACCATACACCGCGGACACGCCGCCGCATATTAGACCAAAGGCCAATAGCGGCAATCTCGCCGTACTGAACAATGATTTAAGGATCAGAAGTCGGGTCCTCTTTGCGCTCTGCGGGAAATGGAGCCACGCTCATGTTCAATCTCTGGCGGTCGATTCGGGCTGGAGGAGTTTGCTTTGCCGCGCTGGCAGTCGCGGCGCTGCCGGCAGCGTCTGCGCAGGCGCAGACGGCGTCTGCTTCGGCGCAGACCAAGCCTGCCGTCCCGGATAAGCCACCGCTCAAGCAGGAAGAACTTGATCAGATCGTAGCGCCGATCGCGCTATATCCCGATCCGGTGCTCAGCCAGGTCCTGATGGCCTCGACCTACCCGGTGGAAATCATTCAGGCCGATCGCTTCGCCAAGGAGTACAAGGATCTGAAGGGCGCACAATTGACGGCGGCATTGGAGAAAAAGGATTGGGATCCTTCGACCAAATCACTGGTGAATTTCCCATCGGTGCTGGCGATGATGAGCGAAAAGCTCGATTGGACGATCAAGCTGGGAGACGCGTTCATCGGCCAGCAGGCCGACGTGATGAATACCGTCCAGCAATTGCGCGCCAAGGCCAAGGCCCAGGGAAACTTGCAGACCAATGAGCAGCAAAAGGTGATTGTCGAATCCTATACGGCAACGCAGCCGGCGGTGGCGGCGGAGCAGGTTACGCCGGCGCCGGCGCAAGTCATTCGCATCGAATCAGCCAGCCCGCAGGTGGTTTACGTGCCGACGTATAACCCGACGGTCGTGTACGGAACCTGGCCGTATCCCTCATATCCGCCCGCGTACTATTATCCGCCGGGTTATGTTGCAGGGACGGCGGCGCTCTCGTTTGGGGTCGGCCTGGCCGTGGGGGCGGCGTGGGGCTATGCCTGGGGCGGCTGCAACTGGGGCGGGAACGACGTCGACATTGACGTGAACCGCAACACCAACATCAACACCAACATCGATCGAGATAAATACAAGGCCAACATGGACAATCGGCAGGGCGATCGGCAAACCAACCGGGACGGCCGGCAAACGAACCGGCAAAGTGGCCAAGGCAAATTTCAGCACGATCCGGCGCACCGAAACGGCGTCCCTTATGCCAGCAATCGAGACGCGCAGAAATTCGGCGGGCAGTCGGCCCAGCAGGCGGCAAGCGCCCGCGATTCATACCGCGGCCGCGCCTCCGCCGGCCAGCAGGATATCTCGCGCAATGGTGCCGGCAACTATCGCAATCAAGTCTCCGCCGCCGACCGAGCGGGTGCGGGAAACGCCGGCAATCGCCCCGGGACCGGCGTAGACAATCGCGCCACTGCCGGCGCTCAGAATCGTGCTGGCAGCGGGGGCAGCGGAGCCACCGCGGGGAACCGCTCAACCGCCGGCGCGAATCGTTCCTCCGGATCGGGCGCGTTGAGCGGAGCCAGCTCGAACGGAAATTCCACTCGCGCCGCAAGCCAGCGCGGGCAGACCAGCCGTTCGACGAGTAGCGCGCCGCGCTCTGCCCCGGCGGGCCGCTCGGGAGGCGGCGGACGAGCCGGGGGCGGACGCCGTTGATTTGAGGTTGATATTTTTGTCAGGCTCTGCCCCAACAACTCCTCAGTGGCCGAGCCGCGAATGTTGTCAGGCACTTTTCAGACGATCGTTTGCAAGGATGATTCCATGCGATATTCCATCACTCGCGGATGTGGCTCACTGGTTATTTTGCTGGCGGCGGTGCTGTTGATCGGATCCGGCTGTGCGCCGCAGCAGCCGCCGCAGGAGCAGCGAACATTTGATTCACCCTACGTGGCCGCCGACGCGCTGGTCCAGGCGCTGAGCATGCAGTTGCGGGATCAGTACAAAGACATTCTCGGCCCGGACGCCGATGAACTTCTGGCTTCCGGCGATGCAGTCGCCGACCGCAACTCCGCCGAAACATTCCTCAAGGCGTACGCCCAGCAGCATCATTTTGATACCGAAGGCGACGATCACTACACGCTTGTCGTCGGCGACAATGACTGGCCCATGCCGATCCCCCTTGTGAAAGATGAAAAGGGGAAATGGCATTTCGACACGGCAGCGGGCAAGGAGGAGCTGATCAACCGCCGAGTCGGTCGAAATGAGCTGGACGTGATTAAAGTCTGCCAGGCGATCGTCGATGCGCAGCGCGATTACACGGCGGCTAAAAGCACCGCGGGCGGGACGCCGGAGTATGCCCAGAAATTCATGAGCGATGCGGGGCAAAAGAATGGACTGTATTGGCAAACCGCCGACGGCGAACCCGCCAGCCCACTCGGGCCGCTGGTCGCCGAGGCCGTCGAGCAGGGCTATTCGTCGACGCAGTCCGCGTCCGGTGAGCCTCGTCCGTATCACGGCTATTACTACCGGATGCTCAAATCGCAGGGTCCCAACGCGCCCGGTGGCGCGATGGACTACATGGCCAATGGCAAACTAATCGCCGGCTTCGGGGTGGTGGCCTACCCCGCGGATTACGGCAACTCCGGAATCATGACCTTCATCACAAACCGACTGGGCATCGTCTATCAAAAGGATCTTGGCCCGGACACCGAAAAGCTCGCCAAGGCGATGGAATCCTTTGACCCAGATACCGGCTGGGACCCGGTAACGACAGACGCGGCCGACGCCGACAAGCCAGAGCCGGATAAGAAATGATCACGCTCAGGAGTGCCTTCGCCGCTTGACGTTCAATTGTGCAAGTGATCTTGCCAGGGAAGCGTTGACGGCCGCGACCTCTTCGGAGGAAAGCTTTTCCAGAAGTCTTGCCGCGGCACGCTGGCGCGCCTCTTCGACTTTGGCTTCGTCGATTTGCTCGGCGTCGATCGCCATATCGGTCAGGATCGCCACGTGATCGCCGGTGATTTCGATCAGGCCTTCGCCGACCGCGAGGAATTGGTCCTTTCCGCCTTTGCGCACGATGGCTTCGCCGGGGACCATTTCCGTCATGAGCGGCACGTGCTGAGGGAGGATGCCGATCTGTCCCAGGACAGCGGGCAGCGTGACCATTTCCACGTCCTCGGAAAGGACGATTGCCTCGGGCGTGACGATTTGCAGATGAAGTGTATTTTCCATGCGGGACCGTTTAGTTCTGCGCGATTTCCTCGATGCCGCCCTTCATGTAGAAGTTGCCTTCGGGGACATTGTCATGCTTGCCGTCGAGGATTTCCTTGAATCCGCGAACCGTGTCGGCCACCGGAACCTGCTTGCCCTCGTGCCCGGTGAAGACCTGGGCGACGCTGAACGGCTGACTGAGGAATCGCTGAATCTTGCGGGCCCGGAAGACGGTGAGCTTGTCCTCGGGCGAAAGCTCGTCCATTCCGAGAATCGCAATGATGTCCTGGAGATCCTTGTATCGCTGAAGGACTTTTTGCACGCCGCGCGCTACGTCGTAATGTTCCTGGCCGACGATGTCGGGGGCGAGCGAGCGCGAGGTGGAGGCCAGCGGATCGACCGCCGGATAAATGCCCAGTTCCGCGATCGATCGCTCCAGCACAATCGTCGCATCCAGATGCGCGAAGGTCGTGGCGGGGGCGGGATCGGTCAGGTCATCGGCGGGCACGTATATCGCCTGGAATGAGGTGATCGAGCCCTTCTTGGTGGAGGTAATTCGTTCCTGGAGCGCGCCCATCTCGGCGGCGAGCGTCGGCTGATAGCCGACGGCGCTGGCCGCGCGGCCAAGCAGCGCCGACACCTCCGAACCCGCCTGCGAGAAACGGAAGATGTTGTCGATAAAGAGCAGCACGTCCTGGTTTTTCTCGTCGCGGAAGTATTCGGTAATGGCCAGTCCCGCCAGGGCGACGCGCAGGCGTGCACCCGGCGGCTCGTTCATCTGTCCGTAGACCAGCGCGATCTTGGACGCGCCAAGATCATCCTGGTTGATGACGCCGGCTTCGGACATTTCGCGATAGAGATCATTTCCTTCGCGCGTGCGTTCCCCGACTCCGGCGAAGACCGATACGCCGCCGTGCAGCTTGGCGATGTTGTTGATCAATTCCATGATGACGACGGTCTTGCCGACGCCCGCGCCACCGAATGCGCCGACTTTTCCTCCCTTGAGGAATGGGCAGACCAGATCGATCACTTTGATGCCGGTTGGGAGCAGTTGCGGGGAAGTGGATTGATCAACCAGCGACGGGGCGGCGCGGTGGATCGGATAATATTTTTCCGCCTTCACCGGCCCGCGCTCGTCAACCGGATTGCCGGTCACATCAAACACGCGGCCCATAACGCCTTCACCAACAGGCATCGAAATCGGCTTGCCGGTATCGACGGCTTTGTAGCCGCGCTTGAGGCCTTCGGTGGCGGACATGGAGATGGTGCGGACGCAGTTGTCCCCCAGATGCTGCTGCACTTCGAGCGTGAGCTTCACGGGTTGGCTCTGGGCCTCGTACTCGACCGTCAGCGCGTTGTAGATGCGCGGCAGACCCTTGGCGAACACCACATCCACCACCGGCCCGATCACCTGAACAATCGTTCCCGTATTCATGCTTCACGTCCAGTTCAAAACGTCGATCTGCGTTGACATCTACTCCGACCCGGCTTTGCCGCCGGCAATATCCAGCAACTCCCGGGTGATGTTGCCCTGGCGCAATTTGTTGTATTCGAGGGTCAGGTCCTTGATCAGGCCCTGAGCATTGTCGGTGGCGTTTTTCATCGACACCATCCGGGCGCTTTGCTCGCTGGCCTTGGCGTTGAGCAGCACCTGAAAGAGATAGACGTTGAGGTAGTGGGGAATCAGATATCCCAGCACCGATTTGGCATCCGGCTCAAATTGAAACTGCGTGGTGTTGGCCGCCAACTGTTCCTCGGATTCCGCGCCTTCGAGTTTCATGCTGGCGATTTCGCCGACGGGCAGGTACTCGATGGTGACAGGTCGTTGCGTGAGCGTGTTAATAAATCGCGTGGCGACGATTCGGACTTCGTCCACTTCACCTTTGAGGAACATGTCGCGGGCCATCGAAGCAATCGCGCTAGCCTCGGCAAAGCGCGGCGTATCTGAGTAGGTGAACTCCGCGGCGAGATTCCGCCGCGTCCGCGCGACAAATTGTGCCGCCTTGCGGCCGGCGACGATGAAGACGGTGGATGCCGTATCAAAGTCCGCCGCCATGCGAAACAGATTGCTGTTGAGCCCTCCGCAGAGGCCTTTATCGGTGCTGATGAGGATGACCGCGCGCTTGCGGACAGGCCGCGCCTCAAGCAGGGGATGGACAAAATCGATTGCCTGCGTCGTGGCCTTTCGCTGCATTCGGTACAGGAGTTGAACGAACGGCCGCCCGGCCAGAGCCGCCTGCTGCGCCTTGCGCATTTTCGAGGCGGCGACCATCTGCATCGCCTTGGTGATCTGCGCGGTGCTGCGGATCGATCGGATGCGCCTGCGAATGTCGCGAACGCTCAACATGGTTTACTTCCAGATCTTCTTGAACTCATCCGCTGCCGCCTTCAGCTCCGCTTTCAGGGCATCGCTGATCGTCTTCTCGGCGGCGATTTTTCCAAGAAGCTCGGACTTGCGCGTCGTCAAAAACTCCGTCCACTCGATCTGAAATTCCTTGACGCGTTCGACGGGCACATCGTCAACGTACTTGTTCTGCACAGCCCAGATGACCGCCACCTGCACTTCGCCGGGAATGGGTTGGTATTGCGGCTGCTTGAAGATCTCGATGATGCGCTTGCCGCGATCGATTTGCGCCTGGGTTTTGGCGTCGAGGTCAGACCCGAATTGCGCGAACGCCGCCAGCTCGCGGAACTGCGCCAGCTCTCCTTTGAGCTGGCCGGCGACCTGTTTCATCGCTTTCGTTTGTGCGGCCGAGCCAACCCGCGAGACGGAAAGTCCGACCGAGATCGCGGGTCGCACACCCTGATAAAACAGATCCGACTCAAGATAGATCTGCCCATCCGTGATGGAGATTACGTTGGTGGGGATGTAAGCCGACACGTCGCCGGCCTGCGTTTCGATAATGGGCAGCGCGGTGAGCGATCCATTTCCATATTTTTCACCCACGCGCGCCGCCCGTTCGAGCAAACGGCTGTGGAGATAAAACACATCGCCCGGAAATGCCTCGCGCCCGGACGGCCGTTTGAGTACAAGAGAAACCTGCCGATAGGCGACGGCGTGCTTCGACAAGTCATCGTAGACGATCAGCGCGTCCATGCCGTTGTCCATGAACCACTCGCCCATGGCCGCGCCGGCAAACGGCGCGAGGTACTGATTCGTCGCGGAATCCGAAGCGGTGGCGGCGACGATGATCGTGTACTGCATCGCGCCGGCTTCCTCGAGAATCGCGATGACCCGCGCGACGTTCGATTGCTTCTGCCCGATGGCGACGTAGATGCAATAGAGGGGGCGATAGTTCTTGTCGCCGGCTTCCTCCGCCGCCTTGTTCAGGCGCGCCTGGCTGATGATCGTGTCGATGCAGATTGTTGTTTTGCCGGTGGATCGGTCGCCGATGATCAGCTCGCGCTGCCCGCGGCCGATGGGGATCATCGCATCAATCGGCATGATGCCGGTCTGCACCGGCTGGCTCACCGACTGGCGGCGGATGATTCCCGGGGCAAGTTTTTCGACGGGATAAGCAACATCGCTCTTAATCGCGCCCTTGCCGTCAACCGGCTGTCCCAGCGTGTTGACCACGCGCCCAAGCAGCGCCTTTCCGACGGGCACCTGTAGCAGCTTGCCAGTGGCGCGAACTTCGCCGCCTTCCTCAAGTTCGGTGTAATCGCCGAGAATGATGGCGGCGACTTCGGTTTCTTCCAGGTTGAGCGCCAGGCCGGTGACGCCATGGCCCAGATCCAGCATCTCATTCAGCATGGCATCGCTGAGGCCTTCAATGCGGGCGACGCCGTCGCCGATCTCGCGGATGACGCCGACGTTTTGCTTGATCGTCGATTGGCGGACCTGGTCGATCTGGCTTTCGATTTCTTCCAATAAAGTGGGCATAAGTGGCTCTTAAAAGCTTTCGTTCAATGCGTTCAACCGGGCCTGGATGCTGCCGTCATAGACGTCGCTGCCCACCTTGATGCGCACTCCGCCCAGCAGTTCGCGGTTGTGCGTGAAGGAGATCGATAGCTGCGGTCCGTAAGCCTGCGACAAGGCGGCTTGCACACCCGCCGACAAATCCGGATGCAGCGGCGCGGCGCTTTGTACCGTGGCCGAGTGCGCCGTGGTGTAAAGCGCCAGCCGCCGCCGAAATTCAGCGAGCACCGGCAGGCGGCTGCGAAATCTGGATTGCCCGATCCGCCAGACGAGGTCCTTCGTGCGGGTCGCATCGACATGCCCGTCCACCATGCAAAGCTGAAACAGCCGCTGTGCATCGCGCCTGATTTTTCGGGTGGTTTTCATGGCGGTTCACTTTTCAGGGGCTTGTCAGACGGTGACTTGTTTGACCGTTTCTTCAGCAAGCCGCTGCTGGTCTTCGGCTGTCAGAATTTTGCCGGTGACCGCCGAGGTGGTCTGCACGACCAGGCGGCCAACTTCCCGCTTAAGTGCGACGAGCATGCGATCATGCTCCAGTTCCGCCGCCTCGTGCGCCTTCACCATGATTTGCTCGGCGGCGGCCATCGCTTGTTTGGTCTCGCGCTCCTGAACGCGAGCGGCGGCCACATGAGCATCGGCGATCAGCTTGTCCGCCTCCTCCCCGGCTTTTTGAAGCATTTCCTGTCGCTGAATTTCCGCCTTCGCGAGCTCGGCTTTAATCTTCTCGGCGTTGGCAAGGCCGTCGGCGATTTTCTGACGACGGTCAGCGAGCATCGCCAGCACCGGGTGATAGGCGAACCGGTAGAGCAGCGCGCAGACGATGCCGAAGCTAATGGCCTGGGCGATCAGATGAATCCAATCGACGCCGAAAGAGCGGGCAATCTGCTGGATCTGTCCCTCTTGGCTCGCCTCGGCCAGGAAAACATGAGTATTCATGGTTGCGCACTCCTGCCGCATCGGCGCGCAACACATAGCTGCGCCCCGTCGCCGGCTCTATCGCACAAGGAACAGCGCATAGAAGACAATCGCTTCAGCAAACGCGATCGCCAGGATCGACTGCACCAGCACTTTGGTGGCAGCACCGGGATTGCGGCCGACGGCGTCGGAAGCCTTCATTCCGATCAGGCCGACGCTCAACGCCGCCCCCAGCGCGGCCAATCCCACATGAAGATTTCCGCTGAGTTCCGCAAGCATTTGCAATGCCATAAAGTTCTACCTTTCATCGGCAGCAGTCGTCTGGGGCGCGGCGGCGGGGGCCTGCTCATGCTGGCACATCAGCAGCGTGAAAACCGCCGTCAGCAGCATGAACACCATTGCCTGAACAAGACCCACCAACAATTCCAGCAAATAAAATGGGACGGGTAAGAGCCACCCCAATCCGGGCACGAGGCGGCCCATGGTTTCCAGCATGTTCTCGCCGGCGAACGTGTTGCCGTAGAGACGAAAGCTCAGCGAGACGGGCCGGAAGAGAATTGAGATGATCTCCAGGCATCCGACCGCGAAAAAAACCACGATCATCAAAATCTTCATCAAGCCCGCGCTTTCACCCTTGGGAGCGAAAAGCTCCTTGAAGGCGCCGGCCACTCCGACTTCCCGGACTGACCAGACGAGCCAAGCTGCGAAGAAGACCAGGGCCATCGCCAACGTCAAATTGAGATCCGCGTTGGCTCCGCGAAATAGTGGCCGATCGATGTGAAATCCGTGCTCGGTTTGATATCCCCAGCCAATCGTGCCCACCCCGGGAATCAGGCCCGCCCAGTTCGCGAATAAAATGAAGATGAAGACGGACGCGAAGTACCAGAAGGTGCGGTCTACCAGATGGCTGCCGATGATCCCTTCGAGAAATCCGCGCAGGCTTTCGACCATCCACTCGATGAAGTTTTGCAGGCCGCCGGGCACCATCTGCATCTTGCGCGTGCCCGCCTGTGCGAGCGCGATAAGGCCCACCGCCGCGATCCACGTGACGACCATCGAATTGGTGATCGGGAGGCCAAGGACCCGACCCAGTTCGACAGCCTTGCGGGGGAGGCCGTGTTCTTGATTTTCAGATTTGGCGGAATTCTGTGTGGAGGGATGAGAGATTGGCTCGGCTGCAAAGAGGCGCGTGGTACTAATCACCACCACAAAGGCGGCAATCAACAGCGGTCTGCTGAAGAGTATTTGCGCGAGCCCAATCAATTCGCTTCACCATAAGTGTTAACAGGAAGTTGCGGCCATGTGCTGGCGCTACGAATGACTAGACCTCCACCGCTACTGCTTCGGCGTCGGTGGGTTCGGCAAGTTGGCCGGCGGGTTCGACGGTCTTATTGCGGGTCGCGAACCAGCGGATCACCGAATAGAAGACCGGCGTAAAAAAGATGCCGAAGACCGTCACCCCGAGCATGCCACTGAACACCGCCACCCCCAACGTGTGGCGCATCTCCGCGCCGGCGCCTTTGGCCAGCACGAGCGGCACCACGCCGAGAATGAAGGCGAATGAGGTCATTAGAATTGGCCGCAAGCGCAGACGGCAGGCTTCCACGGTCGCCTCAAAGCGCGGCTTGCCCTGGTCTTCGAGCTGCTTGGCAACCTCGACGATCAGGATCGCGTTCTTGGCTGCCAGACCGATCAGAACGATCAATCCGATTTGGGTAAAGATGTTGACATCCAACCGGTCGATCATCAGCCCCACGACCGCCGCCAGGATGCACATGGGAACGATGAGGATGATTGACAGCGGCAGCGACCAGCTTTCGTATTGCGCCGCCAGCACGAGAAAGACGAAGACAACGGCAAGCGGGAACACCAGCTTGGTCAGCACATCCTTCTCAGCAAGAAGCTGCTGGAGCGTCAGTTCGGTCCATTCATAGCCCATTGTTGTCGGAAGCTGGTCGTGGCCCAGGCGATCCATAACCGCGATGCTCTGGCCGGAGCTGACGCCGGGCGCCGGGTTGCCGTTGATCTCCGCGGAGGGCAGAGATTGGTAGTGATTGACGACGGCAGGCCCGCTGTCGTTGTGGATGTTGACCAGCGTGAGCAGCGGCACGCGTTCTCCGTCACTATTTCGGACTTCCAGCGCACCGATGTCCTCCACGCGCAGGCGCGCAGCGGGGTCTGCCTGCACGTTGACCTGCCAGTTGCGGTTTTGGAAGGTAAAGTCGTTGACGTAGAACGAGCCAAGGCTCGCCTGGAGCGTCTTGTTGATATCGTCCAGTTTGACGCCCTGCGCCTTTGCCTTTTCCCGGTCGATATCGACGAAGATCTGCGGCTGGGTGACGCTGAAGCTGCTGAACAAACCGGCGATCTCCGGTTCCTGCATGCCCTGAAATGATAGATTCTGCACCGCGCCCGCAAGGCTCCGCAGGCCGGCGCCGCTCTTGTCCTGTACCTGCATCTTGAAGCCGCCCGTGCTGCCCAGGCCGTCCACTGCCGGCGCGCCGAAGACGCCGACTCGGGCATCGAGCACTTCGCTCATCTGCGCGCGCAGGCGTTTGGCAATTTCCGGAGCGCTCACCTCGTGTTTGCCGGCGCGGTCCTCGAATGGCTCGAGAATGATGAACATTCCGCCGACGTTGCTGATGTTCGTTGATAGCAGGGTCGAATAACCCGGAAGGTCGATCGTGTAGGCGACGCCCTCGGTTTTGCGGGCAATCTCGCTCAAACGGTGAATCACGTCATCGGTGCGGCCCAGGCTCGCGCCATCGGGAAGCTGCGCGTTGAGCACCAGATACCCCTTGTCCTGCTCGGGAATAAAGCCTTTGGGCATCGCGCTGAAGCCCATCACGGTCAGCACGATCAAGCCGCCGTAGACGAGCAGCACGATGACGGCCACGCGCAGCAGTCCCGCGACGGACTTGCCGTAGGCGGCGATCGCCACGTCGAACGCCTTGTTGAATCCCTTGAAAAAGCCGCCCAATAGCATGTTTATAAATCTGGCGACGAAATAGCCGACCACAACGCCGATGGCGAAGAGTCCTGCCCTCAACGCCCAGAGCTTGGCCGCGCTCACATCGGATTCGCCCCCGTGCTCGCCCATGTTCCATCCCAGCATGTGGCCCACCGGGCCAACGAGAAGGAAGTACGCAAGCAACCCGCCGATGATCGCAATGCCCAGTCGCGGCAGCGCATCAGCGGCGTGGGCATGACCATGACTATCCTTTTTGTGCGCCTTGAGCAGCAGTGCGCCCAGGGCGGGGCTGAGCGTTAATGAATTGAAAGCCGAAATGACCGTCGATGCCGCGATCGTGAGCGCGAACTGCCGATAGAATTGTCCGCTGATGCCGGCCATGAACGCCGTCGGAACGAAGACAGCGCAAAGCACCAACGCGATCGCGATGACCGGCCCGGTGACTTCATCCATCGCCTTGCGGGCCGCATCGCGCGGCGAGAGACCCTCCGCAAGAAGGCGCTCAATGTTCTCCACCACCACGATCGCATCGTCCACGACGATTCCGATCGCCAGCACCAGCCCGAACAGCGAAAGATTGTTCAGTGAGAAGCCGAGGATCGCCATGCACGCGAACGTGCCGATGAGAGAAACCGGGACGGCGACCATCGGGATGATCGTCGCGCGCCAGTTTTGCAGGAAGACCAGCACCACGATAAAGACGAGAAGGAACGCCTCAAGTAGTGTGTGATAAACGCTCTTGATCGATTCCTGCACAAACACGGTAGTGTCATAAACGATTCGGTACTCAACGCCCGCCGGAAGCTTCAGCTCCTTCATCTTCTTCTTAATATTTTCGGCGGTGGCAATGGCGTTGGAACCTGGCAATTGGAAGACGGCTAAAGTGGCGGCGGGGTAGCGCGTATCCTTGGTCCCCAGAAAACTGTTCACGTCGTAGTTCTTTGCGCCCAGCTCAATGCCCCGCTCAATCGCGTTGCCGTACGCGTCGTCGACGGTTTTTCGCACAACGTCTTTGAGATAGATGTTCTGCCCCTTGGCGCCAGTCTTGACGATGATTTGCTCAAATTGCTCGGCGCTGAGCAGGCGCCCCTGCGTATTCAGCGGCAGATCGAAGGGAATCGCCGAGCCGTTGGGAATGGGCGGCTGGCCGATGCGCCCGGCGGCCGTCTGAACATTCTGCTCCTGGATCGCCTTGATGACGTCGTTGGTGGTCATCTCCAGGTCCGCGAGGCGTCTGGGGTCGAGCCAGACGCGCATGCTGTAGTCGCGCGGTCCGAGGAACGCCACGTCACCCACGCCACTGATTCTCGCCAGATCGTCCTTGACGCTGATCGTCGCAAAGTTGTTCAGGTAAAGCTGATTGTAGCGCCCATCGGGAGAGATGATGTTCACGCACAGCAGGATGCTGGGCGATTTCTTCTTGGTGGTCACGCCGATTCTTTTAACTTCTTCTGGCAGACTGGCGGTCGCGATTGCCACGCGGTTTTGCACCAGCACCTGCGCCATGTCCAGATTCGTGCCCAACTCGAAGGTCACGTTCAGATTCATCTGACCGTCGTTGGTGCACTGCGAGCTCATGTAGAGCATGCGCTCGACGCCATTCACCTGCTGCTCGATCGGAGTTGCGACAGTGTCGGCAACAACCTTCGCATTAGCGCCGGGATACGTCGCCGTCACCTGCACGGTGGGGGGCGTCACTTCCGGATATTGCGCAATGGGCAACTGGGTCAGCGCAACGCCGCCCACGATCACGAAGACGATCGAGAGCACCGTGGCGAAGATCGGACGGTCGATGAAAAAATGAGAAATCACAGCATTACCTCTTGGTCACAGGCCAGCGACGGCCGGCTGAGACTGAGCGGGCTGAGTCGTCGGCTTCACTGGATCGACCTTGTAGTTGATTCGCGCCATTTGCAGCCCTTGTACGATGATCCAGTCATCGGGGGACATCGCCTTCCCGCCCTGCGCCGGAGGCAGCACGACGCGCGATCCGTCGTCAAGCAGCCTGCCAGGGTTGATATCCAGACGCTGAACTGTGTTCGTGCTGTCGAGTACAAGCAAATATTTCTTATCCTGGTCGCTGAGGACGGCGGTGTCCGGGACCAGCTCCACCGTATGTTCTTCGCTGACCGGGATCCTGATCCGCACGTGCGAGCCGGGCGTCAGCCGGCCGGTCGGATCAGGCATCACGGCTCGGACCAGAATCGTGCCCGTTGTTTTGTCCACCTGGTTGTCCGCGAAATCCAGCACGGCTTCGTACGGATACCCCTTGTCTGTGTCCAGGCCGAATTTGATCTTGATCTGCGATTCCTTGATAAGGCCGGGCCGGGTGGTCACTCCCTCGCGCGCACGCTCCTTCTGGAAGCGCTGGAGCGCGCGCTCATCGACGTTGAAGTAAATCTGAATGGGGTCGACTGATACAATGGTCGTCAAAATCGGGTCGGTTCCTCCCGCGTTCACGAGGTTTCCTTCGCTCAGTAAGGCGCGGCTGATTCGGCCCGATATCGGCGAGGTGATCTTGGAGTATTCCAGATCGAGCCCGGCGCGGATGATTTCCTGATCGTTGGATTTGAGCTGTGCGTCCAGCGAACGCGCGTCGGCTTCAGCCTTGTCAACCTGGCTTTGGCTTGCGCCGCCTCGGGTTTGCAACTCCTTGAGGCGCGCCTCTTCCTTCTGTGCGGCGACGAGCTGCGACGCGAAGATGCCCTTCTGTTCGGTTTGGCGTGCGACCGCCGCCTCGAATGGCCGGGGGTCCAGCTCGATCAGCAGATCGCCTTTCTTGACGAGCTGCCCGTCGGTGAAATGGATCTTCTGGATATGTCCGCGTACACGGGCGCGGAGTTCCACCGTGTCGGTTGCGTCGAGCCATCCGTTGTACTGATCGTAATTGGTCATCTCGGTTATGAGCGGATGTGCTACGGCAACCTTCGGCGGCGGCGGCTCAGCGCGTGCCGCCGGTTTGTCGCAGCCGCTCGTCAGCGGCAGCGTCGCTGCCAGACCAATCATGCCAACTTGAATGAGTAATCTCATAGAACGCTCCTGCCGCGATTCGAACGGCCCGTTCGGGCCGATCCGCGCGGCTCGATTCCTGTTACGGCCTCGTCGTGGGCATTGTCGTTGGTCGTGTGCTGGCTCGCTGGGTTGTCGGCGCCGGTACCGCGGGCGCCTCGTATTCGGCCGGGTCCTCGCCGGCTTCCCAACCGCCGCCCAGTGTGCGGAATAGATCGACCAGGTTTAACGCGGTGTCGCCCTGTGCCTGTGCAAGACTGTCCTGCTGCGAGGTCAGCGCGGCTTCAAAAATAAACACGGGCGTAAAATCAACCGCGCCCTGGCGATATTGGTCGTAAGTGATCTGCACGACGCGCTGGGCGGCGGTGACGCTGTCGCCCAGATACTTGGCCCGCTCCTGAGCTTTGGCGTATCCGATGATCGCGTTTTCCGCTTCCTCGTTGGCCCTGAGCACGGTGTCTTGATATTGATAGACGAACTGACGGAAGGCCGCTTCCTGAACCTTAACGGCGTTTTCGATCCGGCCGTAGTTGAGGATATTCCACTGGAACGCGGGGCCGCCGGACGCGGCGACGCTTCCAGGCGTGTGGAACATATCCCCGATTTGCGCCGCCTGCAGCCCGATCGAACCAAGCAGCACGAAGCGGGGATACAAGTCGGCCTTGGCGACCCCGATATTGGCGCTTTGCGCCGCGGCCTGCCGCTCGGCCCGGCGCACATCCGGCCGACGCCGCAACAAGTCGGCCGGTATTCCGCTTGACAATTGTGGAGTGCCGACAGGGATCGCGCCGCTTTCACCCAGGCGTTGCGCGAGCTCCTGCGGCGGAACGCCCAGCAGCACACACAGCGCGTTGTTGGTCTGGCGCAAGCCTGCTTCCAACGTGGGAATCGCCGAACGCGTTTGCTCGAGGATCTGCCTCGCCTGCTGCGGATCGCGCTCGGTCGAGCGGCCGAGCCGGAAGCTGTCGCTGGCCAGTTGATACGACTCTTCCTGAATCTGGACGTTCACCTTCGCCAGCTCAAGGCGTTCCTGGAACGTGCGATACTGGATGTAATTGGATGCGACGTCGGCCAGCAGGATGACCAGCAGGTTGTCGTAGTCGGCGACCGACGCATCGAGCGACGCGTCGGCGGCCTCAATGCTCCGCCGAAACCTTCCCCAGAAATCCAGCTCCCAGTTCATGTTGAAGCCGACCTGGGCGTTTTGGTACCACTGCTGTTGAAACGCGTTGGCGTTGGTCGTGCTCGCTTTGTTCGCGGTGTAAGAGCCGCCCAGCGTCTGCGTTTGCGGGAACAGATTGCCCACCGCGATGCCGCGCTGCGCCCGTGACTCTGCAATGCGCTCGCCGGCGGCGCGCAATGTCAGATTCTGCCGGTAGGCGTCGCTCACCAGCGAGTTCAAAACCGGATCATTGAAGACATGCCACCATTGTCTCAAGTCGCCGGCTTGCTGGGGCGCCTGCTCTTCGCCGGGCTGATAATCGATCCAGTGCGACGCGATTGGTGCCGGAGGTGGTTTGTAGTTGGGGCCGACCTTGAAGCCATTGCGGGCCCATTCCCCCAACCCGCACCCGCCGCCGAACAGGCAGAGTGCCGCAATCAGCATCAGGCGGAAACACGCGCTGCGCCCGCCGACGCCCGGTTGCAAAGCCAAATCTCCACCAATGCTTTCGTGACATTCCATGAAAGAGCCTTGCCGAGTGAGAGCCAACTCCTCTGGGCCAATTGCCCGACGGCGGGGATAACTTAGGAGTTAGGAAAACGGATTGGTATTGGACTTTGGTCGTAGATGGGATTTGGCGGCCCACTTGTTGTCGAAGCGTCCGTTCGTCATTCACGACGGACTGTCATGCCGACGCCGCAGACATCCATCGCTCCACGATTGTCACGATCGCGGCATTTTCGCGAATTGGCCCGAAATGCCTTTCCAGGCCGGCGGCATGGAGCTCTTCGCGCAGCGGCCCGCGCGCCTCGGCCAACTGTAACGCGATGCCGCGCCCTTCCAGATCGGCGTGAAGCTGCTCTAGCATCTCCGCGCCGGCAAGATCAATATGCGGCGTCGTTGCCAGACACCAGATCGCGAGCTTAACTGCCGGCGCCTGTGCATTGAGTTCCGCAAGAAACTGCTCTCGTACAAATTCGGCGTTGAAATAAAGAATCGCCGAGTCCACGCGGAAGATGAGCACATCGTCTGCCAGCTCGTTCTCGGGGTTTCGCTCGATATCGCCGTAAAGTTCAGTGCCGGGCACGCGTCCCAAAATCGCCACGTGCGGACGAGAGGCGCGGCGAAGCAGCAAAATGATAGAGAGAACCGCGCCGATCAAAACACCGTTCAGGATTCCGGAGCTCAATACGCCCAGCGTGGCGACAAATGCGACGGCAAACTCAGTTCGGCTGAAGCGCCAGAGCCGCGTGAAGGCCTCAAGTTTGAACAAACCGGTGACGGCCATCAGCACGATTGCGGCTAATACTGGCTGGGGCAGGGTGCGCAGAAGCCCGGAGAAGAAGACGGTGACGATTAGTATGAGCAGCGCCGAAAACAGCCCGGAAAGCGGTGTTTGCGCGCCGCCGCTTTCGTTGACCAGGGATTGCGACATCCCGCCGCTCACTGGGAAGCCCTGACCGAGTCCAGCGGCAAGGTTCGCGCCGGCCAGTGCGAGAAACTCTCGATTGGCATTGAGCCGATACCCGTACTTTGAAGCGAACATACGGCCAATCGCGACGGTTTCCACGGCGCCCAGGAGAAAGCAGGCCAACGCCAAGGGCAGCAACGAATTCAAATCGCTGGAGTGGACTTGGGGCAAACCCGGCGTGGGTAATCCTTGAGGGACTTTGCCGAGCATGTTCACGCCGTGTTTTTCCAGATGCGTGAGCGAAGCAACCACGATCGCGACCACCACCACAACCAGGGCAACCGGTTTGTTCTTCCAAAAGCGTTTCCCAACGATGAGCGCGATCAGGGCGAGCACTCCCGTGATCACAGACAGCATGTGCGTTTGGCCCAGGTGCGAAAAAAAGTAAGCGGCATTCTCCCAGAAATTGCCATGCCCGCCCTTAAAGCCAAAAAGCTTTGGCAATTGCGTTGAGGCCAGGACCAGCGCAACGCCGGTCTTGAATCCAACCAGCACGGTTTCAGAAATAAAGTTCACGATAACGCCGGCGCGAACCAGCCAGGCGGCGAACGCCATCGCCGCGACCAACACAGCGGTACAGGCGGCCAGTGCGGCAAAGCGCGAAGTGTCGCCGCCGGCTAATGTTCCCAGAGTCGTTCCGAGCAAGAGGGAAATCGCCGACGTGACAGTGATGGCGCTATGTCGCGAGCTACAGAAGAGCCAGAAGACAAGCCCCGAGAACAGGCAGGCATACAGCCCCGCTTCGGGCGGCAAGCCCGCCAACGATGCATCGCCCAAACCTGCAGGCAGCAGATACGCCGCCAGCGTGATTCCGGCCGCGAAATCGACCCGCAGCCATCGCCGTTCGTACCCTCGCAGCCAGGACATTGCGGGGATTGCCTTCACAATCCAGTGTCCTGTATCGGGGCGGCCGTCCGAGGGATTATCCATAGGAAATACTTCCGGAGTTCGGTAGTCTGAATTCCTGGGTGGGTGCCACAGGTCGCGGTACTCCGAGACCTGTGTCTTCCGTTCGCCCAGAAGGCACAGGTCTGCGAGTACGCCGACCTGTGGCACCCAAACTGACCCACTACCGGGAGTTCAGCCGCCGAGCACGATCGTGATCAATACCAAAACGAGCCCCAATCCCAACAACGACAGTCCCGTTCGCACTCGGCTCAAATTCGCAAACCTGGCCCACCGCCAGCCCACACCGAATAACATTGCCAATATCAGACCGTTCGAAACGCGAAGTGCAACCGCTTCATTTCTAATCAAGATGAATGGCACGAGAACCGGGATCGCCGCGCCGAATACGATCAGGAAACAGGCCAATCCGGTGTACAGATCTTCTTTCTTGAGCCGCGTCGGCTCTGGCTCGGCGTCCGCCGCGCCTTGCAGAATCCATTGATGCAATTGTTGATGCTGCGCGGGTGTTAACAGGTCGCCGATGAGCGCATCAATCCGCGACGTGACCACTTCAGCCGTGTGCGGATCATCGGGTCGTTGCTTCACTGCCAGGATCAACCGCGCGCGAGCGCCGCGGGTCATCAGGTTTCCCAGGATATACGTCGCGGCGTCCACGATTCCCCAGGCGATGTTGCAGCCAAGAACCGCAATCAGCAGCGCGTGCGGCGTGGTGCCCTCAAACATCG
>DATBDZ010000350.1:0-20729 GCA_036276235.1 Humisphaera sp. | reverse complement strand
GTCCCCTCACCCTGCCCTCTCCCCTGAGTACAGGGGAGAGGGAGAATACGCTACGTCACGTACTAGCGGCGCCGCCCCCTCCCTAACCCTCCCACGGAGTACCGGGGGAGGGAACAGCACACCTGCAACCTTTATTGCTTTTGCGATTGTTGCATTACTCATTCCCGGCGCAACGGCTTTCGCCCAGCTTTCCGAGCGTCCCGGCAATTCTCTGGACGACCCCATCCGCCTGCCGCATGATTTGAGCGGGCTTTCGATCAAGACGCCGCGCGTGCGGGTCGTGCATACCACCGATCCATCCAAAGCCGGCGGGTCGATGTATCTGCAACAGGCCGATCCGTGGCTGGGCTATCAATGGGGCCGCGATCTGACGCAACGTGAGTTTCGCGAGCGCGATGGAGTCTACGGCGACGCGGGAAAGCTCGACGGCCCGCTGCTTCCCGATGGGACGAGCAAGATGATGGACCGCGCGCACGCCAGCTCGTGCGCGATTTGCCATAACACGCCGTATCGCGACGCGGGCGGCGGGGCGGT
This sequence comes from Humisphaera sp., assembly GCA_036276235.1. Lineage (GTDB taxonomy): Bacteria > Planctomycetota > Phycisphaerae > Tepidisphaerales > Tepidisphaeraceae > JANWHF01. The sequence continues at coordinate 20,195 of DATBDZ010000350.1, read as the reverse complement.
GATCGCCAAGAACGGCGGCGAGGGTCGCAAGACGCCGCACATGTTTGGCGCGGGGCTGATCGAGATGCTCGGCTGGCAGATTCGCCTGCAGGCGATGGGGATTGCCGACGACAATCGCGACGGCTGGATCAGCCTCGCCGAGGCGAAGGGAAAACGCTGCATCATCCGCAACTATCCGAACGGCCCGGACCGCGAGCCGATCGTGATCGACTACGGCAGCTTCGATGACAACGGCGCCGGCAAGCCGGATCTCAATCCTGTCTTCAATCCGATTTACGTGGACAAGGACGGAAAGCGAATTCCGTTTGCCGACTCGCTGAAATTTCCCGGCGTGGCGGGATACACGCTGGAGTTTCAGTGCTTTGGGTTCGGGCATTTATATATGCCATTCCGCCCGCCGGTCTCGACGACCCTCCGCTCCTTCACCGCAACGGCGTGGGATATTCACAGCGGCTTGCAAGCGTTTGATCCGACGACATTGGACAATCCCGATGATCAGGGCTTCACCGGCCTTTCCAATGCCGGCCAATTGCAATGCCTGACGGCGGCGGGAAAAGATCGCGGCGCGGTTCGCGGGCCGACGGGCATCAGCCTCGATGACCCGGACCGCGACGGCTATTGCGAAGAAATCAGCGAAGGCGATCTGGACATGGCGGAGTGGTATCTGCTGAATCACCCGTCGCCGGCCCGCGGAAGATCGACGCCGCAAACGCGGCAGGGCGAGGCGCTCTTCGCGCAGATCGGATGCGCCGCCTGTCACGTTCCCGACTGGCATCTGTATGCCGCCAATCCCGCGGCCGCCGATTACACCGAGCGCTTCACCGGCGATCGGCGGTTCTTCGAATTGCAGACAACTTGGAACGATTCGCACCAACGGCTCGAAGGGCGCATCGTTTCCCTGAGCAACGTCCGCGACTGCCTGACCCTCCCCAAGCGCGACGCCTACACGATTCGCAGCCTCTACAGCGATCTGAAATATCACGACGTCGGCCCCGATTTCTATCAAGTGCAATTCGACGGCTCGATCGTCAAAAAATGGCGGACCCGCCCGCTCTGGGGTGTAGGCAGTTCCGCTCCATACGGCCACGACGGCGCGAGTTTGTCGCTGGAGGAAGTGATTCTCCGGCACGGCGGAGAAGCCGCCGCCTCGCGTGCCGCGTTCGCGAAACTCTCCGATGACAACCGCGTGGCAATAATCGCATTCCTCAATCACTTAATTCTGTTTCAAACCGATCGCCTTCCCTGCGACCTCACCGCCAGCGGCAAAATCAGCGAGCATTTCATCGTCGCCGGCATGGACACCGGCCTTGAGCGCTTCAACCCGCAATGGCTCTTCAAAATCCCCGGCTGCATCGAAGGCCCGGTAACGCCGTTCAAGGGCGATCGCATCACGTCGTTCGCGCTGAGCAACGTCCGCGAGGCTTATGGGTTGGATTTGCCATTTTTGAAAGACACCGATGAGGATGGATTTCCCGATGTGATCGATCCCGCGCCGACGGTGCGGGGGTACCGGGATGGGGCGAAGTAAGTGAATCCGGTCGGATCGACCGGTGTGCCATGTCCCACGCTTGCGTGGGCATGTCTTCCTTCCGATCGCTATTTCCCTGGTCAGGCGTCCCGAACACATGCTCACGCAAGCGTGAGGCATGGCACCCATGACCCGGGGCCAACCGAATTGATGGGCACAGCAAAATCGTGTGGCTCGCGTTCATTTCTCCCTCCTCCGGTACTCCGGGGGAGGGCTGGGGTGGGGGTTGTGTAGAACGACGGTCTCGCGCGAACACGCCCCCACCCTAGCCCTCCCCCGGAGTACCGGAGGAGGGGACAGAACTCGTCGCCGAAATTGTCGCGCACCTATTACCCAATCCCGCCGACCCTCATTGACGACCCGTTCACATTATTATGTAATTTAGTTCTCATGCGAAGGAAGACCGCGACACAGGCCGGCCGCTTTCCCATATTCAAGACAGCCGAAGATTTTGACGCGCTGAGTGCAAAGGACAAACAGAAGGTGGCTCGGTACTACGATGACGGCCGCCATCGATCGGAGCTTCGGCCATTGAACGCTGCGGAGCGCGCTCAGGTGAAGGCGGAAAAGAAGACAATGGGCCGCCCGAAGCTCGGGCGGCACGGCGTCAAAGTGATCGCGCTCAGCGTCGAGCGCGATCTCCTGAAACGCGCCGACGCCTATGCAAAACAATGCGGCCTTAAGCGATCGGAGCTTGTGACACGCGCGCTGAATCGTCTTCTGCCAAAGGCGGGTTAACCCTGTGAATTGGGCGTCCCTCGGCGTTACCGCACCGGCCAGGATCGCGTGAACTGCGAACATGCAAACCGGCGACACCATCGCGGCGATCAGCAGTGCCGTTGGGCCGGCGGCGCGGATGATTCTGCGGCTTGGCGGGCCGCGCGCCGAAGAGATCGCGCGGGGCTTAGTCGATCAGATGCCGGCGGCCGGAGGGGCGAGCAGGGCGCGATGTGGCTTTCACGGGTTATCATTTCCGATCTGGATTTATTTTTTCGCGGGGCCGCGCAGTTATAGCGGGGAGGATCTGGTTGAGTTTCATATTCCGGGCAGCGTTGTGCTGGCGAAGATGCTGCTGACGGAATTGCTTTCGCGCGGGGCGCGGCTTGCCGAGGCGGGGGAGTTCACGGCGCGGGCTTACTTCAATGGCCGAATCGATTTGACCGAAGCCGAGGGCGTGGCAGCGACGATCGCCGCCGGCAGCGAGCGCGAGCTTGCCGCGGCGCGGCAACTTCTCGCCGGCGAGCTGGCGCGGCGGCTTTCGCCAATCCTTGATCTGCTGGCCGATACGCTCGCGCTCATCGAGGTGGGCATTGATTTCTCCGATGAGGATGTCACCTTTCTTTCGGCGCAGCAGACCGCGGAGCGGATCGCCCGCGTCGTCGGTGAGCTCGATCGATTGCTAAGCGAGAGCGTGCGCTTTGAGCGGCTGGCGCATGAGCCGCGCGTCGTGCTGGTGGGGCGGCCCAACGCCGGCAAGAGCACGCTGCTCAATGCCTTGGCGGGGAGAGAGCGCGCTGTGGTTTCGCCGATCGCAGGAACAACGCGCGATGTACTTTCGGTGGAATTGCCGCTGGAACGCGGGATGGTGCGGCTGATGGATGTCGCTGGGATCGAGGAACCTTCCGAAGGATCTTCGGCGCGCGAATCGGCGACAACTGAACAGGATCGGATCGATCGCCTCATGCGCGAGCATGCGTTACGCGCCGTGGAGTCGGCGGATGTAGTTCTTCTCGTGATTGAAGCAACCGATTCAAGGCCGCCGCTTGAATTGCCGCGATCGGCCGCTTGGATCGTTCACACCAAGACGGATCTGGTCGAGTCGCTCACCATCGAACCGTCGCGCGAAATTGCCGTCAGCGCGCGCAGCGGCGCGGGAATGAAAGAGCTTGCGGAGCTGATCGATCGCCTCGCCTTCGGCGGCGATTCAAAAGGCTCCTCGCTCGCGCTCAACGCGCGGCATGTGAGCGCCCTCGAAGCCGCCCGCGCGGCTTTGGCCCGCGCAGCCGCCGCACTAGAGGCCGGCCCGGAATTGATCGCCATGGACTTACGCGAGGCGCTGGATGCGCTGGGAAGCATCACGGGGCAGATCAGCCCCGATGACTTGCTCGGTCGAATCTTCTCGGCGTTTTGTATCGGGAAGTAGGCGCGGAAGCAGAAGGGGCAATTCCCGGCAGGACGCGTCACTGGAGCGACATTCGGTGAGCAGACATTTTTGTCTGTTGTCTTGGTGGAGCAGACATTCTTGTCTGTTTTCTTGAGTGGAGCAGACATTCTTGTCTGTTTTCTTAAGTGGAGCAGACATTCTTGTCTGTTTCGAATCCGTGAGTGGGGACATTCTTGTCCCCCGAACGGATTCGAGTCTGCTCGCGTGGCAAGAATGCCACCACTCCCAGACTCGATGGCAGACAAGAATGTCTGCCCCACCTGATTAAGAATGCCACTGCTCGCACACCCGAGACAGACAAGAATGTCTGCCCCACCAATCACGGCAATGCCGCCACCAGCCGATCCATCTGCTCTTCCGTATTGTAAAAATGCGGCGAAGCGCGGAGCCGACCTTCGCGAAGGGCGAGCTCAATTCTGTGCTCTTTGCGCAGGCTTGCGACGATCAAACTTTGATCGTGCTTCGATGAGGTGAAGCTGACGATTCCGCTCCAGGCGTCGCCATCGCGGGGGCTGATGATTTGGTAACCCTTCCCTTTTAACCCATCGATGAGACGATCGGTCAATACTTTTACTCGCGCCGAGATGGCCGGCGTTCCAAGATCACCCAGCATTTCGACGGCGGCTTTCAGCCCCAGCAAACCGGGCACATTGTAGCTGCCGCATTCGTATCGGCCGGCGTCCGGGCGCAGCGTGTAGTTGTATGTTCCATAATTGAGCGCATCGACGACATTCATCCAGCCGATCAGCGGCGGCCGCGTTTTTTCGATCAGCTCGCGCCGGATGTAAAAGATGCCGGCGCCTTCGGGGCCGAGCAGCCATTTGTGGCCGTCGGCCGACAGATAATCGATGCACATCGCCTGCACATCCACCGGCAGCACGCCCAGTGTTTGGATCGCATCGACGCAAAACAGCTTCCCATGCTCGCGGCAAAACCGCCCGACCACGGCGATGTCGTGCCGCTGCCCGCTGGCAAATTCGACATGCGAGAGCGTCACCATCCGCGTGGCCGGCTCCGCGGCGCGGGCAAGGATCGCGTCTAATGGAACAGCGCGTCGTCCTTCGGCATCGGTCCCTTCAGCGACCATGACTAATTTGCACCCGCGGCTCCGCTCCAGCTCCATCCACGGATAAATATTCGCCGGATATTCGACGGCAGTCGTCACGATCTGATCGCCCGGTTTCCAATCGATCCCGTTGGCGACGATGCTGATCCCCTCGCTGGTATTCTTGATGAACGCAACCTCGTCGCGATGGGCATTGAGCATTGCCGCCGAGGCGACGCGCAGCTTCTCGATGTCCTTGTACCAGCTCGTTTCCAGATAGGCCCCGCGCTGGGCCTCATCGGCGAATTTCCGCAGCGCATCAGCCACCGCCCGCGGCAGCGGTGCGACGCCGCCGTGGTTGAAGAAATCCCAGTTCGCCAGAACCGGGAACGCCTGCTCGTTGCCGACGTAAGATTGAATATCCGCCATGCCATTCCGTTCGATCGATGCGCCGGAGTATAATCGGTGCGGTTCGTCAGGATAGCCGGCGGCAGCTTGCCGACCCGTTTCATGTGGCACGGCTTTTTAAGCCGTGCGTGCGATGCGATCCTAAGGAAAACTGTCGATTCGCGGCATTTTCCCCCGCTTAATATCGCTTACACGGGTTGAAAACCCGTGCCACGGGCAAGCTGGATGCGCACCGTGTCGCCGAATGCTTCAGCAAACAGAGGTGGATTCGATGCCACGTCCTTTCCGACTCGCGATGGCGTTCATTCTCATCGGCATTCTCGCGGGCGCAATTGCTCGCGCCGCCGACCCGGACAGTTTGCTGCGCGGCACCGCGCCGATGAAATGGATCGACCGCTTCTCCGCTGAGAATCTCCCTGATCTGGAATACCCCTCGTATTTCAACGATCTGGATAAAGCGAAGGATCAGGCCTTTCACGGGCGCTATCGGCAGGCGATTTTGTCGCTCAGCCGCTTCGTCCCGCAGAAGCCGGAGGAGGCGGCCGTCGCCGCCAATATCAAGGGACAATCGCTGGCAGCGGTGGGGCGATTTGAAGACGCGATCGCCGCGCTTTCCGATCCGAAAGTGGCGGATGATCCGGCGATTCAGGTTCGCCGCGCCCAGGTGCAGGCTCAGATGGGGAAGACCGACGACGCGATCGCAACGCTTCGCGAGCATCTTCGAGCAAACCCTGATTCGATCGCCGGGCATTATTTTCTGGGCCAGATCAGCGAGCAGATCGGCGACATGAAAGGCGCAACAGCCGCCTACACCTGGTTCAACGACAAGCCGCAGGATTATCTGAATCGCTGGCTCAATCATGAGCGCGGGCCATTCGATAATGCCGAGCAGGCAACGCTCATCGCCCGCGGCCTCGATCGCTGGGCCTCGCTCACCGAACAATACCGCAATAATCCGACACTCGATAAAACGATCCTCAATCTCCTGGTTCGCATTTACGACGTCATCGACCGAACGTATTGGCCGGCCCACCAGGCCGCCGGCGAATACTTCAACTCGCACGATCAGGCCAAGCAGGCGGTGGATGAGCTGGAGATCGCCCGCAAGGCCAATCCCAATGATGCCCGCACGCTGCTGGACCTGGGCAAAATCGCCGTCGAGAATTTCAACTTCGACGGCGCGGACAAATGCATCGACATGATCCGCGATGTCGATGCCGATTCGCTGGGTGCCAGCTTGCTGGAAGTGCGAAACATGCTTCGCGAGCGGCGGCCGGAACTGGCTGAGGCGAAGGTGCAGGCGGCGATCGACCGCCAGCCGCGCAATCTTGAGGCACTGGGCCTGCAGGCGGCGGTTTACGCGCTGGAATTGAAGGACGACAAGACGAACGAAGTGCTCAAGAGGATCGAGCAGATCGATCCGACCAACGCCAGCGCGTATTTCGAAGTCGCCGAGCAGCTTGGCGCGATGCGGCAATATCCGCGCGCCGCCGAGAAGTACAAAGTCGCCATCGAGCGCGCGAAATGGTGGACCGCCGCCCGCAATGGCCTGGGCCTGCTCTACACCCAGAGCGGCGACGAAGACAACGCCCGCGCGGAGCTGAGCGAAGCGCACGAGCTGGATCCGTTCAATCTCGCGACGACAAATTATCTCAAGCTGCTGGATATGATGGACAAGTTCGCGAAGAAGGAGAGCGACCATTTTGTCGTCATGTACGATGCCGCCACCGATCCGGTGATTCCCGAATATTTCAGCGAATATCTTGAAAGCGTTCACGCGCAGATCTGCAAATCGTTCAACTACGAGCCGAAGGTAAAGACATACATCGAAGTCTTCCCGACGCACGAAGCCTTCAGCGTCCGCACGACCGGCTCGCCTTGGATCGGCACCGTGGGCGCGAGCACCGGGCGCGTCATCGCGCTGGTCGCCCCGCGCGATGCCAAGGAGACGATGGGGCCCTTTAACTGGGCGCAGGTGCTGCGGCACGAATACACACACACCGTCACGCTCGGTGCCACCGACAACCGCATTCAGCACTGGATGACCGAAGGGCTGGCGGTGTACGAGGAGCGCACGCCGCTGCGGTGGGAATGGGTGCCGATGCTTTACAACGCGGTGAAGAAGAAGGAGCTTTTCCCGATCGATCAGCTCACCTGGTCATTCGTGCGCCCCAAGCGCCCGATCGATCGGCAGCTCGCGTACGCGGAGTCATTTTGGATCTGCCAATACATCGAAGAGAACTACGGGCATGATGTCATCCTGAAAATGCTGACCGATTTCCGCAACGCCGAGCCGCAGGAAACGGTCTTCCCCAAGGAGACGCACAAATCCCTGCCGGATTTCCAGGCAGATTTCATCAAGTGGTGCGAAGACAAAGTCGCCAAGTGGGGCTACGACGAAGAGACCACGAAGAAATACACCGATCTGAAAGCCAAGGCCGAAGGCCTGATCAAAGCGCGGCAATACAAGGAAGCCGCCGAGGCGTACGAAGAGCTCGCGCAGATGCGGCCGGTGGATGAGCTGCCGCACCAGCGCCTCGCCGGGCTTTATCTCGTGGGGGAAACCAAGGATTTGGACAAAGCCGTCCGCGAGCTGACGCGCCTGGCGCAGGTCGAGTTGAACGACAATCGCTACGCCAAGCGCATCGCCCGCGTCTATCGCGATGAGAGCAAATGGGAGGAAGCAGCGAAGTATGGGCTGATTGCGGTCTACACGAATCCATACGATCTCAGCGCCCACGAGCTGCTTGCGACCGTCTACGAAAAGCTCGGCAACGAAAAAGGCCTGGAGCGCGAGAAGCGGGTGATCGCGGATATCAATAAATTGCCCAGCCAAACGATCAGCGCGACGCAGCCGGCGGTGCAGTAGCGTTAGCTGCCGCATTCCAAATCACCGGTAACGGATAGCCGTCATGCTGAGGTACTCCGAAGCATCTGGCCCATTCGCGCAAGAGTTGTAGGGTGGGTGTACTCGCCCACCATGAGCGACGTGGTGGGCGAGTACACCCACCCTACACGAATTCGCTACATTTTCAGAGCAGGTACTCGCAAGCTCTGGCCCATTCGTGCAGGCCGGCCAGATGCTTCGGAGTACCTCAGCATGACGGTTCCCAAGATGGGGTGAATTGTAAATGAAATTCCACCTGTGAAGCGTGGGCCAACCTTCGGGACAAAGCACGCTAACGCTCTCTTGACCACAATACTGCCCTTCGAGCAGTATTGTATTCCAACCACAACCTCGCCGGCCCGGCGGCGAACAACGGAGGAATCAATCGTGAAGGCCACGTTTCTGAAACTCGCATTCGCATCGTGCGCGACCGTTCTTCTGCTCACTTCAATGTCGCAAGCCGCCGACGCCATCAAGATCACGCAGGCGAGCAACCACCTTGACATCACGCTCGGCGGCAAGCCGTTCACCACTTATTGGTTTGGCCCGCGCGACGATCGGCCCTACATCCGCCCGTTCTTTTATCCGGTGCTGGCGGTGGGGGAGGTGCCGCTCACCAGCGATCAATACGCCTACAAAAAGGACCATCCCAAGGCGGATCATCCACATCATCTTTCGCTCTGGGTCGCACACGGCGATGTCAACGGCGCCGATCAATGGGCGATGGCCAAGAACGAAGCCGACTCGCCCAAGCAGCGGCATATGAGCTTCAAGATTGAAGGCGACGGCTTTGTCGAGATGCTCGAATGGGAAGGGAAGGATCATCAGCCGGTGCTGAAGGAGACGCGCGCCGTGCGGTTCCACGATCTGGGGGATGGCAGCCGCGCGGTCGATATCATGTCGGCGTTCACGCCAGTCGCGGGGCCGGTCATTTTCGGCGATACGAAGGAATCAGGCCTCGTCGCGGTGCGCATGTGCCATGATATTTCCGACAATCATCCGCAACTGACCAACGCCACCGGGCAGACCGGCGAGAAGACGATCTGGGGCAAGCCCGCCGACTGGTGCGACGAATCCGGCATGGTAGGCGGCAAGCCGTTCGGCATCGCGATCCTCGATCACCCGGAAAATCCGCGCCATCCCGCCCGCTGGCACGTCCGCGAGTATGGCCTGATGTCAGCCAACATCTTCGGCCTGCACGATTTCGATAAAGGCGTCCCCGCCCACGCCGGCGATTTTACGATCGACAGCGGAAAGACAGTGACATGGAAACATCGCGTGGTGCTTCATCCCGGCCTGGCCGCGGATGCGAAGCTTGATCAGAAGTATAAGGATTGGGCAGGGGGGAAATAATGCTGGGGAGAATAAGTTGTCAGTTGCCAGTTGTCAGTTGTCAGTGAAGACAATGCAGTGATTTCCGCGACGCTGACCTCGCGAGCAACCGGCGGGCTCAGTCCCGTAGGGTGCGCTTTAGCGCACGCGGATCGAGCGTCGAACAACTCCGCGTGCGCTAAAGCGCACCCTACGGAGTGGTTGCTGAATGAAAAGAACAATGCTGATTGCTGAATAAGGAGAGCTCGAACGCGCTCCTATTCAGCAATCAGCATTCAGCATTTCCCCCGCCCTTCGCGGTTTTTCGGCTAGATCAAATATCAATCGCGCTCTCAACCTTTCCGTGAACGATATCCTTCACCCCAGCGCCAATGAAGTTGTAGTAGAACAAATCGGCGCCAGATGCGCCTTGAATCACATCGACCGCGTTGTCATCCACGACGTGGGCGATTCCGGTGTTGAGGATCGCGACCAGATCGCTGAACTTGTCGTCCTCGACGTTGGCGGCATCGACCACGACGGCGGCGATGACAATGTCGCCGCCGGCGGTGCCGTTGAGTTTGTCGGCGCCTTCACCGCCGATGAGCAGGTCGTGCACATTGCCGCCGGTGAGGTCGTCGTTGCCTTCGCAGCCGATCTCGATGTTTTGTCCGCCGCCGCCCTTGATGCGGTCGTCACCGGGGCCGCCGTAGAGAACGGTGTTGAGGCGTACGCCGCCTGCCACCTGGATGTCATCATCGCCCGCCATCGCGGCGACGATGATTCTCCCGCCGGCTCCGAGCGTGAACGAACCGAGCGAGATGGAATTCAGATTGACGTTCACCGCGCCGGTATTTCCGACCGGCGTGATCTGCACGTGATCGTCGCCTGTCGTCGCGACGACGATCAGGCTACCGCCGGCCAGATGCGCCGATGCCGGGGGCAGGCTGATATGAGCATCGCTGATCACCGTCGAGAGGGGCGCTGCTTCATGAGAGATCCTGACGGTGATCGGCTTGTGATACGACGGCACGCCCGCATCGCAGAACGTGTTGCCAAAATCATCCGGCAGGCCAAGACCCGTCGCATACGTGTGGCTGCCGCTCACGGTGTAAACGCCGGCGGTAACGCTGATCGCGCCGACGGTCAGCGGCGTTCCATCGCCCCAATCGATCGTGGCGGAGTAATCGCCCAGCGCCTCGGGCCCGCCCGGATCGGTAAACGTGGCGACGGTCTGCGTCGCCGACGGCACACCTTCGACTGCTTCGAAGGTGAATCCGCCCGTCGCCGCAACGGCCGGGTCGGAGACGATCGCCTTGCTATCGCTGGTGCTCGCGGTGGGGGCGGCTTCGTGGGTAATCGTCACGGTGATGACATAATTCGGGAACGAGCCAGCGTGATCGGCGGCGCTTTCCTCGGCATAGGTGTGATTGCCGCTCACGCTGAACGTCACGCCCGAAAGTGAAATGACGCCGCTGGTTGTCGGCGTGCCGTCGCCCCAATCAATCGTCGCGCCGTAATCGCCGGTCACTTCCGGTCCGCCCGGATCGGTAAACGTTGCGACGACAACGGATCCAGTGTCCTGCCCTTCAACGGGGGTGATCGTTTTGGGGCTTGGAACAACCGCCGGATCGGAAACCGTCACCTTAAACGTGATCGACGCTGACAGACTTGTGCTGTCAGTGACCGTGACGGTTACGGTGTAGCTTCCTTCCTCGGGGAACGCGTGATTGGTAACTGGAATGGTGCCGTCGGAGACGACGCTAAACGAAGTGTCGGCGGTTGTATCGCCCCATTGCACTTTCACCGTCCAGGGCGAGCCATCCGGATCGATGAACGAGCCGAGATTGAACCCCTTGCTGGCGCCTTCGACGGCGGTCTGGTCGGCCGGCGCGGTGAGGTTCGGCGTAGCCGCCGAGTTGATCGAAAACGACGGAATGCCGTTGGCGATCACCACCAGCGAGGCGAAATCGCTGAGGCTCGAATGCCCCGATGGCAAATTGAATTGCGTGGAAACCGGCGCGTTGCCGGTCGCAACGCCGGTGCTCGTCCAGCCGAATGTGTTGGCGTAGGAGACGTTGCCGCTCGAATCAGTGAAGCGAATGACCGGATAGTTTGTGGCTGATTCGTTGTCGTCCCCGTAATTGGACCCTTCGTCGATGCCGTTGAGTTGCGTGCCGTTCAGCGTGAAGACGCCGCCGCCGTCGCTGACGATATTAGTGATGGTCGGCCGCCAGGCATCCTGCGGGCCGGTCGCCGGGTCTTCGGTGAAGACCTGGAAGGAGTTGCCTTCGTCGGAGAGCAATACCTGGCCGGTCGGCAGGAGGACCATGTTGGTGGCGAATGCGTTATCGCCGATCGACGAGCCGCCGCGCCCACCGCCGCCGGGCGACACATCGGTGAATCCTGTTGTGGGATTGAACTCGTAGATATTCGTCCCGCCGGGGAAACTGTATCCGCCCGGATTTCCCTTCGCGTTTTTGGGTTGATTACCCAGGGGCGAGAGCGCAATCAGCACATCACCATTGGGGAGCACGGCACCCGGATCATCCGTTCCAACCCACGTCTTACCGCCGGAAACCGGCTCCAGCGGTCCTGCGCTCCAGAGGTTGGTCGTGGGATTGTAATAGGCGGTGTTGCCGTTGGCGCCGAAGTAAACGACGTTGCCATTGCTCAACAGGAATCCCGGCCCCATTTCGCTTCCCTGGCCGTTGAAATTCCCCGAGCCATCCGCCGTTGCCGGATCGCTCATGACCTTGGCGGGATTGGTCGGATCGTTATTGCTCGCATCGACCCATTTATCCTGCGCCGGGATATACCGCTGCGCGTGGAAGGTGCCGCCCATGCTGCTGAAGACATCATACGAAAGTATGCTGCCATCTTTCAGCTTCACCCACGCTTCTTCATCGCTTTGGTCGCCATTCAATTTTCCGCCGGCGGTCTGGGTCCATTGGCTGCCGGATGGAGCATTGGGATCGAATCGATACGTATTGGTGTTGTTAAAGTAGCCGGCCAGAATTTGGCCATCGGGATGCGTCGCATCGGGGGGCAAGACCTCGAGCGGATCATCACCAAATTGCGGGGTAAATGCCTGCCATGTGCCGCCGCTGCCGGAGAAAGTTCCGTTGCCGGACGAGCCGTTGAGAATAAAGGTCGTGCCCGTAACGCCAGAGACGGTGAAGACTCCGTTGGCGGCGGTGTTACCCGCAACGCCGCCGATTTGAACTGTCATCCCGTTCAGCAGGCCGCTGGTGCTTCCGGTGGTGATTGTGATCGGTGTTGTATTGCTCGCGCCGGTCACCGCTCCGTTCACCGATCCCAAATCGACGTTGGTCGGCGGCGTCGGAATCGGATCTACCGACGTCCAGAGTCGCGTATTTGGATTGTAAATCTCAGCTGTGTTTGAAAAAATCGGATACTCGCCGCCGATGGCAAAGATCCTTCCATCCGGCAGGGTGACGGTGCTGTAAAACAGCCGCGTTTCGTGCAGGCTTCCGGTTCCCGCCCAGGCGCCGTTGATGTAGCTTCCGGTATTGGTCTGTGGGCTTAGCGTAAAAACACTGGAGCTGTAGCCCGGGTTTCCTCCATCCTGGATGAGGACCTGCCCGTTAGGCAGCAGATTCATCGCTCCGCCGCCGTCACCCGGCCCGCTGCCGGAAGCGGACAAACCCGTCCAGCTCACCGACAAGAGCTGCCGCCGTTCGAGCTGCTCGACCGCCTTTCCGCAAGCCATGCGCATCGGCGTGCGTCGAATCGGTGATTTTCCCCTGGACATGCGCCGCATTGTCATCCGTGAGTCCATAGCGTCTTCCCTTTACAAAAAGACGATCCGCGCGACGCCGCAAAAGGCGCGGCTTCCCGCAGTTCGTAGCCACTTTAATTGTCAAGCAATCTTCAGAAAACTAGCGTGCCCGCGTCAATGCTCGTCGATGCGCGCGAAGGAGATGGATTATTGAAGCCCTCGACCAAATGCATTCCGCGACCCTCTACAACCCACAGCCTCCGCGGCGCCGACATGTAAACCGTTAAGAGCGAGCCCTCCGCCGCCCACTATCCCGCGCCCGCGCGGCGAGGTCAATTTTAATCTGGCAATTTTTCTAAAAACAATCAAACATTAATCGGGGCCGCAAAGGGCGCGGGCTCCGCACGATTTGCCGGAGGATTACTGCTGCCAAGTCACAAACCGTCATGCTGAGGTACTCCGAAGCATCTGCGCGGGGCGGCCAGATGCTTCGGAGTACCTCAGCATGACGACTCTTGAAAACTGCGATTCTGCAACTGCGAACGCGGTTCGCTCCGGCGCCAAAGTCCTATTTGGTGCCATCAAGTATCGCAGGCTTAAGCGTCCAGGCTTGCAGCCGCGCGACGTCGAGAATTTTTGGAGCGCGGTAATTTGCCCGATGAATGACCCATCCGCCGTACACGTTGGGTTTGTCTTCGACGACATGCCGCGCGGTGAGAAGCTCGACATTGCGACCGAGCTCAACTTGATCCGGGCGCTGTTTATCCCCATGGAGCGCGTTGTAAGCCCGCGCGACGCCCACGAGAAAATCCGCCGGCGCGACCGGATCTGGCCCGATGAAAACGCGCGCCGGAATGCGATGATGAATTTGCACATAATCCGTCGCATCGAGCAGCGCATCGCGAAAAGTGAGCCACTGTAGAGTCATCGGCTCCGCCGCCGATGCGGGCGGCGCGCCATCGGGGCCGAGCAGATGATCCGGCACGTGGATCGATTGCGGCCGCGCTTCCCCGGGCGCGAAATAACGCGCAACGCCGGCAGTGAGCAACCCAAACTGATCCGCCGGCGAAAACGCTTTTTCGCCAATCTGTTGAAAATCAATTCCCTTTGAAGCCGGGTCGGCAATGCGCGTCGCCAACTCCAGCATCTCCGCTGGCGTCGCGCCTTCGCTACTCAAGCGATCCGGATAGATTTTTGGCAATTGCGCCGCCGTGATGAATCCGATCTCCGGCGTGCCGCGAATGAAATCGATGTACTTGCCCCATCGCTCAAACGCCGCGTCGGTCTGTTCCGGCGGCCGCTGCGCCTCCGGCTTCCACAACTCGCGCGGCGGATTCGCTCCGCGCGCAAAATTCACGCTGTCCCAAAATTGCTGATGCACCCATTCGCATGGATGGTAATAGATGCTGATCAACCCGCCGCCCTCGCGCTTCAGACGCTCGGCGATCTGCGCAAAAGTTTGCGTCGCCTTTTCCAGCGCATCGGGCTGCCACAGATCCATGCGCGTTTCGTTGGGCGACATGTCATAAACCACCAGCGCGCCGCAATACCAGTACGGCTTACCCTTCAGCCCAACATGATTTCCGGAATCGACATAGCAGGGGATGCCATCATTACTGATGCCGCATTCGCCGAGCGCCGCAATCGCCTGCGGCGCCCAGGACGATCCCGGCTGCCCATAGCAGGCGAGCGTCGGCACATTAAAGATCCGCCGCACATCCGCCGCCCCGCGCGCCTCATGGCGAACGAATTCCCCGATCCCATCCAGCAAGCCGCAATCAGCCAGATATTCCGCCGGCGCCGGATGCACCGAATGAAAGTTGGAGTGATAGGCAATCGTATGCAGGCGCAGCGCCTCGATCACATCCGTCCGATGCCGCTGCTCCAGCACCCGAGCCTTCTCGCCGACCACCTTGAACGTCGCATGTATATTGCGAGCAGTGAGCATCTCAGCCAACCGCTTAGCCGCATCATCGTCGGCGGGAAGAAGATAATCCTCCGTGTCGAACCAGAAGATGACGTTCACCTTCCCCTGCTGGGCGGAAGTGATCCGGGGAAAAACGAATAGGACCAAAGCGAAGAAAGCGATTGGCCGCAGAAGTTTCATTCGGAATGGGTTCATCAGGAATTTTTACCGGCACGAAATGCGCTCTGTTGAATGCTACCGGCCGCGGCCGTAGACGCGCCTTGCGTAATTCCCGAGCCAGCCCGGCTTCGCGCCCTTCGTAGTTCTCATCCACTTCAAATAAGAATGTTGCGCCGTCACGCCGCGCGGGGTATAGTCACCGCGCGGGGCGGCGGGAGGTCCGGCGTGAAAACGAATTGTGTTCTGCTTGCCGCCGTCCTGCTCATCCTCAGCGCGTGGGGGGCGGCGCAGTTTGTCACAGTCCACCTTGACCATCCGTACTGGCCGAACGCGAAGTACCCGCCCGGTGGCCCCAAGGTATGGCACCGCGACATAGCGGCTTCGTTCTATCGCGGCGGCATCTATCTGACGAGGATTGTGGTGGACCCCGGCAAGGGCAATTTTATTGATGGTAACACACGGCTCGTCACAGTGAAATCGCCGGGCAAAAATGACCCACCATTCAACGGACCACATCTCCATACCAGCAATGGCTGGTATACGATCTTTCTCCCTTTCTGGCTGCTGGCCCTTCTGCCGGCACTCTGGTTCGCTTGGCGGGTTTACCGCGCGCGGCCTGACGCGCGCGGGTTTGCGGTTACTCAGCCAACTTGAGCCAGTCGATCGCCACTACGCCGCCGAAGCTGGCGTAATCCACCGTCTTGAACAGTGACCACTTGATCGAGCGCGGGCCGAGCGGTCCCTTGCTCTTGCCGTTGCGCTCTGAGGCGGGGCTCTGCTCGTAGATCGCGTGGGCGACGATGATTTGATCTTGCGATAAGCCGATGCGCCCTGTCATGCTGATTTATCTTCCTGCCATTTTGCGCCCTTAATCCTCATCGCCGCTCGCGGTATGCTTCCGCGTAGCGCGGCTGGAGATTAAGCATGAGAACGAATTACCTTCTGCTTGCCGCCGTCCTGCTCATCCTCGGCGTGTGGGGAGCGGCGCAGTTTGGCAGCGTCGATGCTCAGTATTATTGGGGAGAGACGCCTGGGCCGCCCTGGGAAAAGGACTACAATCGGGGTGTAAGGGTTGAGTGTGAGCGTGACTCCATCGAAGTAGAAATCCTTGCGTGTAAACTTCCTATGCCCCCGGAGTATCCGCATCTTTACCTGAACGTAGTCGGGTGGCGCATCTTTCGCCCGCGCCTGGTGAAAATGCCGGGTTGGCTCGCCATCACTCTCCCTTACTGGCTGCTGGCGCTGCCGCCGGCCGCGTGGCTCGCGTGGCGTCTTTACCGCGCGCGCACGGCTCCCGGTGGCTTTCCGGTGGCTGGTGTAGCATGAAAACGAATCGTCTCCTGCTGGCCTGCTTATTTCTCATCCTCTGTACATGGGGGGCGGCGCAGTTTGTCAACTTCGACTCTCTCCGCGCTTATAGTTATGACCCGGCATTAGAGGGATATCACTGCTACGTGTGGTTTTGGATCGATCGCTGCGGCCTGGGAATGACCAGGGGCGTGGCCAGCAAAAACAGGTGGGTGTACAAGAGCGAGAACATCAAACAACATACCCACGTCGGCAGAGCGCCCGGCTATAACAAGGAAGGGCCGATCCTCCCATACATCCATTTTGATGTGGATTTGCAGTTACGGTGGTTTTTTATTCCCTTCTGGCTGATGGCCTTGGCACCGGCCGCGGCGCTGATGTGGCCACGGTGGATGCGATGGCGGCGGGCGCGCAAGGCTAAGGGTCGGGGCTTTGCCGTTGTCAATGCTCATGGTTGAGGGTCTGGAGAAGTAGCGTGTGGCGACGATGATTTGATCCTCTTCCAGAACGCCTTAGGTGCCGCCGTTGTCCCACACAATGCCGGCGATCCCACCGATCCGAGCGAGCAGCGCCAGCGCGTCGAGCTGGTGGTAGCGACAAATCCATGCGCACCAGACTCGAGCCAAAATCGAAGGCTCGATCTGTGGCGTTCGGCCTGGTTGCTCACCTACGATTGGCCCGAAGGAGTGGCCATGTCTCAATCTGCCGGCGGCACGCCGCGGTTTACTAATCGTCTGGTTCATGAATCTTCGCCTTACCTGTTGCAGCATGCGCATAATCCGGTGGATTGGCATCCGTGGGGGCCGGAGGCGTTTGAGATTGCGCGCAAGGAGGACAAGCCGATCTTTCTTTCCGTCGGCTACTCCACCTGCTACTGGTGCCACGTCATGGAGCGGCAGAGCTTTGAGAATGAGACGGTTGCCGCCGAGATGAATCGGCTGATGGTGAACATCAAGGTGGATCGCGAGGAGCGGCCGGATGTCGATCAGCTTTATATGACCGCAGTCCAGGTGCAGACGCGGCAGGGGGGATGGCCGATGAGCGTTTTTCTGCTCCCGGATCTTCGCTACTTCTACGGCGGCACGTACTTTCCGCCGACCGATGCGTATGGACGGCCGGGATTCGTAACGCTCATCCGCGCGATCGCTGACGCATATCGCAATCGGCGAAGCGATGTCGATCAAACGGCCACGCAGTTCCTGGAAATCCTCAAGCAGGCGGCCCAGCCGCCGAGCGCGAAGCGGCGGATCACCATCGATCAAGAATTCATCGCGCGACTCGTCGAGCGATCGGCCGGCGACTACGACGCCGCCCATGGCGGCTTCGGCGGCGCGCCAAAATTCCCGCGCGAGACGCTGCTGGAAATGCTGCTGATGTTTCAAAGAGCTGAACGTTCAAATTCAAAATCTGAGATTTCAGATTCGAAATCCCAGTCCGCGCATCGGCAATCGCAAATCGCAAATCGCAAATCGCAAATCCATCCCATCCTGCATTCCCTCGACGCCATGGCCAACGGCGGCATTCGTGACCAGCTCGGCGGCGGATTTCATCGCTACTCAACCGACGCACATTGGCTGGTGCCGCACTTTGAGATCATGCTCTACGACAACGCCATGCTCGGCTGGTGCTACGCCGAGGCGTTTGCGCAGACCGCCGAGCAGAAGTACGCAACCATCGCCCGCGGCATCTTCGATTTCGTTCTCCGCGAAATGACATCGCCGCAAGGCGCGTTCTACACGGCGTTTGACGCCGAGGTCGATGCGCAGGAAGGGCTCTCGTATCTCTGGACATCTGAGGAGATTGCGGAACTTCTGGGCGCGGAGGATGCCGCCCTATTCAATCGCGTCTATGGCGTCGATGCCGGCCCCAATTTCGCCGACCCGCATCACGGCAGCGGCGTGCCGGATTACAATATCCTCTTTCTCCCAAAGCCGTTGCCCCAGGTTGCCGCGGAACTGCGCATCGAGCCGGACGCGCTGGACGCGAAGCTCGCGCCGATGCGCCAAAAGCTGTATGAAGCGCGATTGAAGCGAAAGCAACCATTGTTGGATACGAAAATCATCACAAGCTGGAACGCGCTGATGGTTCGTGCGCTGGCGCACGCTGGAAAGACACTCGCCGAGCCGCGCTATGTCGAAGCGGCCCAGCGCGCCGCGATGTTTCTGCTCGACAAGCATCGCATGAGCGACGGGCGGCTCTATCGGACCAGCCGCGAAGGGAGAGCTAAGCACGGCGGATTTTTGGATGATTATGCGTTTCTCGCGCAGTCGCTTCTCGCGCTCGCTCACGTCACCGGTGACACCACCTGGACCGATCGCGCCCGCGATATCGCGTCGATCATGCAGCAGAAGTTCGCCGACCCGGTCAACGGCGGGTTTTTCTTCACCGAAGCCGGCGCGCCGGACATGCTCGTCCGCCAGAAGACGGCCACCGACAGCCCGCTCCCCAGCGGAAACGCCGTCGCGGCAATGGTCTGCATGGAACTGAGCCTCCCCGAGCCGGCGGCGCAAACCATCCGCCTCTTCGCTCCACAGCTCGAAGACTACGGCGAAGGAATGAGCTCGATGGTACAGGCGGCGTTGCTATATGTATCGCAATTCGGAGAAATCACAGTCGAACCGGGCCGGCGAACATCCCGCGAAGAGTCACCCGAATTAAGCGCTCCCAACGCGGTTTCAATTTCCACAAACTGGCGCGGAGCGCGCGAGCTGGAGGTTTCGCTGGCGATCGCCGAGCCGTTCCATATCAACGCGCATGAAGTCGGCGACGTGGGAATTCCGCTGATCGCGACCAACCTCGTCATCTCCGGCGGCCCACAGGCAATCGTCGAATATCCGCCCGGCGAGCAACGCAGCTTTGCCTTCGGCGAGAAACCGATCGCCGTGTATTCCGGAACGGTGACCTTGCGCGTCAAATTCATCGAACCACCCACGTCCAATTTAACGCTGCGCATCAACTATCAGGCATGCACGGAAGAGGCGTGCCTCGCACAGGCAACGAAGCAGATTACGATTTCACCAATGCAACCGTGATCACAGGCGCCATTGCAAAAGCTGTTAAGGTGACATCCACCTTTTCGAAAAGGTGGATGTCACCTTAACAGCCTTCCGCTTCACTCCCCGATGACCTTGATCAACACGCGCTTGGCGCGCTTTCCGTCGAATTCGCCGTAGAAGATTTGCTCCCACGGGCCAAAATCCAGCTTGCCGTTGGTGATGGCGACGACCACCTCGCGCCCCATGATCTGCCGCTTCATGTGGGCGTCGGCGTTGTCTTCGCCGGTGCGGTTATGCCGATACCGCGTCGGCGACGGATCAAACGGCGCCAGCTCCTCCAGCCATTTCTGATAATCCTCATGCAATCCCGATTCGTTATCGTTAATAAACACCGACGCCGTGATGTGCATCGCGTTGCAGAGCAGAAGCCCTTCCTTCACGCCGCTCTTGCGGACGGCTTCTTCGCATTTGGAGGTGATGTTGACGAAGCCTACGCGGGAGGGGACGGTGAAGGTGAGATAATCGGTGTGGGATTTCATTTCAGACGCCTTATATCTCACGACACGTGATTAGGTGAAACGTGAAAACGTGAAACGTGTCGGACGGGCCGCGCGTGTCCGTCTCTCTTCTCCCTCCCCCGGTACTCCGGGGGAGGGCTGGGGAGGGGGTTGTGTAGAACCAGCGCCACTCGCGCGAACCCCCACCCAAACCCAACCCCCG
>DATBDZ010000349.1:0-22515 GCA_036276235.1 Humisphaera sp. | reverse complement strand
CTTTTCTCCCGCACGAGGGGCGCTTTCGCCGCCTGCTTTGCACAATGGCGCATGACGCCGCGAGCGGGCGTGGTCTTGTGGGCTGCTTCAATCTTTCTGCCGTTGTGCGTCATCGGCAACAAGCAGTTACATTACCTGCTTCCACTGATGCCACCGGTGATGTTGCTGGTGGGCTGGCTGCTCGATCGGGCGATCAGTGAATCCGCCGACCAAATGCCTGGTGCGGTATGTGCGCTGATCGACGCGACGCTGCTCGGAACGGTGCTTGCCGCGCCGGGCATCTTGTTTGCCGCGCGGCACGTGCTGCATCAGATTCGCGCGGTGGATTGGGAAGTCGCTACGGCAGTCGCCCTGGCGGGAATCATCGTCATCGTGCTGTACCTGCGGCGCGGCCGCCCGGCGGCGTTGCGAGCCTATCTAATCGCCGGCGTTTTGATTTTTCCGCCGATCATTGGATTGTGGGTACCGACACTTGAGCCGGATGAATCCGCCGGAGTCGCGCGGCAAATTCACGAACGCTACGGTGACGGACCCTATGTTTTCTACGGCAGGAATTACAGTCTGCCGCTTTGCTTCAATTTACGCTGCGCTATTCCATCCATGCATACGCCAGAGCAGTTGATTGAAGCAGCAGCAAAGACGCCGGGAGTGGTGGTCATCGCGCAGAAGAAAGGGAATCTGTCGCCGCCTGCGCCGCCCGATGGATTTGTCTCCGACATGACGCTGGAAAGACGTGAGCAGACTTTTGCAATATATCGATTGGCGTCGCCAACCTCCGCGCCGGCAACTCACAATTAGTCCACAAACTTTTCCACCGATCTGGCCCGCAAAGAATTTGCGGACACCCTCACTTCTGGAAACATGGGAACCTTTTTCGCGCGCTGATTCATCTGTGAAAATGTGTCGCTGGGAATGAATTTTTTTCGCCCGCCGATTGGCGACAAACGCGCGCTAATCGATTCCCCGTGCGCACTTGCGAGATTGGCCCAAATCACGACACGCTGTCGGTCGAGCGACAGTCGTTTGTCGCTGTGAAGAGAATGTAAACGTCTCGCCGATGCCATCTCTGTCATTCACATTCGTCGTCGCTGATTTGCTTCGAGGTTTTGGATGATGACTGCTGGGGCGAGGGGCTCCATCAGTCTGCTTCGTTCCCTTCCGGGGCGAAGCATGCAGCACGGGGAATTCCGGAGGAGGAACTCATGGTTTCGCATCGTTCTCAGCATGTGGCTGATCGCTGGATGGAAGAACAATTGTTTGAAGAAGACGTTCGCGCGGTGATGACAATGCTGCGTCCCAATCGCCAGGAGCGACTGGCGGGTTGGAGCGAGTATCGCACCGGCGGCAAACATTTCCGCGCGACGATCTCCTGGGATAAGGATTTTGAAAGCGCCCCAAAATCGCCACGCCAACTGGCGGTCCCGAATATGACGGACGTGCTGGAGACGATCCTGGTCGGGTCGGCCAAGGACCAGGATCAGCTATCGCCGTCGGATGAATTCGAAATTTACCGCCAGATTGTAAGAGAGCTTTATCAGCGGGTGGATTCGATGCAGGCCTGTTATGAGTAGCGGACGCGAATCGCCGATATGAGTAATGTATGGCAAGGCGAGCAACCAACAAAAAGGCGCAGGGCGAGGAGATGGAGAGGATCCTCGCGAAGCTTAGGGCCGGCGGAGATTTGCGAACCCGCAAAGTCCGCCGGCTCAAAGCCGCCGTCCGCTGCGGGCGCTACGAGAACGATCTAAAGCTCTCGATCGCCGCTGAGCGGATGCTTGGCGATATCACTCTGTAGCACTGCCCCATAAAAGGAACGTCATGCTGAGGTACTCCGAAGCATCTGGCCATTTCTCGCGAGCCGGCCAGATGCTTCGGAGTACCTCAGCATGACCGTTTAGTTCAGTGAGCGCACGATGGTTCCGTGAACCGGCTACTTCTTCTTCATCCCCATCATCTCGGCATACGGATTATCCGCCGCCGTCACCGGCTTGACCTCAACCTTCTGAATATGCTGCGGCGTTTGCGGCCTACCGCCCGCGTCGGCCAAGGGGACGTGAGCAATCGCGTCGACCGCATCCATGCCATTTACCACCTTGCCGAACGCCGTGTACTTGTGATCCAGGTGAACGGTTTTAGAGTAATCGAGGCAGATGAAGAACTGGCTGCCGGCGCTGTTGGCATATTCCGCGCGCGGCATCGCGCCCGCTTGCTCGTTGGGATCTCCCTGGCGGGCCATCGACAGAACGCCCGGTTGATGTTTGCGATCGTTGAACTCGGCTTGGACGTTGTATCCCGGGCCGCCGGTGCCGTCGCCCTTTGGGTCGCCGCCTTGGATGACAAAACCAGGGACGATTCGGTGAAAAGTGAGACCATTGTAGTAACCAGTGCGCGACAGATACAGGAAGCTTTCGGCGGTGATCGGCGCAACATCGAAGTAGAAGACCATCGTGAGCGGCCCTTTATCGGTCGTCATGACGGCATACTCGAGCGGCCGCACGTACGTCACCATCGCGTCAGCAGGAGCGCCGCCGCGCTTTTCGGATCGCACTTCAATCACCCAGGGCGCGCCCGTGAATTGATCGACCGTCTTTCCCTTCGGGACGACATAGAGAACGTATGTGCCCGGGCGGGAAGCCTCTTCGTAGATTCCTTTCAGATCGACCGTCTTGTCGCCATTCACTTCTACCGGCGTCTTCGGTTCAAAGGCGGTGCCGTTAAAATCAGTCAGAACCAGCTTCGCGTCCCCTTCCGATTTGACGTCAACGGTGAGCGGCTGAGAAGGCGCGTACCAGTTGCGCATGGGGACAACAGCCGCCACAATCGCCAGCAAGGCTGCGAAAACATGCATGTGTGATCTCCTTCAAGTGCGGGAAACTCCACCGATGCGGAAGAGTACCGCGAGGCGCGGCGCATGTGAAGCAACGGCGGGCATGAGTACGTTGGCAGCAGTACGTGACATTTAGGCGGCTTCTTTTCTCCCTCCTCCGGTACTCCGGGGGAGGGTTGGGGAGGGGGTTGTGTAGAATGTGCGTCGTTCGCCTCCGGCCCCCACCCTAACCCTCCCCCGGAGTACCGGAGGAGGGAACAGGACTCGTCGCCGAAACTGTCACGTCTGTAAACACGCGACCGTCGCGCTGGCATCATCTGCAACTTCTAGCGATGATCTGCATTATTCAGATCTACCTATCAATGACGCACCGACGGAGAGGATTTCGATGCGATACTTAATAGCCGCACTGCTGTGTCTCACGCTTGTGTCCACAGCGTTCGCCCAACAACCCGCAACTCAGCCGGCAACGCGCGCCGCTCGGGGCCGCGGGCCCACTACGCGCTACTCCTACCCGGTCGATCCCGACTCGCGGCCGCAGGATGGCGTTCCCAAGGGGACGCTCGAAGGGCCAACCCTCTTCAATAGCAAGATATTCGACGGCACGGTTCGCGAGTATTGGGTCTACGTTCCCGCGCAATATACGCCGGACAAGCCGGCGTGCGTGCTGGTGTTTCAGGATGGACAGCGTGCCACCAATCCGCGCGGCTCTTTGCGAATCCCGCAGGTGATGGAGAATCTCATCGCCAAAAAGCAGATGCCTGTCACCATCGGCATCTTCATCTCCCCCGGCCAGCGCGGCGACGTCATGGCTTACGGCCAGGGCAACAACCCGAACAATCGAAGCATCGAATACGATTCCCTCGGCGACAAATACGCTCGTTTCATCGTCGAGGAAATGCTCCCGGAAGTTGGGAAGAAATATAATCTCACCAAAGACCCCGACGGCCGCTGCATCGGCGGCACCAGCAGTGGCGCAATCTGCGCCTTCACCGTCGCCTGGGAACGGCCGGAGGAATTTCGCAAAGTCATCAGTTGCATCGGCAGCTTCACCAACCTGCGCGGCGGCCACGTTTACCCGGAACTGATTCGCAAAGCCGACAAGAAACCGATCCGCATTTACCTCGAAGACACCCTCAACGACAATCCCAGCGACGATCCTCGCCGCGATTGGCATAAGCAGAACATCGCGATGGTCGCCGCATTTAAGGAGAAAGGGTACGACATGTCTTTCACCTACGCCGACGGCCTTCACTCCGACGATCACGGCGGATCGATCATGCCCAACATGCTCCGCTGGATTTGGCGCGATTATCCGGGTGTCGTCCCCGCTTCGGGAACCGAGAAATGAAGATTCAGGCAGCCGTTTTATTTGAGGCGCACAAGCCATTCGAGATTCTCGATCTGGACCTGCAGGAGCCGCGTGCCGGCGAAGTGCTGGTGAAGATCGCGGCGGCGGGCGTTTGCCACAGCGATTACCACCTCGTCAGCGGCGCGACGAAGCATCCAATGCCGGTTGTCGCCGGGCACGAAGGGGCGGGGATCGTGCAGGCGGTCGGCGCCGGCGTGACCGACATTCGCGTCGGCGATCATGTCATCCTCAACTGGACGCCCGATTGCGGCAAATGCTTCTATTGCATCCGTGGCAAACCCAATCTGTGCGAAGCCTACATCGATCCGATCTGGGCCGGCACCATGCTCGACGGCTCGCCGCGGCTGAGTCATCGCGGCAAACCGGTCTACCACTTCTGCGGCCTGGCCAGCTTCGCGACTCATGCAGTCGTGCCGCAGGAAAGTTGCGTTGTGGCGCGAAAAGACGTGCCGCTGGCGGTGGCAGCGCTGGTGGGCTGCGCCGTGGCGACGGGCGTCGGGGCGGCGATGTACACCGCCAACGTGCGGCCCGGCGAAACCGCCGCCGTCTTCGGCTGCGGCGGCGTCGGGCTGTCGATCATCCAGGGAGCGAAGCTCTGCGGCGCGCAAACGATCATCGCAATTGATAAATCCGCGGCGAAGCTGCCGATGGCCAAGCAATTTGGCGCAACGCATGCAATCCTTTCTGATGAGAATACGATCCGCGAGATCCGCGAAGCCACAAGTGGCCGCGGCGCCGACCACGCTTTCGAAGCCGTCGGCATTCCCGCGGTGCAGGAGCTGGCCCTGAGCGCCGTCCGCCCCGGCGGCACGCTCACGCTGGCAGGCCTCTCGGCCATGGGCACCGGCACCAATCTCCCGGGCGCATTGCTGACACGGCAGGAAAAGACCGTGAAGGGATCCTATTACGGATCAGTCCATCCCCGACGCGATTTCCCGATGTTGCTTGACCTCTATCGAGCCGGCCGGTTGGACTTGGATCAGTTGATCTCCAAGCGGTATTCGCTGGAGCAGATCAACCTGGCGTATGCGGACATGCTAAGCGGGGCGATCGCACGCGGAGTGATTACGTTCGTCAACTAGCTCATTTCCCCGAGGGTGGCAGAAATACTTGATATTTCGGTCCTTCTTCTCCGTAAACCCCAATTTCTTGATTTTGATCCCCCGCGCGCCGGGCATTCCCAAGCCGGCGAGGCCGCCACTCATCACGGTGTTCATCAGCTTGATCTTCCGCCCATTCCCATGCCACTAACGGATTTCATGGTCTCCTTGAGCATGTTGTACTGCTTAAGAAAGCTGCCGACTTCATTGGGCGGCACGCCTGCGCCTCGCGCGACCCGGTGGCGGCGATGGCCGTCGAGTAGGTCGGGCTTCAGACGTTCCTTCTTGTTCATCGAATCGTAGATGGCGCGCATGTGGTCCATCTGCTTCTCGATTTCGCCCTCACCCATGTTCATCTCGCTGACGAGGCGGCTCATGCCGGGGATCATTCCCATGATCTTGCTCATTGACCCCAGCTTCTTGATCTGCTCCATCTGGGCCATGAAGTCTTCGAGGGTGAATTCGCGCTTGGCCATTTTCGACTTCAGGCGAGAGAAGAAGGAGAAAGTCCATCGCCACACGAATCACCTCCGTTTCTTCTTTTTGTTGCGGTCCTTTTTCTCCATAAACCCCGATTTCTTGATCTTGATCCCGGGCGCGCCGGGCATTCCCAGGCCGGCGAGGCCGCCGCTCATGACTGATTTCATCAGCTTGATCTTCCCGCCCACACCCATGCCGCCGACGGCTTTCATGGTGTCTTTGAGCATGTCGTACTGCTTGATAAAGCCGCTGACTTCATTGAGCGGCACGCCGGCTCCGCGCGCGACGCGGCGGCGGCGCGGGCCATCCAGCATCTCGGGCTTCGCCCGTTCCTTCTTACTCATCGAATCGTAGATCGCCCGCATGCGCGACATCTGCTGCTCGACTTCGCCGTCGCCCATGTTCATCTGGCTGGTGAGCTGGCTCATGCCGGGGATCATCCCCATGATTTTTTTCATCGAGCCCAGCTTCTTGATCTGCTGCATCTGGGCCATGAAGTCTTCGAGGCTGAACTGGCCCTTGGCCATCTTGGCCTGCAGGCGGGCCGTTTCCTCCTGGTCGAATTTATCCATCGCCTCGCCGACGAGGCCCAGGATGTCGCCCATTCCCAGGATGCGCTGGGCCATGCCCTCGGGGCGGAATTCTTCAATGCCGTCGAGCTTTTCACCGGTGCCCAGGAACTTGACCGGCTTGCCAGTGATGACTTTGGCGGAGAGCAGCGCGCCGCCGCGCGTGTCGGAATCAAACTTGGTGAGGATCAGGCCATCGATCTCGAGCTGTTCGTTAAATGCCTTTGCACTGTTGACGGCGTCCTGCCCGCTCATTGCATCAATCACCAGGAAAACCTGGTGCGGCTTAAGCTGCGTGTTCACCTCGCGCAGCTCGCCCATCAATTCCTGATCGATGTGCAAACGGCCGGCGGTATCGAGAATGACCACATCGTGACCGGTCTGCTTCGCCTGGCTGATCGCCGCGCGGCAAACGGAAACCGCCGCCCCTTTGGCGACTTCTCCATGCGGCGCGACTTTCGCATCATCCGCGTAAACCGGCGCGCCAACCTGCTGCCCCAGCGTGCGCAACTGATCGACGGCGGCGGGGCGCTGCAAATCGGCCGCCACCAGCATCGGATGATGACCCTTGCTGATCAGGTATTTGGCGAGCTTGCCGCACGTCGTCGTTTTGCCCGACCCCTGCAAGCCGCACATCATGATGACCGTGGGCGGCGGCTGCACATAATAAATCTGCGTATCCACCGGCCCCATCAGCGAGACCAGTTCGTCATAGACGATCTTCACCATCAGCTCGCCGGGCTTAAGGGTGTGGATCACATCCTGCCCAATGGCCTTTTGAACGACGGCTTCGGTGAAATCCTTGACGACCTTGAAATTGACGTCGGCTTCGAGCAGGGCGGTGCGCACTTCGCGCATCGCCTCGCGGATATTTTCCTCGGAGATCTTTCCGCGCCCCGAAAGCCCGCGGAACACATCAGTGAATTTTCGTTGCAATGAATCGAGCATGATGGCGGATTATACGCCAAGGCGCGGGGAGGGCGAAGGGTGTGGAGACGCGCCCGGCAACTCCGCGCTCCGCTGCGCGTCGCGGCTAACCGGGCGCGAAGTCGCATCTCCGGTTAGCCGCGACGCGCAGCGGAGCGCTGGGCGGGGGACCAGACTCGTCGCGGAATCGGCAACATGTAGGGTGGGTGTACTCGCCCACCATTGCCGCTCGTGGTGGGCGAGTACACCCAGCCTACAAGAAGCCGGCCGCACTATTGCTTTAACCGATTCAACGTATACCACCCGGTGCTATTGCGGATTCCTGCTCCGTCATCGGCGGTGACGTTTTGCACATCGAGCTGATAGATCCAAACCGACCGCAGCTCGGGCAAAGCCAAGTGTACGGATTTGCGATCGGCTGAAACTTTTGCCGACAGCACCTTTACCGGGGCTTTATCCAGCTCGTCGCAGCCATAGGTTTTGTGATACTCGTAGTGGAAGTTGAGCAGGTGATAATTGTCGGGATTTGACGCGGCTTGCTCGTTCACCGGCTCGGTAAACGTGAGCAGGAAGCCGTCGCTTTGGATTTCCCACTTCTGGATTTCCAGCGGCATCTTTCCGGTCCAGGCGATCTTGTAGACGCCGTGCGTGCCGGTGGCCCAGCCGCGATTGGTGAGGCCCGTGTACATCGCGCCGTCGGGGCCGAAGGCGATGCGATTGGCGCCTTCGAGCACATTTTGCTTGCGGAGGAATGGAAAGCAGGCGCCCTGGTAATCGTCGCCGACTTTTTCCAGGAAGACGCGGGTGAGGATCGGGCCGATGTCGTCGCCGCAGAAAATCTGGCCGGCAAACGGGCCGAATTTACCGGCGGTGATGTCAAAGCGCGGCTGATTCACCGACTGCCCTACACGCTTGTACGGAAACCAGACAATTGGCGGCGTGCGCATCTTCGCCAACTCGGCGATCGTGGTAGTGCGCGGATTTCCAGTGAAGCCAGGTTTGAAGGAGAGTGATGCCGGGTGGCCGTAGAAGCGGTCCTTCTGCAAGTGCTGCAGGCAATCGGTGGCGGTGAATTCTCCCTGGCTCTCGGCGCAAAACAGCTCGCCATCCGGGCTGATTTCCAGGCCGTTGGGCGAGCGCAAGCCCCACGCGAATGTCGAATACTTGCCGTCTGGGCTGATCGTGTAAACGGTGCCGCGGTCTTTGACGTCGGCACCCATGTATTGGCCGCCCCAAGGGTCGTGATTGGTGTGGCCGAGGTTCAGCGAGCCGTAGAGATTGCCGGCCTTGTCCATCACGAGGCCGAAGTTGAACTCGTGATAGTTGCCGCTGTACGCGAAATCGTTGGTGATCTTCTCGTAGCGATCGGCGATGCCGTCGCCATCCGTGTCGATCAAGCGCGTGACTTCAGCGCGTTGCGTGACAAGCACGACGCCTGGCTTGATCGGCAGAGTCCCCAGGCACTCGGCCAATCCGGAGGCGAAGCGCTTCCATTTGCCGTCCTTCCACGCCCAGACTTCACCACGGCGGGTGCCGGCGTAGAGTGTGCCGTCGGCGGCGAAATTCAGGCCCCCGACTTCAAGCTTGAGATTGGTGTCGGGATCCGGGAGACGGTCGAGGGTGTAGTATTGATCCGGGCCGGCATCGGCGGCGACGGCCTTTGGCGCTGCGATGAAACCACTTAGAAGCAGTAACATTGCGACTATAACGGAGGCGCGGCGCCATCTTGTCCCCTCTCCCCTGTACTCAGGGGAGAGGGTTAGGGTGAGGGGACAGCGTGCCGCGAAATGGCGCTCTTCACAAGTCGAGACGTTCGTCCCCTCACCCCTGCCCTCTCCCCTGAGTACACGGGAGAGGGGGAAGGTCACCGAGTTCATTGTATTTTCTTTCATTGCCATGCTCATTTCCCGTCCTGCGTCGGCGTCACCGTGATTGAGAAGTTAACTTTGCTCGACCCGGATATTTTCACCGCCTGCGTTCTTTCTGGTGTTTCCCAGCCATTTGGCGTCGGCACGGGTTCGAACGACCCGTTAGACGAGGAGAATTTGATGGTGGGATCGATCTGTGTCACGAAGTAAACCTGCTTGCCCGCCGGATCGAACTCGAAAGTTCGCACCAGGCCGACGCCGCGCGGCGAGGCCGAATCTCGCTCGTGGATTTCGACGCCATCGACGCTGTAGACCATCTCCACCTGATCGTGGGCGGTGGAGTAGCCGATGTAGTCCATCTGCGGCTTTTTCTCCAGGGAATCGAAATAGATCGGCGAGCCGGGCGGGGCGTTGTAGAAGGGGGTGCCCAGGCGTTTGCCGTGCGTGTCGCCGCGGCCGTTCCAGCCGGCGGTCATGTTCACGAACCCGCCGGACCAGGCGTAACAGATCTGGCACAAGTCAGGATCGAAGACATAGCACGTGAGCCCTGGAAGGCCGACTGCGACGGCGCGCGGAATGGCGCGATATTTTCCATCGACGCCGCCGCCGTCGAGATAGCAGCGCTGCACGAGCGGTACGTCGATCGGCGTCAGCGCGAATTCCTGCTGGCGCGATGGAGTGACGCCATCCGGGAGCGGCATCGATTTGCCCATCGACAGATATCCCCACATCGCGTTGATAACCGGCATCGACTCGGAGGCGGGCTTTTCGCTGAAGAAGGCGGGCATCAGCGTGGTCGGCACGATTCGCGCCGGCTCGCGCATCCAGCGGGCAAACCAATCAGGGCGAACTCGGCTCACCATCAGCGTCAATTCCGGCCCGCGCGATTGCTCTGGGGCGGCGACAGCCGCGCCGTTGAACGAATGGCAGGTGATGCAGCCGAAATTGCCCATGCCGTTGCTGACCATCTTGCGGCCATCGCGAATCGCCGTTGGCGCGGGCGCGGCGGCTTCTTCAACCGGCCCAGCGCCCGAGACCGCAATCAGCTCATCGGCGACCGGTTTCACTGCCGGCCCAAAGTGCGGCATCCGCAGTCGCAACCACGGCCGCACGCGCTGCTTGTCTTCCAGCACCGCGTGAATCCATTCCGGCCGCAATTTTTGCCCGGCAATTGCCAGCGGCGGAACGCCATCGAGCGCCTGCTTCGGCACAAAACCCTCGGCGGTGTGACAGGCGACGCAGTTGAATCGCTGGATGTTCTCCTGATAGCTGAATGTGGGCGCGGCGGCGACTTCCGGTTGCTCCGACGCTGATCGCACGTAAGCGGTGAGTGCCGCGCGCTCGTCGTTGGTGAGATGATATTGCGCCGCGCCGGCCGGCGGCTGAGACGCCAGACATCCAGCGGCGGGTTTGACGCGCGATAATGCGACTGCTTCCGTTGCGGTGGAAGATGCGCCAGAAATGGCGTGACATTTCAGGCAGCCGCTCGATTGAACCAGCGTCTTTCCTCGCGCGGCGTCTGCGTCGACGGAAGCTTGCTCAAAGTCCGCAAGGTGTGATGCGATCGACCAATTCGCCGTCGATTTGTCATCCGGCTTGGGCGGATTGAATAGAAACGCCGCCAGTGAGTCGGTCTGCTGGCGCGTGAGCATCATCGAAGGCATGCGGCAGCTTGGATCGACCGCGGTGGGATCGAGCAGGAAGCGGGAGAGGGCGTCGGGCGATTTCCATTTGGAGGCCTGGCCGTTGAGCTCGACGCCGTCTTTGCCGTGGCAATTGGCGCAGCCGACGTTCTCGAAAATATCTCGTCCGCTCACGGCGGCATCATCGTTGGTCGATACCTGCCGCGTAGTGGTTGTATCTTTCAGCGATGCAAGATATGTCGCAACGTCGCGGCGATCCTGCTCCGACGCCAGCAGCGCCGGCATCGTTGCATGGGCCCGGAAATGGCGGGGATCTTCAAGCCATTTAACGACCCACTGCGGATTGACCCGCGAGCCGATCGTGCTCAGATCCGGCGCGCCACGACCGACCATCGCCGGCGATTCGGATTTGTGGCAGGCGATGCAATTCAATTCTTCCGCCAGCAGCCGACCGCGTTCGATTGTGGCTGATGCGCCGACTTCCGGAGGAACAGCAGAATGCCCCAGCACCGCCGGCGGGATGGGCTCGGCGGGAAATGCGTCCGAGGACCACGTTAACTGGAGCCGCGCGGGGCCGGGCTTGCGCCGGTAGTGAACATGCAGCGCATGATCGCCGGCGGCAAGATGAATTTTGGCGGCGGGGGCCGAATCGATCGTGATCGCAGCACCATCGGCGGCGCTAAACGCATAATCGCCCGCCTGCAGAACGCGGATGACACCGTCGTAATCGAGCGTGAAATCCGGGCCGATCTGTGGATGGATCGACTCGCCGGCTTGCAGCACAAAATTGCTGCTGAGCGCGAGGCGAACGATCTTCCGCTGGCCGGAGGAATACGTCGCGATCAAACCCGGATCGAGCGATTTAGGCCGCGCCGGTGGATCGGCGGCAAAAGCGGCGCTGGTGGTTGCAAATACTACGATCGCGCAAAGGCATCGACTGAAAACTCTGGACACCGGAACCCTCCAAGGAGCCAACATCAAAAGCCGAAGACGGCGGGCAGTGCCCGCCCTACCCGAGATTAGACCAAAACCGCGCGAGAAATCCCACCCCATGCCATCAAGCGCTCGTTCACCCCGGTGCGAGACACTTTAGGCGGCTGCATTTTTCCCTCCCCCGGTACTCCGGGGGAGGGCTGGGGACCGCTCCTCACTGCTTGTCATACTCCCCCAGCGGGCGTATCCAAATATTGCGGAAATGCACCGGGGTGCCGTGGTCCTGCAATTCGATGGTCACCTCGGGCGGATGCGGCTTGGTGTAGGCGCCCAGCGACAAGTGCGGAACGCCGCCGATGCCGTCGGTGGCGCCGATGTAGTCGCGCTTGTTGTGCAGGACTACGCCGTTCTGGATGACGGTGATGTTCGCGTTCTTCTGGAGCTTATTGTCTTTGTCCCAGCGCGGCGATTCGAAGATGATCTCGTAGGTCTGCCATTCCCCCGGCGGACGGCAGGCGTTGACCAGCGGCGGGGTCTGGCCGTAAAGCGCGCCGCATTGGCCATCTGGATAGGTTGGGGCCTGATAGGAATCGAGGACCTGCACTTCGTACATGCCGTTAATCAGCACGCCGCTGTTGCCGCGGTTCTGGCCGGTGCCGCGCGCGGGCGTCGGCTCGGCAAATTCGATGTGCAACTGAAAGTCAGGGAATTTCTCTTTGGTGTGAATCCCGCCGCCCCGGGTGGATTCCACATATCCGTCGGCGACTTTCCAATTGGCCGCGCCCCGGCCGGATTCCCATTTGGAAAGATCCTTGCCGTCAAAAAGGACAGTCGCATCCGAAGGGGCAGGCGCCATCTGGCTGAAAGTGGCTCCGGGCGTCACCACGCGCGGCTGCGGGCGCTCGCCTTCATGCACATGCCACTGCGAGCCGGGAATCTGCGGCGTGTCCTTGTAGCCAAGGCCAGAAGGAGTGGCGGCGTAAATTGCCGCGCCTGCCGAAAGAGCGCCGACCGCCAGATACGACGCGAGTTGACCGCGTTTCATTTGGGAACCTCGTGGTGAAAGGGAGGGGACGCCTCGCGGCGTATATACAACAGCCTTGCGGGCTCCATGAGTCAACTTAAATGCCGGCTATGAATCTACGATGTCATCGCCGCAAACAGTCATGCTGAGGTACTCCGAAGCATCTGGCCCGCTCGCGCAATCAAGCTAGATGCTTCGGAGTACCTCAGCATGACGGTGTTCGAGAATGGCGAAATTAAATGTCCGTCAGCCTGCCGGTCGAATCTCCAAAGCGTTCGAGCTTCGGTACGCCCATTCGGTCGGCCATCGTGAGGAAGAGATTGGCCATAGGCGTGCCGTTGAATTTGGCATAGCGGCCCGCCTGCAATGCACCGCCGCCGGAGCCGGCCATGATGAGCGGCAGGTTGACGTGCGTGTGGCGATTGCCGTCGGAGTTGCCTGAGCCGTAGATGATCATCGAGTTGTGGAGCAGCGAGTTGCCGTCGGTGTCCTTGATCGAATCCATTTTGGTCAGGAACTTGCCGAACTGCTGCGCGTAGAAAAGATCAACCTGGCAGACTTTTGCGATCTTTTCCGGATTGTTCTGGTGGTGCGTGCAATCGTGATGGCCTTCGGGGATACCGATCTCGGGGAAGGGGCGGTTGCTCCCTTCGTTGGCCAGCAGGAACGTCGCGACGCGGGTTGAATCGGTCTGGAACGACAGCACCAGCATGTCGAACATGAGCTGGATGTAGTCGGCAAAGGCAGTGGGGATGCCACTTGGCGTGGCGACATCCGGATCGGGCGATTCGCCGAAACGCTCTGAATCCTGGATGCGTTTTTCGATCTCGCGGATGCTGGTCAGATATTCATCAAGCTTCTGCTTATCGCGGCTGCCCATCTGGGCATCGACGCTGCGCGCATCGTCCATCACGAAATCGAGAATCGATTTCTGCTGCGTCTGGCGCATCTTCACCGCAAGCTGACGCTGGCCATGATCGCCGGTGCCGAACAAGCGCTCGAAGAGGAACCGCGGATTGGGCTCAGGGGGAACCGGAGCCGTCGGCGATTGCCACGAGAGGTTGTACTGATAGGCACAGGAGTAGCCCGAGTCGCAGTTGCCCGATCGGCGGACCGCGTCGCAACTGAATTCCAGCGAGGGGAAGCGGGTCATGTGGCCGACACTGTTGGCCATGACCTGGTCGATCGACACACCGGCATGAATATCCGCGCCGGCGGTCTTCTTGACACGCACGCTGGTGAGGAAGGTACCGCTGGCGCGGGCATGGTCGCCGGCGCCGTCGGGGCCGGCGGTTGCATTCACCTGATCCAGGCCGCCGTACACCTGCATCTTCTCGCGCAGGTCGGCCATCGGCTCCATCGTCTTGTTGAGGACGTAATCCTTCCCTTCGCCGGTGGGCCAGAAGTTGGCGGGAATCGCGCCGTTGGGGAAGTAGACGAAGGCAGTGCGAAGCGGCGCGCCGGTGGAAGTCACGGCGACCTGGCCCGCACTCTGCGCGGCGGTGGCCGTTGCGCCGCCTTTCAGCAGCGACTCAAATGCCGGCAGCGCGATGCACGCGCTGACACCTTTAAGAAATCGCCGGCGGCTCAGATTCGCAAGACGCTCACGGTCACGCTCTTCTTTGGACATTTGCTGTGTCATGTTTTGTTTCATGGGTGCACATCCAACTGGGCACGCTGCTCGGGCTTCCGCTCCGGCGGGGCCACGAAATTCCGTTTTTCCTGGAACGGCGCCGATTCCACGATGCCGGTCAGCAATACGGAGTAACGGCCGTTCTCCTTCTTCAGGCGGTCAACAATCCGATCGACCGTCTCCACGTCATAGTATTCCAAACCCCGGCCCAATGCGTAAGTCAGCATTTTTTCGGTGAGGCAGCGATAGAAGTCATCCTGGTGATTAGTCACGAGGATTTGCTTCAGCTCCCGCACATCCTTGAATTTTTCGCCGGTCAGCAACTGGCCCGAGGCGTCAATCGTTTGGCCGCGCTCTTTGTCGCGGAACATTCCAAGGGCGTTGAAGTTCTCCAGCGACAATCCGAGGGGATCCATGCGAGCATGGCACGACTTGCACAGCGGCTTATCGCGATGCAATTCCAACACTTCGCGGAAAGTCGGATCGTGATCCAAACCCTTGGCGGCGTCTTCCAGCACCGGAATATCAGGCGGCGGCGGCGGGGCCGGCATGCCCAGGATATTGTCGAGGATGAACTGCCCGCGTTTGACGGGGGAAGTGCGAGTCGGGTTGGAAGTCACCACCAGCAACGATCCCATCGTCAGCAGTCCGCCGCGCGGGCTGTCTTTGGCAAGATCAACGCGCTGCATGTCGGTGCCGACGACGTTCTGGATGCCGTAAAGCTTGCCGAGGCTGGCATTGACGAAAGTGTAGTTGCAATCGAGCAACTCCAGGAGCGATCGATCTTCGCGAACGATCGTCTCGAAGAGCATTTCCGGCTCGGAGCGCATCGCGGTGCGAAGCGGGCCATCAAGCTGGACGGCGGGCTGACCGAATCGTCCGCGACCTCCGAACCCACGCTGTCCACGACCGTTGGCAAACGCGCCACGAGCACCAGCGGCAGCGGGTTGGCCGTTGGCATTGGCAACGGCAGCCGCAGGATTGGCACCGTTGGCGGCGGGGGGTGTCGCCCCAGCGCCGGCAGCCGCGCCGTTTGCGACGGCCGGTGCCTCTGGACCTCCGCCGGTCGTGTTCGCAACGACCGTGGGCGGTGTACCCGTTGCAGGAGCGCCGGTCGCCGGTGTTGCAGTCGCTGGCGTTCCGGCCACGGGTGTTCCGGTGGCAGGAGCGCCCGTCGAAGGAGCGCCAGTTCCGGGAGCTGCGTTTGCGATCGCCCGGGCGGGCGTCGTGCCAGTTCCTGCTGGAGCCGGAGTCGTTCCCGTTCCCGCTGTCGCGGGCATCGCACCCGTTGCCGCGGCCGGCGCGGCACCATTAGCTCCATTGGGCGCGGTGGGATTTGCCCCGTTCGCGTTCGGCTGTGCCGCGCCGTTTGCGGCGATCGGCTGACCATTTCTGCCGCGGCCTTGCTGATTCTGATTAAATTGGCCAAAACCGCGGCCACGTTGGGCGAGCTGCGCTTGGAGTTCTTTCTCGGTGTTGGTGTCGCGCGCCAGAACGACGCGGGCATCGATCGCGATGCTGTCCACGTCGCGAAGTTGCAGCCATTGGCCGGTGAAGTTGTGCACCATCGCAACGGCCCGCTCATCGCTCATCAGCCGCTTCACCTGGGCGGCGTAGTTCTTGCGAAGCTCGCCGCGATTGGCAAGGTCCATCAACTCATCATCGGGCATCGTTGACCAGAGGAAGTATGACAGGCGATTGGCTAGCGAATACTCATCGATCTTCGAGTACATCTCATCGGGCTTGCTCTTGATCGTCTGCTCGACGCGGAAGAGGAAGCGTGGCGAGGAGAGCGTGGCGATCATCGCCTCGCCGATGCCCTGCTCGAATTGCTTGCCGGGTGCCGACCATCCTGCCTCGGCGATTTTAACGAGCTTAGCAACCGTCACGGCATCTGTCGGGCGGCGAAACGCCTTCTTCGTGAAAGCCGTCAGCACCTCGCGGGCATATTCGCGCCGCTCGGCGGGATCCTTCGGCGGCTCGGGGCGCGGGAAGAAGCGGGCGTAATTCTTCGAGACATTCCAGAATTTCGGATCAGTCGGGCCGGCGATGACCAGCGACTGAATCTGCATATCGATATTCGTTCGCCGCTGCTCGGGTGGCGTCAGCGGATGCACTTCCAGCGCGAGGGCGTGATTGCCAGTGTCCCAAGTCTGCGGAATATCAAACTGGAACTTGCGGCCATTGTCCCACTTAAACTCGTGCGTCCATTGCTCCTTGCCGTCAACCTTGAGCACAAGGTTGATGCGGCCTGGATCGAAATTGAAATCGCCACGAACGGAAACAGTCAACTTGAGGATGTAGTCGGCGGCCTGTGTGTTAATGTACGAGCTGGATACCGTCGCTTCCTTATAGAAGGACAGCCGCTCGGCACTGACGCCGGCTTCGGTGCTCTTGAAGGAGCGGCCAGGGATATTCCATTCCGGAATCGTGCGTGCCACGAGCGGCACGCCGCCCTTAACGATCACCTCCGCCGCCTTCATGTACTTTTCGAGCAGCAGGGGGGAGAAGCTCAGGACGTCGCCGATGGTATCAAAGCCGTAACCTGTATCATCAGGCGGGAATTCTTCGGTCGTGTTGTAGTCCACACCCATCAGATCTTTGATGGTATTGCGATATTCAACGCGATTGAGCCGCCGAAGCGTGACGCGACCCGGATCAGGATTTTCCGGATCGATGCCGAAAGCCCCGTACTTAATCCAGTTGGCCAATTCAACCAGTTGCTCTTGATTTGGGTGCGGCTTTTTCTGCGGCGGCATCAGGCCCGTGCGCGTGTTCTTGAGGACCCGCCACCACAGATCGCGATTATTCAGCAGTTGATCGTCTGTCTTGAGTTCGTCAAAGGCGATGCCGCCCTTTTTCTCGCCGTCGCCGTGGCAATCGTAGCAATATTTGGCTAGCAGCGGCTGAATCTGCTTGCGGAATTGCTCAGTCGGCTCTGGAGCCGGCGCGGCCGAAGCGGCCGTCGTGCAGAAACCAATCGCCAACAACGCGATTGACGCGCCCGAAAAGGGGAATCTCAATCGAACCATTCCCATACCGATCCCTGTTGAGTGGTCCTGCCGACACTGGCGTTTTCCGGACGAAAACGCCCCTCATACTAATAAGCATACTTCAAAGTCGGCACAACGTTCTTGTAATCCTACGACAATTTGTTGTAACTTCCGGCCTGCCAACGCGTGAAGAGTGGGCCGGATAAACCGACGACATTGCCACAACGCGCCAAAAGGCGTCTGGTCGCAGTCTCGACGAATCTTTTTTGGCGATCCCAGTTCCGGAACAGACCATGCCCGCCAAGCCCGCCGGCCGCCGCCGACGTGAAAATCCGGCTGCCAACCCTCAATCCCCCGCCCAGCGGCTTGGGCGGTTAATGACTCGCCACATCAATATCGAAGTGATTCTCATCTCCCGCCTTGATTTCGACGATCATTTCCGCGGCATCATTCGGCTTGTGCTTCCGATAGACGCGTTGCTGCTGAATGCTCGGCGATAGATCGCGCTTGCGCGCCCACTCGGCATACTCCTTGCGATCGGCGTCCGTCATTGTGCCGGCGCGGGCCTTTTGGTTCATCGCGAGCTGCATTTGATCTTGTGCGTTGCTCGTCCAGCGGACGGCATCTTGCCGGACTTCGATGCGATATTTTCCGGGGACCGGGCCCTGGGCGGCGCGGATGGCGTATTCGCCGCGCACGGGGCCGGTGTTGAAGACGTAACCAATCGCCGGCGGTGCGCCGACGATGTCGATGGGTGTGAAAATGACAGAGCCGCGCGCCAGGGGCTCGCCGTCGAGCTTCACCATGCCGCGCATTGCGACGCGCGTTTCGCCGCTGAGAAATCCATTGGCTCGCACCCAGTTGAACATGAGCTGCGGCCATTCGCCGAGCGTCGGGTCGCCCTGTGCGAAGCCGACGCCATGCTCGCCGCTCTGGAAGAAATGCGCTTCGGCCGGCACGCGCTGGCGACGCAGAGTCGAGTAGAGCGTCATCATTCCGGTTAGATGGCTCATGTCTTCGGCGGTGCAGAACATGAAAGTCGGCGGGGCCGAAGGCGCGGCGCCGGTGTCGGCGCTCGCTGCCGGCGCGTTTGCAGAGCCGTAGCCGAGGATCAGGAAATCGGGCCGTGTCGAGACGCGCTCAAGCGGATCGGCGGCGTCGGGTTTACCGGGAGTCGTTCGGAAGGCGGTGTTCGCCGCCAAATCAGCGCCGGCGGAGAAGCCGATGATCCCGATGCGATTAGGAGAGATGTGATATTCGCTGGCGTGGGCGCGAACGAACTGCATCCCGCGCTGCGCATCGCCGAGCCATTCCTTCGGGCCGTACAGCGGGCGAATGCGATATCGCAAAATGAAAGCGGCGATGCCGTGCTCGCGCAGCCAGCTCTCGACGAGCGTGCCCTCGAAATCAATGCACCGCGTGCTGTATCCGCCGCCGGGGCAGACCAGGATCGCCGCGCCGGTATTCTTGGCGGGGTCCGGGAGATAAACGGTGACGGCGGGCTTGTCTTCGTCGCTCGTGCCGGTCGCGCCCGGAGCGCCGTTGGGCCAGAGCAGGATCGGTTGAGGAATGGGATCGGCGGCGCGCGCGTCACTCGCGACCATTGAAGCGATCGCAAGGATGCATAAAAAAAGGCTGGTTCTCATGGCAGCTCCATTATTGATCGTGAAATCTAGGCTCATTCGGCGAGTGCGACCGGGCAGCATCCCAACGAGTGGCAGCTGGAAGTTCCGCACGCGCGATGCGGGTTGTACGCGTTCTCCCTCTCCCCTGTACTCAGGGGAGAGGGTTGGGGTGAGGGGACGAAGCGTCAATCTTGCGAACCGCGCCGTTTCGCGACACGCTGTCCCCTCACCCTGCCCTCTCCCCTGAGTACAGGGGAGAGGGTTCTAAGACGGCACCCTGTCCTTACTTCTTATCCTCAATCACCCGAATCTTGATATTGCGGAACGATACCGAGCCGTGATCGCCTTGCAGGGCGAGGAAGCCCTTGTCAAACTTGGCGAAGTTCTCCATGCCGCGATTTGTCCTGTTAAACTTGCTCTTGGCGACGCGCTTGTTGAAGTCATCGCTGTTCAGGACGTACTCGAAATACTTCACGCCATTGATGTCATGCTCGCACTTCTCGGGCGAGATGAGCAGGCGGACGTGGTTCCATTCGCCGACCGGCTTGGTGGCGTCGAGCGTTTTGCCGGTCTTAGGGTCAATCGGCGGTTGATACAGCTCATAAAGCCAGCCGCATCGTTGCTTGTCGGCGGCGGCTTCGTTGTCCTCAAGCTGGAATTCCGGCCCGGTGGACCAGGTCGCGCCGCGGCCTTCTTCACTGACGTGATACAGAATCCCGCTGTTGCCGGCGTGAGTAATATTGTATTCGAGGCTCAGCTCAAACCAGCCGTACTGCTCATTCGTGCAAAGATCCTTGGCGGTCTTCGGGTCGGCACAGACGAGCATTCCATCCTTCACCTGCCAACCCGGGTTCACAGTCTTCTGGCGGAAGTTATGCCAACCGTCGGTCGATTTGCCGTCGAACAGCAGCTTCCAACCCGCCTGCTTCTCGGCGTCGGTGAGCGTGTTGGGTTCACCGGCCTGCGCCGAACTGCTGGCGGCAGCCGGCTTGTCATCGGCCAACAGAGTGCGGCCGGCCGGGACGAGCAGCATCGCAGCCAAAACGAAAGCGCCGAAGCGATTCTTGAGTCGATCCATTTTCTGCAAACTCCTGAAAAGTAAGTGGAGGATTCCGGGCGATTCGAGCCAGATGCGCGAGTCGCCGATTGACTATACCGATGCGAGGGAAAATCGTGGTCTTGCGAAAATACCCGGCTACATTTCTCAAATGTCATCGCAAGGAACTGTCATGCTGAGGTACTCCGAAGCATCTGGCCCACTTAGGTAATCCAGCCAGATGCTTCGGAGTACCTCAGCATGACGGTATATCGGAATCGCAAAAACAGCTATTCGACGACACTCGCACCCGCGGTCGCGGTCGTCACGACAATCGTCGGCTGACGATTGAACTTCTCCGGATAGACCTTGCTCAGATGCGCAATCAGCGGCTCGACCGCGCGCGGCTGAGTCATCGCGATGATGCATCCGCCGAAACCTCCGCCGGTCATGCGGGCGCCGTAGACGCCTTTAATTGTCATTGCCTGCTCGGCGAGGAAATCCAGCTCCGGGATGCTCACCTCGTAATCGTCGCGAAGCGATTGGTGGCTTTGCACCATCAGATCCCCGACTTCTTCGTAAAACTTCGCCGTCAACTTCTGCGCGGCGGCCGTTGTCCGCGCGATTTCTGACACAACATGCCGACACCGCTTGAACACAACCGGCGAAAGCTTCGCTTCCGCTTCCTGCACCTGCGCTAGCGTCACATCGCGGAGCGCGACGACCGAGGGATTGAGCCGATGGAAGTAGGCGACGCCCTCTTCGCACTGGTGGCGGCGCATGGCGTACTCGCCGCCTGATAGCTCGTGATGCACCATGCTGTTCACGATCACGATCTGCAAATCACGCGAATCAATCGGGATGAACTGCTTGGCCAGCGAGCGGCAATCGAGCAGCATCGCGTGCCCGGCCTTGCCCGCGGCGACTGCAGTCTGATCCATGATTCCCGAAGGCACCATCGCATATTCATGCTCCGCCTTCTGGCAAAGCAGCGCGATGCGGCCGACGTCCATCGTGTTGCCCGAAAGAGCGAGCAGGGCATGAGCAGTGGCGACCTCGATCGCCGCGCTGCTGGAAAGCCCGCCGCCGACGGGCAGCGTGTTGTCATAAAGCGCGTCCATCCCGACCAGCGGAATTCCCGCGCCGATCAGCCCGGCGGCGACGCCGCGCATGTAGTTGGCCCACTTCGGCTCGGCCCGCTCGATCGTCTGCTGAATCGAGAACTCGACGATCTGCCCCGCAAATGCGGTCGAGGCGATGCGAACCTTATCATCCTTCCGCGCGCGGCAGGCGACGCGCACCTCCGGCTCGATCGCCATCGGAAGAACAAAGCCGTCGTTGTAGTCGGTATGCTCGCCAATGAGATTGACCCGTCCCGGCGCGCGGATGATCCGCAGCCTGCCGGAATCGTCGCCGAAGACTTCAAGAAATTTTTCCCGCACGGCGGCGTATGGGCTCCGCATCGACATCAATGTAAGGTGGGGTTGGAAAAGCGGTCAAGGCATTTTGAATGATCAAATCTATGATATGATAGGAGCGTATGACGGTTATTGAATCCGAGCGCTTGCGGAATCTGCCGATCCCCATTCCCCTTCCGCCCATCGCTTCGTTTTGCGAGCGTTGGAACGTGGATGAAATCGCATTGTTTGGATCCATTTTGACTGACGACTTCGGCGCGGACAGCGACGTGGACGTCATGGTCACGTTTGCTGTCGCCGCGCGCCCTTCGCTCTTTGATCTGATCCAGATGCAGGACGAACTAGACGCAAGCCTGAACAGGCGGGTGGACCTCATCGAGCGGCGGGGGGTCGAACAGAGCACCAACCCCATTATCCGCAAATCCATTCTAGGTTCCGCGCGGGTGATCTATGCGCGATGAGCAGCAAACGCTCCGCGGCAAATTCATCGTCCTCGACGGCACCGAAGGTTGCGGCAAAAGCACGCAGGCACAATTGCTGCGCGAAGCATTGGAGCGCAGCGGCCTTACAGTGCTCGCCGTGCGCGATCCCGGATCGACACGCATCGGCGAGCAGATTCGCTCGATTCTTCTGGATACCCAAAATTCCGAAATGGGCATGCGCTGCGAGATGCTCCTGTACATGGCCGCCCGCTCGCAGATGATGGCGGAACTCATTCTGCCGGCGCTGGCGGAGGGAAAAGTCGTCATTTGCGACCGCTTCGTCTCGAGCACGCTCGCCTACCAACTGGGCGGCGACGGGTTGACCGCCGAGCAGATTAGCGCGATTGCCGACGTGGCGATCAGCGGGCGCCGGCCGGATCTGACGATCATTCTCGACATGCCCCCTGATAAAAGCCTGGCGCGCGTGCAGCGGGCGAAGGACCGCATCGAGCAGCGGCCGATGAGCTATCATGAGCAGGTGCGAAGGAATTATCTGGCGCAAGCGCAGAGTGACCCGCAGCGATATCGTTTGATTGCCGCGGATCGGTCGAAGGAAGCGGTTCATGCGGAGATTGTGAAAGAAGT
>DATBDZ010000348.1:0-5352 GCA_036276235.1 Humisphaera sp. | reverse complement strand
TCTTCCACCGCCAGCAACTCGGCGAATTGGTCGGAGGCGGCGGCGGAATTGAGGAAGCCTTGCGCGACATCTGTGTTATTGGCGGCTAATTGTTTTTGCGCCTCGGCGCGGAATGCGCGGGATTGCTTATAGCTGTCGATTTGATTGAGTCCGGCCGGCGCGGCGCTGCCGGCCGCGACGGGGCCGCCCAGGCGGCTGACGCTGATATCCAGCGCCGCCAATTCCGGCGGGGCGGCGTTGAGGCGCGGCTGAGCCGTTGAGAGAACCAGATCAACCCCGTTCCAATCTTCGCCCGATTGCTGCTCAATCGCCGCCAGATATTCCACCTGCACCGGGTCCTTCTCGGCACCAGCGCGAAGCTTGTATTGCGGCATCCACGACGCGGCGTTTACCAGGTAATTCAGCCGCACCTTGCCGGCGGCGGCGTTGGCCTTATCGACCACGATCACCGCTTCGCGCTCCGTTCGATTGGCGCCGGCGGCAAGCTCACCCAGTTGCCGCTGGAGAAACTCAACCTGTTGCTGATTGGCGTGAATCTGCTGCTCGGTCGCCACCTGCTGCGCGCCATCCTTGTTGCGGCGATCCATCAGATAGTCGGCAAGCTTGATTGTGCTGTCGGCGTTGAGCTGGCCCTTCTCCGTCAACTGCTGCATCGTGGCAGCGGTGAAGTTTTCCAGCTTCGCCAGCAGCTGCAGATCCTGGGCGATTGTTTCGAGCTGCTTCTGTAACTCCTGATTCTTGTCGTTGAGTTTTTTGA
This sequence comes from Humisphaera sp., assembly GCA_036276235.1. Lineage (GTDB taxonomy): Bacteria > Planctomycetota > Phycisphaerae > Tepidisphaerales > Tepidisphaeraceae > JANWHF01. Next base: position 4,595 of record DATBDZ010000348.1, on the reverse strand, counting down.
TCTGATCCTGCCGCGCGCGCACTTCGGCGCGCGTGTCTTCCATCACGGCGCGGGTGCGATAGCGGGTGGTGAGGACGCGAATCCCATCGCTGCTTTCGGTGTAAAGCGAGCTGTCGATCGTCTGCGGCGGCAGAGGGCTGACGACAAACTCCATCAAGCCGCTCCCTTCGCCGACTTCCACTTCGCGAGTCACCAACGCCGTCCCCTGATAAACCGTGACAGCAATGATCCGATTGGCGGCAGTCTTCGGTGCACCATCCCCAGCAGGCGGCGCTACCTGCGCCAACAACGATGTCCCCAGGCACATCAGCAACAACGCCGCGCCGACCAAATTGCGTTTGCACATAACAAGGCTCCCGGCTTGAAAGATCCTCATTCGGATCAAAGTCGATCCCCCGGCAGCTTTGACATCCAAACGCGGCAGAAGTTCCCGCCGGCCCCTCAATTCATCGAAACACTCGACGAATCCGCCCACGGCGACGGGATTTGCGATACAATGAAGGCATGCCCAGCCCATTTCCTGGCATGGATCCATACCTCGAAAACCACTGGCTGGATGTGCATACGAAGCTGGTCGCATACGCAGCCGACGAATTGAATCGCGTTCTTCCCGAATCACTCGTCGCCCGCACCGAGGAGCGCGTCGCCGTCGAATCGGATTGGGGCGGACAGCGCGTCATGGGCCCGGACGTTCGGGTCTTCTCCCCACCACGGCGCGATACCGGCAATGAAGGCGGACAGGTGATCGATGCGCCTTTCAAACTCGTCTTGGAACTCGATCCGATTACCGAGCGCTTCGTGCGCATCCTCGATCGTGGCGGCCGATTGATCACTGTGATCGAATTCATCAGCCCTACCAACAAGACCAGCGGGTTGGAAGATTATCGAGAGAAGCGCCGCGAGCTGCTCAGCGCCGGCGTTAATCTGGTGGAAATCGATTTGACGCGGCAGGGAAGCTGGCGAGCGCTGATGCGCCCGCATTTCTGCCCAACCGAAGGAATTGCCGAATACCGCACGACGATTCGAACAGCGCCCGGCACCGCCTATTTATTCCCGATGCCGCTGCGCAGCCGTCTTCCCGACATTCCGATCCCTCTTCGTAGTGGGGATCCGCCAACTTCTTTGCCACTTCAGCAGTTGATCGACCAGGTCCATCAAAATGGACGGTATTCGGCGACGATTGATTATACGGAACCGTGCGATCCGCCGCTGACGGGCGACGATGTGAAGTGGGCACAAGAACTACGGAACATCCAGCCCTAACGAGGCAAGGATCGCGTCGATCTGGTTCGTCTATCCGAGCATTGGCACAACCTTCTCACAAGCCGCCCAAGCCTTCTTGGCGGCTTGCTGTGGCGGCAGATCTGCGACAGCACGGAAAGTCTCCAGCGACACCGGGCCTTCGTATCCCGCAGATTTTAACGCTTTGAAGAACCCGGCCAAATCGATGATTCCCTCGCCCGGGAGCAGGCGGGCGTTATCGCGAATTTGCTCGGGTGGGAGATTGGGAGCATCGCTTAGATGAACCCACACGATCTTGTCCGCCGGCATTTGCGCGAGCTGGCTGAAGGGCGTGTTGGAATGGTGCACGTGCCATACGTCGAGCAACAAGCCGACATTGGGTCCAATGGAATCGGCGAGCTCGAGCATCAATCCTGGCGTGTAGATGAATTCATGTTTCTTGGATCGGCGAATGTGATAGGGACTCACACATTCCAGCCCGAAGCGCAGGCCGTGGTCGGCAAGGGCGGTCGCCACCGGCTTTAAGGTGGCGATGTGAGTTGTCCAAGTTTCTAAAAAGGGGCGGTCCGACGACGGCGAAATCCAGGTGGCGCAAGAGTCGATCCCCAATTCGGCGGCGACAGCCGCCTGCGCAACGAGCTTCTTCATCGCTTCTTCACGTCGGGCGGGATCAGTGCGGTGATCCAGTGGCGGGCTCCACCCACCGAACTTCATGTTCAGCCGGGCATAAAGATCGCGCAGGGCGGCGGCTCCGCGCTCAACACCATACGCCGGCTCGACATCCGCGCCGGCGAATCCGGCGCCGGCGGCCAGCTCGACAAATTGCTCGGTGCGTAATGCGCCGCCGGTTGTGGCTCTATTTAAGCAGATATACATCTTCGCTCCGCGCCGAAAATTCGCCCCTTTCCAGATTGCTTGTTTGCCGATGATACTGTTGCCACCGTGATCGCGAAAGACGGCTGCCGGGCCGTCGTGGGAATCAGCCAATCAAAGCTTGCGGCGTAGTGCGCCGTTTTGGGGCCGGACGGATGGGTGAATGTCATTGGACGCCGGGTCAATCAAACGCCTGCAAAAGGCGCTGAGCATCGTCGATGAGCATGGGACCGTCGGTCCCCGCCTGATTGACGACGCACGGCGGCTTTGGAGCCGTTCGCGCCGATTGATCCGCATGGGGCTGGTGCCGCAGGATACGCTTGAGCTCGATGCGATGGAGTTGGCGTGCTACGCGTTGCAGCTACCGAACCGACGGGGCAAGACGCTCCCCACCGGAAAACCCGGCCGCTCGACTCTGCGCGAGCGCGCCGAAGAAGGCGCCGAAATGCTCGTGGGCATTTCGGGCGGGGACACCGACGAGGGCTTGCTCGATCGAACCACGCGCGTCTTACACGAGATGCCGCACCGCTCGCCGGTTCTGGATGAGGCCAAGATTCTGGCAGATGCCCTCAATCTCGAAGATTTCGGGATCGTCGGAATTATCGCGCAGGCGATTCAGACCGCCCGCCAAGGCGAAGGCGTAAATCAGCTTTCCAAGAGCATGCAGAAGCGAGAGCAATATGGGTACTGGGAAGCGCGGCTGAAAGACGGCTTTCATTTTGAGGCCGTGCGTCAGATCGCGCAGGCGCGGCTGGATCGCGCCCGCAAGGTGGTGGAGGCATTGGTAGCCGAGTTGGATGAAGATTCCGATCGGTGACGGGCGTCAAAGTGATGGGCTCATCGCTCCAAATCACTTTCCCCAATCAGTGTGAACCCTTTTCGAATCAGCAACTGGGCCGCAAGCGTGGGATCGTCCACGTAGAGCGCCAGCGCCGGTCCGCGCGGACGGACGAGCAGGGGGTAGATGTAATGAATGTTGATTTCCGCCGCCAGTAATGCACTACAGATTGAGATGAGGGGCTGGCGGGTATTGCGCGGCAATTCGACTGCCAAAACCTCAGACTCACTAAAGCTGAAGCCAGCTTCCTGAAGAGCCGCACGGCTGGCATCGGGATGCGAACAGATCAGCCGCACCAGCGCTGAATCAGCGCTCTCTTCAATCGAGAGGGCAATAATTCGGCCGGTAGATTCCTCCAGCGCCCGAACGAGCATCTGTAGGCGTCCGACGCGATTCTCCAGGAAAACCGTGAACTGCCGAACCCGCGTCAGCTCGAAGCCGGAGCCGTGCTGAGTTTGCGGGGGAAGGATTTCTTCCATTTCCAAAGTTTAGCAGATCGCTTGACAAATCTCACACAAAATGGGGTAAGCAATCAAATCAAGATGGCCATATGAAAGCCCAAAGCCCGCCGCGGTGGTCGCGGCGGGCTTTGGGTTATTGAATCAAACCAGCATCCAGTTCGAGTGGAACCAGATTAGAGGCCCATATTATCGTCGGTCGGCAGCAGAACGCTGTCGAACTGATCTTGCGGGTACGCATTGACACCAGTGAATCCATTGTCATGCTGGACATTGCTACCGCTTGCTCCGCGAGCCTGGTCGGCGGTGTAGATGTTGTCGCGATAGCCCACATCATCGCGGAAGGAGCCACTGTACGGCGAGGCCTGGAATTCAACGTGGCCGTCACCATAAAGAATGTTCTGGCCGTCCTTCTTGTGGTTGTTGCTGTTCGCCTGTTGCATGAACGTGCGCGGCGCGCTGTGCGGCGGGCCGGTGACGTTGTCCTGCAAGGTGCCCGAACCGCCCGACGTGCCGGGGTTCATGTCACCGGCGATCGCGAAGTCCGAGGCAAGGGTGTTGTTCCAGCGGAACCCGGCCAAGCTGGCCGTGTTATTCGGGAACATGACCTGCACACTGTAGGTGAGATTCAGAGGAATCGCTTGCCAGTTGCTGCACTGTAGCATTGAAGTCCCACCAGCGGTGGCGAACCCGCGTTCACCCGCGCTTGACGGGCAAACGAACAATTCCGGAGCGAGATCCTGGGACTTCATCACCAGAAACAAGCTGGCAGGAACGTTATTCGGCCCGGGAGCGCCCGGGGTCGTAGCGTCAAACGTGTTGGGGCTGCCAAAACCCGTCGTACCAAGCGTCAGGGGGGCGGGGGTCGTATCAAAATAAGTGCGGGGGAGACCACCGTTGCGCTCGGCATTGGCGTACATAATCATGCCCAAGCCGATCTGGCGGAGGTTGCTGGCGCACTTCACACGGTTGGCCTGCTCGCGGGCACGGTTAAGAGCCGGGAGCAGAATCGAGATGAGCAGCGCGATGATCCCGATGACCACCAGCAGTTCCACCAGCGTAAAGCCCAACGCCCAGCAGCAGCAGCAGCGCGGGCGAGCCGCGCGCATCGGCGGTAAACGGGCGGCGACAGGACGATCCATGGTGACAAACTCCGCGGGGTGAGAAGCGCGCGCCAGGTTCAC
>DATBDZ010000347.1:0-37016 GCA_036276235.1 Humisphaera sp. | reverse complement strand
TCGCGACATTTTCAGAGCAGGTACTCCGAAGCATCTGGCCAGTTCGCCAAGGCCGGCCAGATGCTTCGGAGTACCTCAGCATGACGGCCCTCCAGTATCGCGATGCTCTACCCACAAGCGTGGCGTGGCCCGCACCGATTTTTTCAGGCTTCACTCATCACTTTTCACTCTTCCTGCTATCCTACCCCCATGCCCGACTGGCTCGATTTTACCGGGAAAGTGGCGCTGGTTACCGGAAGCTCGCGTGGCATCGGCGCGGGGATGATCCAGGCATTCGATCGGCTCGGCGCGCGCTGCGCGATGAACTATGTCACCGACCCGCAGGGCCGCAACCGCGCGGATGCCGAGCAGGTGGCCGCGAAATTGAAAGATCCGTTGCTCGTTGAATGCGATGTAGGTGATCTCGCATCGGTCACAGCGATGATGGAGCAGGTCCGCCAGAAGTTTGGCGGGCTGGATATTCTTATCAACAACGCCGGCATCATCCGCGATCGCACGATCAAGAAGATGACCGAAAGCGATTGGGATGCGGTCATCCGCGTCAATCTCACGGGCACCTATCATTGCACGCAGCAGGCGATTCCGCTGCTCCGCAATGGCGGCCGCATCGTCAATCTCTCCAGCGTCACGGGCCAGATCGGCCTCTTCGGCCAGGCGAATTATGCGTCGAGCAAGGCGGGCATCATGGCCCTCACGCGCGTGACCGCGCGCGAGCTGGCGCGGCAGCAGATTACCGTGAACGCAATCGCGCCCGGTTTTATTGACACCGACATGAGCCGCACCATGCCGGAGGATGTGGCGAAGAAATTGCTCGAGCAGGTGCCGATCGGGCGGATGGGAAGAATTGAAGATGTGGTGGATGCGGCGCTGTTTCTATGTTCCGACCACGCGCAGTACATCACGGGCCAGATCCTGCACGTGAACGGCGGGTTTTATATGTGAACGGGCGGGAACAACTCAGGCTCGCAACGGCGAAAACGGCGGGATAAACCCCGCCCTACATGAACAGCGCAGGGCAAGGGGGGATTTATCCCGCCGCTCCGCTCTACACCACCATGATCTCCTGCTTCTTGTGCTCGAGCATCTCGTCCACTTTCCCCTCGTACTGCTTGGTCAGCTCCTGAATCTTTTCTTTGGTATCGGTGGCTTCGTCTTCGGTCATGTCGCCGGCCTTTTGCTCGGTGTCGGCGATCTTGTTGGCGTCGCGCCGGGCATTGCGGATGCGGATGCGGGCTTCTTCGCCGAACGTTTTGCACTGCCCGGCCAGTTGCAATCGCCGCTCCTGCGAAAGCGGCGGCAGCATCAGGCGCAGCGATTTCCCGTCGCTGTGCGGCGTCAGGCCGATCTTGCTGTCGTTGATCGCCTTCTCGATCGCCTTCAAATCCTGCGGCGTAAATGGCTTGATCAAAAGCTGCGTCGCCTCAGGCACGCTGATCGATGCGATCGACCGCAAATCGGTCGGCGAGCCGTAATAGTCCACCTTGATGTTCTCTACCAGCGCCGGTGTCGCGCGGCCAGTGCGAATGCTGCGAAGCTCGTGCTTCAGGTGCTCAAGAGCCTTCTCCATGTGTTCTTCACATTCAAGCTGGATGTCGTCGGATGGCATATAGAGTTTTAGAGTTTGGGGTTCAGGGTTCAGGAGGCGGATCTTCCGCCTCTCGCCAATCGCCCGATTTTCGCGCTGAATTCGATGGAATGCAATGGCGTGGGGTCGAGCCCCACATCACGACCCCGCTCCAACCCGTACCGCTTCCGCCAGATCCACCGTTCCTTCATACAAACTCCGCCCCACGATCACTCCCCACGCACCGATCGGCAGGAGCTGGCGGATGTGCTCGATGGTTCCGACGCCGCCGCTGGCGATGACGGGGATTTTGCCGGATTGGACGAGCATCCATGTGTGCAGGGTGTTGGGGCCGGCGAGCATGCCATCCTTGGCGACATCGGTATACAGCAGCGCGGCGAGGGGCCAATCGCCGACCTGTTTGGCGACGTCGGTCGCGAGGCGGCCGGAGGTTTCGGTCCAGCCGCGCGTGGCGATGACGCCTTCCTTGGCATCGACGGATAGCACAAGTTTGCTATCGAACGCCGCGTCGTGGGCAATCTGCTCGAACCAGGGCCAATCTTCCATCGCCTTGGTTCCGACGACGACGCGAGCCGCGCCGGCGTCGAGGAGTCGGCGGATGTCGTCGGTCGATCGCACGCCGCCGCCGACTTCGACTTGTAAGCCGGTTGACGCAATGAGGCGGCCGATCAGCTCCGTCTGCACCGGGCGGCCTTCCTTCGCGCCGTCCAGATCGACGATGTGCATCCACGTCGCGCCCGCCGCGGCAAAGGAGCGGGCCACATCAAACGGATCGACGTCGTAATTGACCTGGCGGCCATAATCGCCTTGCTTGAGGCGGACAACCCGGCCGCCGCGGAGGTCGATGCTTGGGACAATCGTCAGGGGCATTGGGGCGAAGCTACCATTTCGGGCAGAACAAACAATCGATTGCTCGATGTTTTCAGAGCGAATAACATTGAGTTGTTCTCGAGCAGAACGCATTCCCCAATGATGCCCGCTGCCAGACAAATCTCGATCGACCAGTACCACGAGATGGTTCGCTGTGGGATTCTAACAACGGATGATCGGGTTGAACTTCTCAACGGACAATTGGTAGAGAAGCCTCGACGCACCCCGAAGAGCAGAGTTATGAGTGGCCTTGCAGATGACGCACTGAGGGCGTGCGTGCCAGCGGGATGGTCCGTGGAGATGCATCCGTCCATTACTTTAGCCGATAGTGAGCCCGAGCCAGATTTAGCGATTGTGCTGGGAACAGTAACCGATTACATGCATCGACATCCTGGAGCTTCGGAAGTCGCGCTGGTGGTTGAGGCTTCCGACCTGGCAATTGATCTGGCTCGCACGCTTAAGAAACAGATTTTCGCGGCGGCGGGAATTCCGACCTATTGGATTCTCCACGTCGTCGATGAGCAGCTTGAGGTTTTTGAAGACCCGTCGGGGAATGCAGAGACGGCCGATTATCGTACATCGCGAATTCTAAAACGCGGCGAGGGCGTAACAATTCAAGTCGGCGACAAGATCGTCGGACCGATTCCGGTGGAGACTCTTCTTCCGTAACCCTCTCCCCTGTACTCAGGGGAGAGGGCAGGGTGAGGGGACAGGGAGTCGCGATATGGCGCCGCTCGCAAATTGACGCGTCGTCCCCTCACCCCAACCCTCTCCCCTGAGTACAGGGGAGAGGGAGAAAGCGCTTGACCTTCCTATCGCCCCGTCCACACCGGCGCCAGCCAGGCGATGGGCTTGGCTGGGTCGGCTTGCGGGGCGTCGCCGCCGCCGGCGTTCCAGATTCTTACGAAAAAATATTTGCTGCTGGAATCGTGCAGCGTGGGTTTCCAGTTGATCGCGTGGGCGGGCGGCGGCGTGAAAGTCTCGGCGACTGCGCCGCCGTCTTTTATGATCTCGATCTTGGTGATCTTATCTTTTGGATTGTCCGTGTCGGGATCGTTGATGGAGATGTCGAACGTGAATGTGTCGGGGTGATCGAGCGTGGAGCCCATGATCGTGCCGTTCACGGTGTACGAGCACTGGATGTTCTTGTCGAGGGCGGCGTAGGTGCGGCGATGCTTCATCGCATCCAAAATCGCGACCTTGGTCCGGTCTGTCGCGAGCACGAACGTGCGCGAGGTGTGATGGCTGATGCCCCAGAGGCCGTGGTTGTCGTTGCCGCAGACGGGGGAGACCTTCCAGCCTTTATCCAGCGCGGTGATGAAGGCGTCGTAGTGGATTTTGTTGTTGGAGTTGATCACCTCGAGCGTGGTGATGATCTCGGTGATCTGGGCATCGCGGTGGGCCCAGTTTTGGTATTGGTGAGCGGCGGGATGATTGAAGCAGGCGACGACAGGGCCGTCGCCATTGGGGGCGGCAGTTTTGAGCCAATTATAGAAGTAGGGCAGATCGATGCCGGGGGCCATCGCGTTCAGATATTCTTTGGTGTTGTAGACATTGAGATGGCCGGTCGCGCCGGGGCCGTTGTTTTCGGAATGCTCGTATCCGGCGATCGCCACGAAGTTGGCGTCGCTCGCATCGGCGGCGGCTTTCAAGGTCGCGAGCCAGTTTGGATTGGTCGGGCTGGTGGGATGGAAGCCGGCTTCCTGGGAATGATCGGTGGTGATGTAGAAGTCGTAGCCGTTTGATTTGGCCAGCGCGAAATGTTCGGGCGGCGGGCCTTGCAGCTTTTGCCAATCCGGCTTGAGGACCATCGTCTTGGCGGGATATTGGACGCCGTCGGCATCGACGTACATCGCCTTCTCCACGTCGCCGGCAACGGCGGGCTTTGCCGGTGGTTCCCATTGAACGCCGTGCGACCAGGTGAACGCCGTGTGCGCGTGCGTATTGCCGGCGTAGATGTGATACGGCGACGGCGCGCCGGGGGCGGGCGGAGCGGGCTGTGTTGCCGGCGCGGCGCCGATGCTAAAGGTCAGGCAGAAGCCGAGGAGAAGCGAGAGGGTTGGTCGTGACATGGCGCGCATTTTACTGCAATGCGAGCCAGCGGCTCCAGCAAAAACCAGGAGTGTTTTAATTTGAGATTCCCGTCAGCGCCTTCTCAGCCACAGCAATACCAGCCAACACGCCGCGCCGACTGCAGCGATCCACAAAAGCATCCGCATCGGCGATTCGTGAGGTCCCCGAACTGGAATATAAAGGGCTAAAATCACCAAGTGATTTTATCATCCGCAAATAAAAAAGCCGCTTTTCGAGCGGCTGGAGATCTTACAGAATGGCGAAAAACGAATCGGCGGGATGAATCCTGCCCTCTCCCCTGAGTACGACTCGACTGAGCTCGTCGAAGTCAGGGGAGAGGGTTCTAAGAGCGACTGCGCGCTCATTTCTTGGAATGCCCGATGGCTTTGTGCTTGTGGCTCTTGCCCGCCGAGTGCTTCTTCCCGTGCTTGGGGGCGAGCTTCTTCGTCGCGGCGGTGTGCGTCGCGCGATGGGAAACGGTCTTCGCCGAAGCCGGCGCGGCGCCGCATGTCAAAGCCACCAACATTGCACCTGCAATCAGTAAATTACGCATGTCCTTTTCTCCTTCCGAGTTTTCTCCCCCGTCAAGATTTACAATACCTTTGGGAGAATTGTCAAAGACGATCTGCGCGACCGATATTACTCAGACTCACTGGGGTGGCGGCGTCCGGTGGGGCAGACATTCTTGTCTGTCCTCGAATTGTGAGTGGGGACATTCTTGTCCCCCGAACGATTCGAGTCTGCTCGGGTGGCAAGAATGCCACCACTCCCAGACTCGACGACAGACAAGAATGTCTGCCCCACCAGATCGAGAATGTCTGCCCCACCCTGCAAGCATTCACTGGCAAACTCGCTACAGACCGCCAACAATATGGGGCGTCTCATGGATGAGCGGATTGTCAAACTCGCCGAGAAAGCCAAGGGCCTGCCCAAGGCGCCCGGTGTCTACCTGATGAAGGATGACAAGGGCCGCGTCATTTACGTGGGCAAGTCTGCCAGTCTGCGCGATCGGGTCGGGAGCTATTTCCAAAACGGCGCGAAGCTGGAGTTCAAGAAGGCGGGGTTATTGGACGAGGTGATCGACTTTGAGGTCGTGCAGACCGAAACGGAAGTCGAAGCGCTGCTGGCGGAAAATCGGCTGATCAAGGACATCCAGCCGCGCTACAACGCGCGGCTGCTGGATGACAAGACGTTTCCGTATCTGATGATTACCACCGGCGATGAGTTTCCCGGCGTCTACGTGACGCGCGTGCCTCGCCAGCAGGGGGTGAAGCTGTATGGCCCGTTTACCAGCGTTTACGCGCTCAAGGAAGCGGTGACGCTGCTGCAGAAGGCGTTCAAATTCCGCACGTGTCATCTGGAGATCAGCGAAGCCGACGACAAGCGGCGATTCTTCCGGCCGTGCCTGCTGTATCCGATTCATCAATGCACGGCGCCCTGCGCGGCGCGAATCTCGAAAGAGACGTATCGCGAAGACATCGGTCGGCTCATCAAGTTTCTGGACGGCGATAAGAAAACGGTCATCGCCGACATGGAAAAGGAGATGCTGGCGGCCTCGAAGGATCTGCAATTCGAGCGAGCCGCGCGATTGCGCGATGAGATCAAATCGCTTAACGCACTGGGAGCGCGCGCGCGGTCCGGCGAGCAGGAATATTGGCAGCCGGAAGCATTCGTCCATAATCCGAAGGAAGGCGTCGCGCAGTTGCAGGATGCGCTGGGTTTGCCGGAGCCGCCGCGCATTCTGGAAGGGATCGACATCGCCCATCTGCAAGGCGGCGAGATGGTCGGCAGCAAGGTTTGCTTCATCGACGGTGTGCCGTTTAAGGACGGCTATCGCCGTTACAAGATCAAGCATGAGCAGGGGAACAACGATTATCTTTCGATTCAGGAAGTCGTCAGCCGGCGCTATCGCGAGGCGGGGCAGAACAATGAGCTGTTCCCCGACGTGATCCTCATCGACGGCGGCCTCGGGCAGCTTCACGCGGCACTGGAAGTCTTCAAGACGATGGATGTGAAGCCGCCGATGGTGATCTCGCTGGCGAAGAAGGAAGAGCTGGTTTATGTGCAGGCGAAGAGCGAGCCATTGCGGCTATCGCGCAATCATCTGGGGCTGAAGCTGCTTCAATACATCCGAGACGAGGCGCATCGGTTCGCGCAACACTACCATCACATCCTGCGGCGAAAGAGCCAGTTGGAGGAGGATGTGAAGCAGGGGCGGCGGCCGCCGCGCCCGCGAAGGGCGAAGCCGTTGCCGTCGCGCGATCGCGATGTGACGAAGGCGCCCGGTGCGGCCGCGCCGCATTCGACTCATCTGGTGTTGCCGATTCTGCAGCCGAGCGAGCCTTTACCCGCGCCGGCTCCGGATGAAGTGATCGATCCGGAGGATGCGCGCTGATTACGGTCAACGAATTAAGAATCACCACGGAGGCACGGAGGCGCGCTTGAGAGTTTCACGCGCTTTGCAAATCGAAACAAACGGAACTGGTTTTGAAAGGCTTTACGTGCGGGTGTCCGCGCTGGGCCCCGAAGCTGTGAATGTGCCCTACCTCCGTGATCGACCCCTATGAAAGAAAAGAGGCGGCTGCCTGGCTGGCAGCCGCCTCTTTTCTTTTAACTACTAAAGCCGGGGATTCACGTCACCAATTTGCCGTGACAAACGCCGCTTGCGCAGCGGTGTTTGGCGAAGACGACGCCACCGCTACAACAGCTGGGCTTCGGGCATTGGATGCCGATGCCGATGTTGTTGCGCACACAGTCCCGGCGGCCGGGCATTGTGTGGCCGCTGTTGGGCATTGCGTCGCTACAGACGTTGGGCAGGCGGTTGGCGTTGCCGGACACTGGGTCTGGCTTGTGGGGCACTTGGTAGCGGTCGTCGGGCAAGCGGTCGCCGTCGTCGGGCACTGGGTCGATGCCGAGGGGCAGCTGGTGGACGCGGCGGGGCAGGCCGTTGCCTTGGGCGGACAGGTGGTAGCAGAAGGCGGACAGCGGGTCGACGATGGCGGGCACTTGGTTTCAGTCGGCGGACATGAAGTTGAAGTAGCCGGGCACTTGGTCTGGCTCGGCGGGCAACTGGTTGCCGTGGCCGGGCAGCGCGTCGCCGTTCCGGGGCAACTGGTTTCCGTGGCGGGGCATTGCGTGGCCGCTCCGGTCACGTTGCACTGCGTTGCCACCACCGGACACTGAGTTTCCTTTGGTGGGCAACTTGTTGCTTTCGCCGGGCATCGCGTGGTCGTGGGCGGACAAGTGGTTTCCGCAACTGGGCAATGCGTCGCTAAAGCTGGACAACGCGTCTGCAACGGCGGGCAGCTCGTCTCCTTCACTGGGCAGCGCGTATCCGTCGGCGGACATTTGGTCTCCGTCGGCGGGCAAGAGGTTGCCGCCGCGGGACACCGCGTTTGTGTTGCGGGGCAAGTGGTTTCCTGAGGCGGACAGCGCGTTGCTACTGCCGGGCACGCCGTTTCCTTTGCGCCGGTGCAAGCCGTCGCTGTAGGCGGGCATTTAGTCTGCGATGCCGGGCAGGCGGTTTCGCGAGGCGGGCAACTGGTTGCCGTCGCGGGGCACACGGTTGCTTTTGCGCCGGTGCAAGCCGTTGGAGTCGGCGGACACTTGGTCTGCGCCACCGGGCAACGTGTTTCAAGCGGCGGGCATTTGGTTTCAGTAGGGGGGCAGGCGGTCGCACTGGCCGGGCATTTTGTTTGTGTCGCCGGGCAACTCGATTCCGTCGGCGGGCACTTGGTTTGCGCCGCCGGGCAACGGGTTTCATGCGGCGGGCATTTGGTTTCAGTGGGCGGGCACGAAGTTGCAGTCGCCGGACATTGTGTTTGAGTCGGCGGACATTTCGTTGCCGTCGCGGGGCAAACGGTTTCCTTTACGCCGGTGCAGGCGGTTGCCGTTGGCGGGCACTTGGTCTGCGAAGGCGGGCATGCGGTTTCGCGAGGCGGGCATCTCGTCGCCGTCGCGGGGCACGCGGTTTCTTTTGCACCGGTGCAGGCGGTTGGAGTCGGCGGACACTTGGTCTGCGCTACCGGACAGCGCGTTTCATGCGGTGGACACTTGGTTTCCGTGGGCGGGCATGCAGTCGCACTCGCGGGACATTTTGTTTGTGTCGCCGGGCAACTCGATGCCGTCGTCGGGCACCGTGTTTGAACCGGCGGACAAGCCGTTTCCTTCGGTGGACATTTGGTGTCAGTCGGCGGGCAACGCGTCGCTGTCGGCGGGCACTTGGTTTCCGCAGGCGGGCAAGTCGTTGCCGCGGCCGGGCATCGCGTTTCGTGCGGAGGGCATGTGGTCGCGCTGGGCGGACACTTGGTCGCCGACGGCGGACACTTGGTTTCAGCAGCGGGGCACGCGGTTTCTTTTGTTGGGCAGCGCGTCTGGACCGCCGGGCAACTCGTCTCCTTCGGCGGGCACTTGGTCGCTGTCACCGGACACGCAGTTTCCTTGGTGGGGCAGCGCGTCAGTGCCGGCGGGCAACGTGTTTGAATTGGCGGGCAACTCGTTTCAGTGACCGGGCACTTCGTCTGGCTGGGCGGGCACTTGGTGGCTCCGCTCGGACAAGCGGTGGAGACCGGCGGGCAGGTCGTCTGCACCGGCGGGCACGCCGTCTCGCGAGCGGGGCAGCGCGTCGTCGTCGGCGGGCAGTGCGTTGCCGTTTCGGGGCAACGCGTCGAAACCACCGGGCATTTTGTTTGAACGGGAGGGCAGAATGTTGCGGTGGTGCCGACGGTGGTCACCGTCTGCACCCGCTCCACCTGGCCTGGCTGCGCCTGGGTGGCAAGCCGCTTCAGCGCCAAATCCAGCGTCTGCCCGGATGCTCCATCACCGGCAAAAGCCGCCGAAAAACTGAAGAACACAAGGGCAAGCGCGGACGCTGTACACAAGCACAGACGACTTGGCCTCTGCATAATTATCCTCCGCTGAAGTCTCCAACGACTACTCAAGACTTGCGACCCCGCGTAGACCCTACCTCTTGCCGTCCGGGCCCGTCAACAAAAAAACGTAATTAGTTGCAACTTATTTTCATTTCCGCCGAACGCCCCGTTTTTTTGTTGCCCGGCAGCGGTCCTGACACCCTGCACCGATAATACAAAGAGATGTGCCCCGTAAAGCCCGGCCATATCTTATATTGACCAACGGAGAACTTTGGCTTGGGAACAGGCCGTGGCTATGGTATTCTTTGCGGGCAGCCGTTGGCGGTTCATGGATGAACAGCCGTTACTAATGCTCAGGAAGGAGCCCAATTCCCATGCTCAAGTTCAGTTGCAGCCATTGCGGCGGAAGACTGGCCTTACAGGAGCGGCACCTGGGCCGGCTGGTTCATTGTCCCGATTGCGGGGGCGTTACCCATCCGATGGCCGGCGAAATCCTTGCCCGTCAAAAGCCCGCCGCAAAAAACGAGTGCGATAACTGCGGCCAATCCCTGGGCAAGCTGCAAAAGGCGCGGCGATGGGGTGCCAGCATGGTGTGCGGCAATTGCTACCGTGCGCTGGCTGAGGATGATGTCGAACGCGAACTGCCGGCCATCGGCCAGGCTATTCCCGTCAAAGCTTCAGTCGTCACAGTCGGCAAACCTCGCGCATCCCGAACGATGCGCGCAGCGCTGCAACTTCCAGGTCCCACAAACCAATTCGTCGGATCGGCGCCTCGCGCGCCATTGGATTGGCAATCGATCGCGCGCCCCGTCGGCACCAGCATTCTGCTTGGGGCCGCCGCCATCGTCGTCGTCACTTACATCATTCGCGCGATCGGCGGGTTATTGCTGTGGTCGGCGGCGGCAATTCTTTTTCTGCTCTTCATCCTCGCGGTAGCGCGGCTGTTCATCGCGATTCGACGAAAGATGACATCGATCCCCCACAATTCCCCCGCGGCCCATTTCCACGCCGGCCGCTCGATGTTCAAGAAATGGCTTCGCGTATTTGGCGCTCGCCATGCATCGCGCGCTGCATGAATTGCAGGATGAATTTCACGCCGTTTCACCCCAGCGCAATAAAGTTGCGATTTGCGGAATTCCCCGTTGCAAACCTGTTGATCGATCGTGTAGGTTGCGGGTCCGATAACGGATATTCAAGCTGGGAAGCCTCGCTGTCCGACATAAACCTCTGATCCTGACGGTTTTCGCGTTAGCTGGTAAGGAATTCGCTCATGCCGCAGATAGTTGGCGCGCGCACGACGGCCACGGAGAAGGGCCAGGAGATGGACCGGGCAACCGTAGAACGCGCCGAGCAAATCCGCGCGGGACGGGAACGGCTCTTGAAGCTGCGCGTCAGCGCGGGGTCCGGCGTTAGCGCAGCGCCGGGCATCGGCGCCGGGGCGGCCGATGAAAAAGCTCAAATCGGCGACGATATTTCGGATGCCGAAGCACTTCTGGCGGCGGCGCGCCATGAAACAGCCCTTGCAGTGCAACAGGCGAAGATGGCCTGGCGCACTGCCCTGATTTGCGCATTCTGCGTCGCCTTTGGAATCGGTGCGGGCGCATGGGCCGGCGTCAAAGTCGTCCGCAAGATCAATCGCGACACGGTCGAAATGGAACGAGTTGCGGCCGAGGCCCGCACTCAGCGCGAGCTTTCGGGCATCATCGCCGAGGAGCGCGACATGCTCCGCGCCGACTTGGCCGAGGCCCGCGAAGCCAAAGCCCGCATCGAAGGCCAACTCATCGGACAAAGCGGCGCTCACGCACCAACCGTGCAGCCCGTTGAGAGTGATCGAGCTCAGCAATAACGCTTAGGGCGTCGCCCAGGCTGAATCGTTTGGCGCGATCGTCCATTGATTGCTGAAATACCCCGCCCCGCGCACGCCCGCCATTCCTTTTTGCAACGCGTCTTCTCCAACGACCATCCAATCGGGAAGAGCCGCGCCGCTTGAAAGCAGCGGCATGCGATCGACCGCGCGCATGCCCGCCGGCCCGGTGGCGCCGATCGCGCCAACCAACGCCTTGTCGCTCCCGGCTCGCGGATAAACAAACAGTGCCGCCAGATCCGCTCCTTCGATCCGTCGATCGCCGACCGTAACCGCTCCGCGCCGAATTTCGATCGGGCACTGTTTGAGGACAGTTCCCCATGCGGAATTAATATCGGCATTCCCAAACAAAATGACATTTCGATTTCCCGTCGCGGCGTCGTCGAACTCGCTATCCGGAACGATATCGACCGCGCCGTTGCCGCGATAGTAAAGCGACTCGGCAAGCATCCGCGCCGACGCATACGCAGCCGCGTTTTCGTCGGCGTTGCCGCGCGTCGGGTAGACGAACATCATGTGATTGTTGAAGGCCTGCTTGAACGGCCCGCCGCGGGCGGCGTTTTTGTCGCGCGCGTTCTGCTCCGATGCCAGTTGCCAATGATCGTCGTGGCGAAGCAATTGCATCGGGGTGGGTTTGTCCGATGCCCATTTCGACAGATCCACCTGCTGGCCGTCCAGTTCGATCTGCTTGATCGGGCGTGGGGGGATGGCTTTGAGCGTGAGCTTCGCGACGTTGATTGTCGTTCCGCCGAGTGCGCCGTTGCGCAATTTGAGATTGATCGTCGAGAGCTTCATCGCCTCGATCTGCTGCTCGATCGTCGCCCAATTGCAGCGGCCGGAGACCGCCGGGTTCGCGGTCGCAAATTCGATGTCGGTCATCTGCTTGAGCTCCGGGAGGCGAACCGTTTCAAACATCGCAAACATGGGCGGCCAATCGACGCACTTGCTTCCCCACCAGTGGTCCGCGCCCTTTTCCTCGTGATAGCTGAGCCGCGGATGAAATTTTTCCAGGGCCGCCCGCATCATCCGCGCTTCGCGAACTGGCACGTTCGAATCTGAATCGCCATGGAGAATGTAAACCTCCTCCATGAGCGAATTGCGAACCAGCGAGAGCGTATCGCCCGGCGAGTTGGCGCGGGCGATCAACTGCGCGACAGCCGACGGATTGCTCGGCTGGCGTCCCGCGCCGCCGCCGCCGTAGCTGGCAAAGCTCGACCATCCGGCGCTAGGCCCGATGGCGGCAAAGCGATCTGGAAAGGTCAGCCCGATGTGCCACGTCCCGTGTCCACCCATCGAGTGCCCAGTGAGCACCACGCGCTGCGGATCATGCGGAATCAATTTCTCGGCGAGCTCCAGAACTTCAATCGCATCCAGCCGCCCGATATCTTCCCAGTCAAACCCATAAGGCCGCCGATTCGTCGGCGCAACCAGCGTCACATCATCATGCGGCCCATACGCATCCGCCTGCCCCTGCGCCTCGACGCCCGCCCCATGCAGCGTCAACGCCAGCACGTTCGACGGAGAAGGTTTTTGCGCCGGGTTCACCGCGTAATATTGCAAACTTCCATCAACGCGGCTGACAAACGTCCGCCGATATTCCTGATTTGGCTTGCGCACACGAACGGAAACGCTCGAAGAATCAAGCACCGTCTGCTCACGTCGAAGCTCAAGCTTCACCGCAAGCTTCTCGCCCGCCGGATTCTCTGGAACCGAAAGCGCAAAGGCGACTTTCCGCACTGTCATCGGCGCAATCATCGGCAGGGATGTCGTCTGCCCAGCGGTGCCATCAGCCGACGCAGTCATCTGCAGATTCTTGAGCGGCTGATCGGTTGTATTTACTACAATCACCGCCCCCGTCAGCGTTCCATGGTCGGTGGTCAACACATCCGGCAAAGTCGGATCGGCGACATCAAGCATCGCCACGGCCCCGGTCGGCAACAGCCGCACCTTTAGCCGCCCGCGCCCCGATGCGATCAGCAACGTGTTCGCGCCTTTGTGCAGCGCCACCGGCAGCCGCAGGTAGCCATTGGAATAAGGATCTCCCGCGCGGGCTTCGCCGTTGACGAAGGCGAGCGACCCTCCCGCCGCCTCCAGCAGCATGACCGCCGCCTCCGGCATCTCGACCGAGCAGGCAAGATATCCGCCGGTCGTAGAGCGATCGGTGAAGACGCCATCATTCCCCGCCTTAACAGCTGTCCACTGCGCGCTCCCGTTGGCAAGCTGAATCCGATCCCCCGCCTTAGGCGCGGCAAACTGCCCGCGCGCAATCAAATCCGCAATCGAATCGGTCGCCACAGGACTACGCCCCCCAGAAGCCACGCGGCCAATCGCAAGCCCCTCGCGAATCTCAATCGGCGCGGCATCGCCGAGCGCGAAGCCTGAACAAACGAGCATCAGCGCGCAGAGCGCAAACATTTTGAGGATCGAGCGGTTCATTATTGGCCTTCGTCATGGATATGCGGAGAGGTTCGATGCGGCGTGAAACGTATTAGCTCTTCGCTACCGCGTCAATGCTGGTGAGATTCGCGGAAATCCGCGCGGCGCCGGTTACCCAACAAACGTCACCACGCCGTCAACGAGCTTCAAGCGAGGGGGCGGATCTCAGAGCGCGCATTCCATGCGCGCAAGGAGAATCCGCCCCCTCGCCTGAGGCTCGTTGACGGCGTGGTGAACGGTTGTCCAGCTACCTGACCTCCAACTTCTACTGGCCGCCTCCCCAGCCTATTATCCTCGCATGAGTGTTCCCATGCTCGGCACGTGGACGGTTCAGGTGGTGGCGGTCAATCCGTTTTCAATTCATGGCGACATCTATTATGAGCTGCATGTTCAGCGCGTGGATGAGCCGCAGACGGTGATGATTCTGCGCGTGCCGCAGCATGCGACGGACGGGCAGCCGTCGCCGGGCGATCGGCTGAGCGTTAAATTCATCATGGGACAGGTGACGAGTGCCAGGCCGGTGACGTAGGTTGGGTTGGGAAGGGCGAGGAGAGAAGCCGGAAGCCGCAAGCAAGGGGAGATAAGCCAGGGGCCGGAAGCTAGAAGCCGGAAGCCAGAAGCCAGGAGAGAGAAGTCGGAAGCCAGCGGCCCGTAACCGGAAGGCAGGCCCAGCGTGCCGGCTTCTTAAATAGATAGGACAGATAGGCGCATTGGCACTCAACTCTGAAACAGCCGCGAATAGAGGCGGTCCTGCATTCCCTGAAACAAGTCCAGCAGCGGCGCGGTTTGGGCGGCGTCATCTAGCGAAATCTTCAACGCATCGGCGACGCAACTTTCCGCGTCGGCGCTTAGTCGCCATTGGATTGCCTGCGCTTCCAGCGGCCCGACGATTCCCAGCCGCACGGCGGCGGAAATCAGGCCGCGCAAACTCGTGAACAGCACAACGCGCGCGGCTTCAGTTTCGCTTAATCCGAGCGCGGCACAGCTTGCGCCGAACAGCGGCGCGAAATGGCCTTCGAGCTTGCGGTCTTTGATCTGCCGCGACAGTTCTGGCATCGCTTCCAACTGAAACGTTCGCGAGGCGGCCAACGCGAACGCCTGCCCCTGGGCTATGCTCGCTCGCCGCGCGACGTGGTTGCTCAACATGGCGCCGCACACTGAGTCGAATTCAACGATGCGATCGGGACTTCGGTTGGCGGCAATCACGAATGGCAGGACAAACCGCGAGAACTGACGAAGCTGCGTCGCGAGATAATCCTCAAACGACTGCCCGGCGGAAATCGCGCCGATCTGCCACGCGGCCTCCAGTCCCGCCGAGTGCGCGAAGCCGCCGGTTGGGAAGCTGGAGTCGGTCAGTTGATAGATCAGCCATTCGCGGGTGGAATTCTGCATCATTTGTGACAGTTGCAACACTGTTCGCCTGTTAGATTTGCGAAGGTTGTAACGGCAAACCGCGTTTCCGCCACGATAGGCTAGGAAACGCGCGGCCGCCATCATCGGCATGGATGTTGTTTTGCAAACGGCGCGCGAGTTCCATCCTGTCCCCTCCTCCGGTACTCCGGGGGAGGGTTAGGGTGGGGGCTGAATTGCGCGCGGCGCAGCTTCTACACAACCCCCACCCCAGCCCTCCCCCGGAGTACCGGAGGAGGGGGCAAGAGTGGGCGCCCGAGCAAGAAGGATTGCTGGAGACATCAATGTTCTGCGATCGCATTGTGACCCGCACGATTGACGACGATGCGCCGCGTGAAGCGGATGATTATCTGGATGTCGAATGGTGGGAGCTGGATCGCCGCGCGTTGCGGAAGACTACGCGCGGCGGCAAAAGCATCCGCATCCTGCTCCCGCTCGGGTCGATCATTCATCACGGCGATCTTCTTTCCGATGGCGAAGCGAGCGTTTTGATTCAGGCGTGCGTGATTCCGTGCGAGGTGCTGATTATTCGGCCGCGCGATTCGGTGGAGATGGGGTTGCTGGCGTTGGAGATCGGCAATCTTCATATTCCCGCCCAGATTGTCGATTGCACGATGCGCGTGCCGGCGGATGGGCCGGCCGAAGCGGTAGCCGCCGGGCTGGGGATTCCATGCGAACGGCAACTGGTCCGACTCGAGCCGCGGCGATGCGCTGGGATGCCCCAAGTGCAGTTGAGCGCAGATTTTCGGATCAAAAACAGTTGAACACACAAATGCCCGTCACCGCGGAGATCGGACCATTCAGTTCCGCCACGTCGATGCGCCGCGCGCTGCGGCTCAGGGAGATCAGCGCCGGCGAACTGCTCGATCTTCACCTCCAGCGAATCGCGAAACTCGACGGAGCGTTGAATTCGATCGTCGTCAAAGATTTCGACCGCGCGAAAGCGGTCGCGAAGGACGCAGACAAATGCCTGGCCGCCGGCGATGAGCGGCCGTTGCTTGGCGTGCCGGTGACGATCAAGGAATCGCTGGATGTCGAAGGCCTCCCCTCGACGGCTGGCGTCGAAGCGCGGCGCGGGCATGTGGCGGCGGCCGATGCGCGAACCGTCGCGCGAATCCGAGCCGCCGGCGCGATCATTCTGGGAAAGACCAACATCTGCACATGGCTGGCGGATTATCATTCAGATAATCCCGTTTATGGCCGCACGAATAATCCGTGGAATCTGAGCCGCACATCCGGCGGAAGCTCCGGGGGCTGTGCGACCGTGGCCGCCGGCCTGGCGCCGATCGATATCGGCAGCGATCTGGGTGGATCGATTCGCGTGCCGCCTGCTTTTTGCGGGCTATGGGGACATCGGCCCAGCGATACTGCCGTTTGCACAAGCGGGCATTTTCCCGGGTCGGATCATCCGAATGCCGCCGTCACGATGGCGGTTCAAGGCCCGCAGGCGCGTAGCGCGCGCGATTGCGAGCTTGCACTGGAAGCCATGGCGGGGCCAGAAGTCGGGATGGAGGTCGGCTGGAAACTAACCTTCCCGGCAGCGCGACATCAAAGCTTGCGCGATTTTCGCGTCGCGGTATTGCCGGCGCAAACGTGGCTGCCGGTCGATGAGCAGATCATTAAGGCATTGCAGCAGACGGCCGATGATTTGCGCCGCGCCGGAGCGACGGTGCAAGAACTCCAGCCGCCGCGGCTGGGTGATTTGCGCGAGTATTACGCGATGTTTCGCTCGATGATGGCGGCGATCGTCTCGGTGCACTGGCCATCCTCGCTTCGTGATCGTGTGATCGATGAAAAACTTTCGCGCGGTGACGATTTCATGGCCGCCGACGCGCGCGGCTTAAACGCCAGCAGCGCCAACTACATTCAATGGCACGAACGCCGCGAGATTTATCGCTGCGCGTGGCGAAGTTTTTTCCGGCAGTGGGATATTCTGCTGACGCCGATGACGCTCACGCCCGCCTTCGCGCACACAACTGTGCCGACCATCGACCGCGCGCTGGAAGTGAACGGTACTCAAGTGCCGTTTGATAACATGAGCTTTTACCCCGGCCTGGCAACGCTCGCGGGCCAGCCGGCAACGGCGTTTCCCGCCGGCTTGAGCAGCGATGGATTGCCGATCGGCTTGCAGGCGATCGGCCCGTTTCTCGAGGATCGAACGCCGCTGCGATTTGCCGAGCTCTTGGAAGAGCTGACCGGCGGCTTCCGCCAGCCGCCCGTTTTTGCCGCCGACACTTTTTGAAGAATCGATCTCATGAGCCGACTCGCGCCAACCGATTCACTTGATCACCAGAATCTTCGATCGCATTACCAGAGCGGGGATTGGACGCCGCAAGATGTTGCGGCGGAGATTCTCCGCCGCATCAAGGCGCGCGGGGAGGATGGCGTCTGGATTTCGCTTTTGCCAGAGGCTGACCTGATGACATCCGCGGCAAATGCCGCGCGACGCTTAGCGGCGGGAGATCGCGGGGCGCTGGTGGGAGTTCCGTTTGCGGTGAAGGACAACATCGACGTCGCGGGCCAGCTCACGACGGCCGCCTGCCCCGATTTTGCGCGGCTCGCCTCGGAATCAAGTACGGTCGTTACGAAGCTGCTCGAAGCCGGCGCCATTCTGGTCGGCAAGACCAACATGGATCAGTTCGCGACGGGCTTGGTGGGGACGCGATCGCCGTATGGAACGCCGCGCAATCCGTTTGATGAACGGTACATTCCCGGCGGATCAAGCTCCGGATCGGCGGTCGCTGTCTCGGCGGGACTCGTCAGCTTCGCGCTGGGAACCGATACGGCAGGATCGGGCCGCGTTCCCGCTGCCTACAACAATATTGTCGGGCTAAAAGCCACGCGCGGCCGGCTCAGTACGAGCGGCGTTCTTCCCGCCTGCCGCTCGCTTGACTGCGTTTCCATTTTCGCACTCGATTGCGCTGATGCTGCTGAGGTGATGAACGTTGTCGCCGGCTTCGACGCGGCTGACGAATATAGCCGCCGTCCTCAGGAGATCCCGCAAAGGCTCAGCCAATTTCCGGCGGCATTTCGATTCGGCGTCCCCGCCAAATCGCAACTGCGATTTCACGGCAATCAAAATTACGAAAAGCTTTTCGCCGCCGCCGTCGCAAATTTGCAGGCGATAGGGGGGCAGCCCATCGAGATCGATTACGAGCCATTCGCGCAGGTCGGCGCGCTGCTGTATCAGGGGCCGTGGGTCGCCGAGCGATATGTGGCAGTGAAGCAGGTCTACGAACAGCGGCCAGAAATCCTGCTGCCGGTGATTCGCCAGATCATTTCCGGCGCAACAAAGATCGACGGCGCCGCCGCCTTCAGCGGAATGCACCAACTCCAGCGCCTCTGCCGCCAGGCGGAGAATGAGTGGGCGAAGATGGACGTTCTGCTCGTTCCCACCGCGCCAACAACCTACACGCGCGCCCAAATCGAAGCCGATCCGATCAAGCTGAATCTGAACCTCGGCTACTACACGAATTTCGTGAACCTGATGGACCTATCGGCCGTCGCGATACCCGCCGGATTCGGCGACGACAAACTTCCCACCGGCGTTACGCTCATCGCCCCCGCCGGCAATGACGCGGCGTTGCTGTCGCTGGGCGACGCGCTGCATCGCCAAAGCGGAACGACGATGGGCGCAACGGGGATCGCATTGCCAGCGGCGGTTGAAATTCCCGTCGCGACGACGGATTCAGTGAAGCTCGCGGTTGTAGGCGCACACTTATCCGGCCAGCCGCTCAATCATCAACTCACCAATCTTAGAGCGCGGCTCATTCGCACCTGCCGCACCGCGCCGAACTATCTGTTGTACGCCATCCCCGGCACGACCCCGCCCAAGCCCGGCCTCATACGCGCGGATGCGGGCGAAGGAGGAGCCGTGGAGGTCGAAGTCTGGGAAATGACCAGCCGCGCCTTCGGCGATTTTGTCGCCGCGATCCCACCACCCCTCGGAATCGGCACACTGACATTAGAAGACGGCCAGCAAGTCAAAGGCTTCCTCTGCGAACCCTTCGCCGTCCGCAACGCCGCCAACATCACCCACTTCGGAGGTTGGCGAGCATTTCTGAAAAGCCGGTAACGTGGCCAGTCGAACGTTTTCCGCGGTCATAGCAATAGATTGACAAGGGCGGTCGCAGTACTCCGCCCTTTGAGTGAATTGTCTTCTTGGCCTCTTGGCGTCTTGGCACCTTGGCGCAAATTCGACGCTCAGAATGCGCCAAGGAGCCAAGACGCCAAGAGGCCAAGAAGAAATTACTGCGCGTCACCCTGCCGTGCCTTCAGAGCATATGCTCGCAACTCTGAGTTGAGATTTGGATTCCGCGCGAGGAAGTCGTCAACATACGCCGCCACTTCGCTCGGATAGTCAGGCTGCCAGTGGTTCAATCCATGCAGCCCGCTCTCCCAGCAGGCCGGCGAGTCTAACGTCAGGCACAAACGCATGACCTCCAGCAGTTCCCAACCGATCATGCGGGAAGGTGAATCACCTGCGGGACTACATTGAAATGGAAACCTGTCCCACCACATAAAGCAAATGTGGTCGAGACCAGGCGTCACAGTGCCGCCGGTCCCGAAGAGCGGGGCACACTTACGGGAAAAATACTGCTCGAAAAGAAAGAACATTGATTTCGCGCAGCGCTTGCGATCCGGCCAGGGAACATCTTCAACGAGGAGGTTGGGTGGATAGTCCGAGCTATCCAGGAATATTCCCTCCAATCCATTCGCAACCGAATCGTCAGGAAATGGACTGAGAATGTCCCAGGCGTTCTCGCATAATCGCGTCACGAAGTTAATGGCAACCGGCGCTGAAAGCCGGATTTGATCGGT
This sequence comes from Humisphaera sp., assembly GCA_036276235.1. Taxonomy (GTDB): domain Bacteria; phylum Planctomycetota; class Phycisphaerae; order Tepidisphaerales; family Tepidisphaeraceae; genus JANWHF01. The sequence goes on along the minus strand of DATBDZ010000347.1, from coordinate 17,086 downwards.
CGGCCAATTCGAGCCGCCAAAGAATGTGGTGACCCATTGGTCGAATGCTTTCGTCGGGCCGCTGGTGTTCGTGTCACTCATTTTTTTGCCCGTGGTTCGCGGCTCTCGCGTCAACATCCATTATTAGCCAAGATCACTGCGCGGGAAGGCCGAATCATTGAGCGTCACCTCAATCGTGTCCTCCTCGGGTGCCACGGATCGGCGTACTCGCAGACCTGTGTCGTCGGGTTCAGTCGCAGCCACAGGTCTCACGGAAAATGCGGCGGGCAGTGCCCACCCTACTACGGGCGAAAGCCGCGCGTAGGGCGGGCACTGCCCGCCGTTCTCGTGTAGCGCGTGTGCGGCGTGGCTGCGTGACGGGCCGGAGTACCGCGACCTCTTGCACCCATTGGGGCCTTATTCCCGAAACGAATAATGCTTTTCTGACCCTTGGTACTGACGGGGGAGGTATCATGTCCGCATGTCGATCAGATCGATTGGCCACGGATGGCTGACGCAATAGGACAGAGATATGTCTCGGAGATTTTTCCAGCGTGCCGCGCGAGGTTTCACCTGGGCATCGGTCTGCCTCGGCATTCTTGCCGCGGCTTGTTGGGTCCACAGTGATTTGGGGCGTTGGTCTTTGCCGGAGGTGGTGGGGAGCAATCGGCCGCAGATTCAGTCGGCGGATGGACGCCTATTTGTATCGTGGGTGGAAACACACGGGCCGGGACCGTGGGCGATCATGCTCGAATTCAGGGTAATTGTGGATACGCAACGTCGTTACTACAACAACTTTCTTGTACAAGGGCCGCTTTCGAGCGGACCTTTGATCGCCACGATGGAGTTTAAGGAGGCAGGGGATGGGAATTGGCTGGGGTTCGATCGCGGCACGATCCGCCTGAATACGGGGAACCGATTCCTCATTGTTCGCGTAGTTTCAATTCCATATTGGGCATTCATTGCCTTTGCCGGCTTGATGTGGTGCGCGGGAAGATTGGCCGGACGGTTGCTGCGGCGTCGAATTCGGCCGGGATTCTGCGCGAATTGTGGGTATGATCTGCGAGCGTCGCCGCGGCGGTGTCCGGAATGCGGAGCGGAGCCGGCGGGCGCGATTGGTTAAGAAGTATGGGGAATCCTGCAATCAAAAAGATTGCCACGCCGCGCGCGGCGGATGCTGCGATCGCTCCTGCCAAAGGCGCGACGCAATCGAGTAGTCGCGCCCATGCCAACGGCGCATTCGCGCGAAGGGCATCGAAGGGCAAACCTTCGCGCGAGCAGTTGATGGCTGCGTTTGATGTACGCATCGCGCGCGAATCGGTATCGCCGGGCTATCGGCTTGGCTTGCTGCTCGTCGCGGTGATGATGCTGATTTTGCCGCTCGGTTATCTGGGGATGATCGGCGTCGTTGGGTACGGCGTTTATTGGTACGCCACGCACAACTTCAACAGTTGGATGCTGCACGATGGGCGGCTGGTGTTTCTCTTCTACGTCTGTCCGCTGGCCAGCGGCGTGGTGCTGCTGCTGTTCATGATCAAGCCGATGATCGCCAGGCGGCCGGAGGAATCGGTGACGCTCAATGTGCGGCGTGAGGATGAGCCGCTGCTGTTTGAGTTTATTCATCGGCTCTGCCGGACGCTGGGCGCGCCGGTGCCGTCGCGGATTGATGTGGTGATGGACGCGAATGCCGCCGCGTCGTTCCGGCGCGGGTGGCGCGGGATGCTGGGGAAAAATCTTGTGCTGACGATCGGCCTGCCGCTGGCGGGGGGATTGGACGTGCGGCAATTCGCGGGCGTGCTCGCGCATGAGCTGGGGCATTTCTCGCAAGGGTCCGGGATGCGCCTGACCTACATCATCCGCTCGATCGAAAGCTGGTTTGCGCGTGCGGTATATCAGCGCGATCTGTGGGACCTGCGGCTCATGATCCTCTCGCGGCGCAGCGGGCATTGGCTTCTCACGCTGATCGCGTTGTGCGTGCGATTCATGGTGTGGCTGACTCGCCGCGTGCTGTGGTGTTTGCTGTGGGCCGGCCACATCACCTGCTCGTTCATGATGCGGCAGATGGAGTTCGACGCCGACGGATATGAATGCCGCGTCGCCGGCAGCGCGACCTTCGGCTCGACGGGAGATCGCCTGCGGGCGCTAAGCGTCGCGACGAAGATGGCATTTTCCGATTTGAACGATGCCTGGCGCGAGCGGCGGCTTTGCGATGATCTGCCGGCGCTCATCTGCGCGCGAGAGCAATCAATGCCAGCCGAAGTGCGGCAGACAATCCGCAAGCAAGCGGATGAGCGGAAAACCAAATGGTTTGATTCTCACCCCAGCGACAGTGCACGCAGGGCCGCCGCCGAGGCCCGCAACGAGCCGGGCCTGTTCAAGATCGATGCGCCGGCGCGGGTGCTGTTCGGCGATTTTGCCGCGCTCTGCCGCATCGCATCGATGACGTTTTACAAGACGCAGATCGGCGAAGCGTTCACCGCGCAAAAGCTGGTGACGACGCAGAAGATGGTCCAAAGCCATGCGCAACAGCGGCAGACATTCACCGCATTGCAGCGATTTTTCCGCAATCTGATCGATAGCGAGCGAATGGTTTTCCCAGCGATGCCCGGCACCGCCCCGCAAGATCGCGCGGCGGCGGGGGAGCAGCTGCTAGCGCTGCGATCCAAACTTTGCGAGCTGGAGCCCTTCGCCCGCGACGCAACCGAAGCCTGCGGCAAAGCCACCCGCCGAGCCACGCTGCTGACGCTGGCGCGCGAGCTTCGCACCGCGGGCATTCGCAAGTGCGGCGCGAAAGACCCGAGCATCGATTTGATGAGCAATGATGCGCTGGAGCATGATTTGAAGAAGACCGCAGCCGCGCGCGATGCCGCCGGCACACCGATTGATCGGGCGTTGGCCGTTTGCATGCAGCGATTGGAGCTCGCACTGGCTCTTTCCCGTCCCGCGCCGCTCGAAGCGCCTGAGCCGGCGGACGTCGCGCCGGAGGAAGATTTCGGCGAGTACGACTTGGCGGCTCCCGCGCCCGCCGGCACGGGTGATTCACAACTCGATGCGATCATGGTTCTGCGCCGCACGCACGCCAGCATCACGGTGCTGCGCGGCCACGCCCTGTCGCTGAACGTGCTCCTGCGGCGAATCAAACCGATGGATAATTCCAGGGCCCTTGCCGATGCCATTCTGTGGCATGCGTCAAAGGCATTGGCCCTTTTGCACGAGCTATTCAACGAGATGGCCGGCGCGGTTTATCCCTATTCGGTGGATGGCCGCGCCGTGCCGCTGAATCGGTATCTCATCAACGCGCTGCCGCCCAAGGACGAAATCGGTGCGATCGCCAAGGTGGCGATTTCCGCGGTCGATGCCTATTTCGGCCTCTACATGCGGCTGATGTCTGATCTGGCGCATCGCGCTGAGAAGATGGAAACGGAACTGGGCCTGCCGCCGTTGGATGATCCGGTGAGTGCGGCTGTAATCGAGCCGGACGCGGATGGAGATTCGGGTGAGTTGGTTGAGATTACTTGAATGTGTTCGATGCAGCGAAAAGAGCCGATTTTGGAACCCTCTCCCTTGTACTCAGGGGAGAGGGCAGGGTGAGGGGACGAGCGATATGCGAACTAGAGTGACTAAACTTCCGCGAACCGGGCCCCTCACCCCGGCCCTCTCCCCCGAGTACAGGGGAGAGGGAGAGGATTCGCGCCGCCTCGAGTGGAAATTGCCTCACATACTTCATGTGCTCTTGGCGGCCGTTGTTTTCCAGCTCATGTGCCCCTCCGCGCACGCCGAACCCGCGCCCGCCGGCTTTCAATCGACCATCCATCCGATCCTCGAACAATACTGCTTCAAATGCCACGCCGGCGAGAAGGTGAAAGGGGATGTCAATCTCTCGACCTTCGCCGATGAGCAGGCGATTTTGCGCGAGCCGCGGCTTTGGCGAAATGTGATGGACAAGCTGCGGCAGCGCGAGATGCCGCCGGAGAATAAGCCGCAGCCTACCGAGATCGAGCGGCAGCAGATTGTGACCTGGGTTCACGCGACGCTCAGCGCCGCGATGACCAGCGTAAAGGACCCCGGCCGCGTCACGATCCATCGCCTGAATCGCGCCGAATACAACAACACGATCCATGATCTTCTGGGCGTCGAATCGCATCCCGCGGATTTGTTTCCCGCCGACGGCGCCGGCGGCGAAGGGTTCGACAACAACGCCGACACGCTTTTCATTCCGCCGATCCTGATGGAGCAATACCTCAAGGCGGCCGACGAGGTGCTGCGCGAGGCAAATCCAAACCGCATCTTCCCGCGCCTGGATCCCGCGACTGCGAGCAGCGACGTTGCGAAGGGCATCATCGAGCGCTTCGCGAGCAAGGCATTTCGCCGCCCGGCGACAGAGGCTGAAGTCGCACAGTACGTCGGCCTCTTCGACCGCGCCCGCTCTCGCGGCGGCTCATTTGAAGTCGCCACGCGCCTCGCCCTTAAGGCGATTCTCGTCTCGCCAAAATTTCTCTTTCGCATCGAGCAGGATCGCGATAGCAAAGATCCATATCCAATCAGCGATTATGAGTTGGCCAGCCGCCTCTCGTATTTCATCTGGTCATCGATGCCGGATGACACGCTGATGCGCCTCGCGGGCGAAGGCCAACTTCATGACCCAAAGGTGATCGAAGAGCAGGTTCGCCGAATGCTTGCTGATCCGAAGTCCCGCGCATTGGCGGATCAATTCGGCACGCAATGGCTGCAGATTCGCGAGCTCAAGACGACCGTCCGCCCCGACCCCCGCCGATTTCCCGAGTACACGCCCGCCCTGCGCGATGCGATGTTCGAGCAGGCGATCGAGTTCGTCGATTCGATTTTCCGCGGCAACAAAAGCCTCCTCACGCTGATCGATGCCGACTACGCGTTCGTCAATTCGGACTTGGCGAAGCATTACGGCCTGCCGCCCGTGAAGGGGAGCGATCTGAAAAAGGTGCCGCTCGAAGATGGAAATCGCGGCGGCGTGCTCGGCCTGGGTGCGGTGCTGACGGTGACATCATATCCCCTTCGCACCAGCCCCGTGTTGCGCGGCAAATGGGTGATGGAGGCGATGCTCGGCGTTCCCCCCGCGCCGCCGCCCCCCAATGCCGGCAAGCTGCCGGCGGATGATCGCCAGCTCACCGGCCTCACCTTTCGCCAGCGTCTTGAAGAGCATCGCAAGCGGCCCGAGTGCGCCACCTGCCACAATCGGCTCGACCCGCTAGGCTTCGGCCTGGAAAACTTCGACCCGATCGGCCGCTGGCGCACCACGCAAGCCGACCAACCCATCGACGCCAGCGGCGTCCTCACCACCGGCGAAAAATTCGACGGCCCATCAGAATTAAAGAAGGCGCTGCTTGCCCACAAAGAAGATTTCATCCGCAACCTCACAGAAAAAATGCTCGCGTACGCGCTGGGTAGAGGCTTGGAATACTACGATCAGCCGATCGTTCAGCAGATCGCCGATGATCTGTCAAAAAACGACTACAGCAGCGCGCGGCTGGTGATCGATATCGCGCAAAGCTATCCGTTCGGGAATCGCAGAAGCGAGTGAACATGTGATTGTTGCGGATAGGAGCTATAATATCGTTGGTTGCTTCCAAGTGAGATTTCGATGAACGCCATCCGAATTGAGAAACGTCTGGATTCACATGTGCTGCCGGAACTCATTCCGCTGATCGGCAAGCAGGTTGAGATTATTGTTTTAGAGCAAGCTGCAACCGAACGCGTGAAAGGACCAAAGGCTGGCAGCGCAAAGGGAAAGGTCACGATCTCGCCCGATTTCGACGAGCCCTTGCAAGAATTCGCCCACACCCGGTAGCCGCCAATGCCTTTGACCTCGCACGCCGACATTCAGGATTTCGCCGACCGGGTCGCTCGCCGATTTCGGCCGGCGCAGATAATCCTCTTCGGCTCCTACGCCTACGGACGTCCGACAAAGGATTCGGATGTGGATCTAATGGTGGTCATGCCCCATCGCGGCCCCAGCGCCCGGACGGCCACCAAAATCCGGCTCGCCTGTCCGCGGGAGTTTCCGATGGACCTCATTGTGCGCACCCCCGCCGAGGTGCGCCGTCGCATTCAAATGGGCGACCAATTCCTGCGCGAAGTCACGTCCAAGGGAATCGTCTTACATGAAAGCCGCCACGCGCGAATGGGTTGAGAAGGCCGAGGCGGACTACGCCGCCGCGCTTGTGCTTCGGCGTTCCCGCAAGAAACACAGCCGGGATATAGTTTGCTTTCACCTTCAGCAGTGCGTCGAGAAGTATCTAAGAGCTTCTAAAAAAATGAAATCTTGCTGTAGCGAAGCACGGGGAACGGGTCGGTCGATGCTCACGTTCCGGTCATTTTTTTAGAAGCTCTAAAGGCCCGACTTGAAGAAGCGACGATCGCATTTCCAAGGACGCATGATCTTGAACGTCTGCTCAATCTAGCACTAACAGTTGAGCCGATGTGGGCCTCACTTCGTCCGACCGTCGCCGCGATCACGGATTACGCAGTCGAAATCCGGTATCCCGGCCGAACTGCAAGCGCCGCGGAAGCGACGACGCTGCTGCGAGACGCGGCTCGAATCCGCAATTTGATTCGCCAAAGTTTGGGATTGCCATGAACGCCCAAGAGAAGGTCCCAGAGAAAAGGCGATCGTCAACGTGAGCGGGCATACTAAACGTGGGGGACCCGCCGCGATACAGTGTTTTAGAGGAATTCATGATCCAAAAGCTTCCCCGGCGGACGGTTCTTCGCGGCATGGGCGTGATGATGGCGTTGCCTTTGCTTGAGGCGATGGCGCCGCTCACCACGCGGGCGGCGGAGGCGATCGACGCCGCCGTGGGGATCAAGCCTAAGTTTCCCGTTCGCCTCGGTGTGCTGTACATGCCTAATGGCGTCAACGCGACGGCGTGGACGCCGGAGAAGACCGGCGCGGATTTTGAGCTTTCACCGACGCTGCAGCCGCTGGCGGATTTTAAGGATCAGCTTTTCATCCCGACCGAATTGTTTAACCGCGGATCGATCGGCGGCGACGGGCATTACGTCAAGACCTCCGGATTCCTCACCGGCACCACCATCACCAAAACCACCGGCGCAAACCTGCGCAGCGGCAACACCTCGATGGACCAGCTCGCGGCACAACACATCGGCCGCGAAACCGCGCTGGCTTCGCTTGAGCTGGGGATCGATCCGGTCACCACCGGCGTCGATACCAATGTCGGCTACACGCGCGTTTACGGCTCGCATATCGCCTGGAGCTCGCCGACCACTCCCATCGCCAAGGAGATCAATCCGCGGCTGGCATTCGATCGGATTTTCCGGCCGCAAAGTTCCGGCGCGTCGGCGGAGGATGATCGCAGCGTGCTCGATCTGGTCGGCGACGATGCGCAATCGCTGCGATCGAAAGTCGGCAAGAACGATCGGGAAAAACTCGACAATTATCTCGAATCCGTCCGCTCAATCGAAAAGCGCATCGACTTCAATACCAAAGAGCGCGCCGAGCGCAACAAGATGTCGGCGGCACAGCTTCAATCGATCGAAGCGCTCGACAAGCGCCTGCAACTCTGGGAGCGCATCCCGACGAATCTCAAGCCGGTGCGCATTCAACAGGCCGGCGATTTCACCGAGCACGTGCGGCTCATGCTCGACCTCATGGTGATGAGCTACTGGTGCGATATGACGCGCGTCAGCACGTTCATGTTCGGCAACGCCGTCAGCCCGCGGAATTTTTCATTCCTTGAAGGAGTGAAGGGCGGGCATCATGAAATCTCGCATCACAAGAATGATCCCGAGCAGCTTCGCCAATATCAGGTGATCAACCGGTGGCACGTCACGCAGTTTGCCTACATGCTGGAGAAGATGAATCAGATCCAGGAAGGGGAGGGCACGCTTCTGGATCATTCGATGATCCTCTTCGGCGCCGGCATGCGTGATGGCAACAGCCACAATCCCCGCAACCTACCGCTGGTTCTAGCCGGCCGCGCCGGCGGCACGCTCAAGACCGGGCGGCACGTGCAATACAAAAAGGACACGCCGCTCTGCAATCTGTATGTCTCAATGCTCGAAAGAATGGGCGCGCCCGTCGACCATTTCGGCGACAGCACCGAAGCGCTCCGCAGCATGGGTTCCGACGAGTTCGGTGTCGAACCGGCTTAATCATTCATTTCAAATGCCGCGTGTGACGACGGCAAATATTTGAAAAGGTTCTTGACAGATTCGTCTGGTCCGATAATAATGCCCCTCAGGTGCGGGAAATGTGGCGAGGGATTGCCATCTATTGGGGCTGACGCCTGCCGGAAAAAAATGGACGGAGCTAATGCGGGAAGGCCGGGCTAATGTCGCTGCGCGCTAAAATCCGGGAACTATTTCAATTTGTTGTCAATCAAATCGTTGGGCCGCGTACCCAGTGGAAGCTTCGGAACGCAAAATGGAAGCTATTTGACCTTCACCCATTGGAACAACGCCTGTTTCTTTCGGCTTACCCGCATATCGCGCCGGACGGGTCGAACAGCGATTCCACCGTCCATCACGGCAGTTCCTACTACCTCGACCTCCAACCCAACACCGATGACAATCCCGGCGATGGACAATGGTTTTTGAACTGGGGTGATGGCAGCTCCGATTCGCCCTAATGGCTGGACATCTGCCATCTCTCATACTTATGACACCGGGCCAAATGACTATACCATCACTGCCTCATACACCGACGGCTCACAGAACTACTATGGTGCAGACGCCAATGTGAATGTGCATGTCTTTGGCGATCCTCCTTCGCCGATCACTGCCAGCCCCAGCATTTCCGGCGGTGCGTCCACCGTGGATGAAGGCTCCAACTTCAACCTTACGTTGACGCCCAATACCAACGATGATCCATGGGCGGACCACTGGTTGGTCAACTGGGGCGACGGCAATACAGATGTAGTCCCCGGGACAACGCCTGCCGCCTCGCACACTTTTGCGGACGGCCTCAACAACTACAGCATTCTGGCCACGTACGTCACCGGCGACTCGGTTCCACACACAGCGGCCCCGTTCGCGATTCAGGTGAACGACGTGCCGCCGACGGTGACACTCAGCGATAACTTCTATCACTACAAGACAGCAACAGGCGGCTACGGCCAGGGCCAGGCCGTCGAGGGCTCGCCGTTCCAGTTGAACCTCTCGGCGTATGATCCCGGCACCAACGCCGTGACGGGCACCGACTTGATTGCTTCATGGGACATTAACTGGGGTGATGGCCAAATCGAGAGGTTCTCAGGCAATCCTGGCAGTGTCAGCCACGTCTATAGGCGCGGCAACACGACCTACAACATGAGCGCAACGGCGAATCAAGGAGACAAACCCTACAAGCAGGATTGGTCCGTAATGACCAGCGATGTGGGTCCGTCGCTGCTGGTCACGCGTCCGGCTTCGGTGGTCGAGGGAGCGCCGTACACGTTGACGCTCAATGCCAGTGAGCCGACGCTCAGCGACAGCCATGTGCATACGTGGACCGTCCTATGGGGCGACGGCGCCACGACCGTACTCAATTCCAATTCCAGCGATCCCACTGTCGCGACGAATGGCATGTTTAACGCTGATTTGCAGGCAAAGCACCCCTACAGTGGCAGTGCTTCAAGCTACACGCTTTCAGTCACCGCCACCGATGACGATGGAACGTACACCGCACTTCTCAACAATGATTCGACCTTCGTCAACACGCCGACGGATATCGGCACTCATACTTACGATCAGGGTTATAACTCGATCGTTCAGCCCGATGGAAAGGTGCTGACGCTCGCCAGCAGCAACAGCAATCTGGTCGTGCTTCGCTACCAGACCAATGGCACGCTCGATCCTAGCTTCGGAACCGGCGGCAAGCTCACGACCGGGCTGGCTCTATTTCCCTACGACAGTGCCAACGCATTGGCGTTGCAGCCCGACGGAAAGATCCTGGTCGTCGGACAGGACTCGGGCAATGCCCCCTTGTTCTACGGCTACCAGAATTGCTCCATCGCCCGCTTCGACGCCAATGGCGCGCACGACGATACCTTCGGCACGAATGGCGTGATCTCCTCCGCCGGCGCGACGGGGGTCGCGCTGCAATCGGACGGCTCGATCATCGCCCGCGGGCTCAATCCTTCCGCGCAGGTCACGCTCACGCGCTACAACGCCAACGGCTCCATCGACAACAACTTTGGCCCCGACGGCGACGGCACCGAGTCCGTCAACGGCGGCGCGAACTGGCAGGCGTACGCCGCCATGACCAGCAATATGCTGATAGAGCCGGACGATTCGATCCTGCTGGCGGGTGGGCATAACTTCTTCGCGGTGGCGCATTATGGTGCCGATGGCGCGCTCGATACCTCCTTCGGCTCCGGCGGGTACATCACCGGCGGCGGCAACTTCGGCGCTGCCGTCAACTCCATCGCGATGGACAATGGCAAAATCCTGATAGCCGGCAGCCTCTACAGCTCGACCTATACCGGCTTCGCCGGCGACTTCTCGCTGCAACGCTTCAATCTCGACGGCAGCGTCGATCATACTTTCGGCACCCTCTTCGGCAGCACGCATGCCGGCTGGGTCACCACCGACTTCGGCTCCGTCGCCTTGCCCACCGACGACCAGGTGCGCGGCCTTGGCGTCCTCTCCGATGGCACCATCCTCGTCGGCGGCACCAGCAGCAGCCCCACCACCGGCACCAGCCTCGCCCTCATCCGCTACAACGCCGACGGCTCGCTCGACACCGACTACGGCACCGGCGGCAAGCTACTCACCGGCAGCGCCCTGGCGATCGACCGCGTCATCACGCTGCCAGACGATCGAATCCTGACCGTCGGCACGGCCAACGGGAACGTCAGCAATCAGGATGTGCTGCTGGGGTCGTTCTTGAAGGATAACAAGGTTTATACTTTCTCCGGCAGTGGATCGAACGTCACCGCGGTCGAAGGGACCGATACGGGATCGATCACGGTAGCGCAATTTACCAATGGCGTCAGCGCCAGTGCCAGCGCGTTTGCCGCCTCGATCAACTGGGGCGATGGGAACACCAGCGCCGGCACGATCGCCGCCAACGGCGCGGGCGCGTGGCTCGTGCATGGCAATCACGCCTACGCCGCGGCCGGCTCATACACCGTGCATGTCACGATCAGCGAAACCGATGGCCTCTCGCTCACCACGACCTCAACGGCGACAGTCGCGGAGCCGCCGCCGGCGACGCTGTCGGCGGATGTCGTATCGCCGACCGAGGTTTACCTGAATTGGACAGAAGTCAGCTCGAGCACGGTCACCGGCTACAAGCTCTATTCCTCTAAGAATGGAGCACCCTTCTTGTTCGTGGCGGATATTCCGATCGGCTCAAGCTCCTATTCCGCCACCGACCAAACCACCGGCTCGACGTACACCTACAAGATCACCACCGACGGCTCCGCCGGTGAATCGGGCGCGACGATCGACGGCGGCGGCGCGGTAACCGTCAACTACATCAGCGTCACCGCGCTGGATATCAGCGCCGTCGCCGGGCAGGCGTTCAGCGGCACGGTCGCCAACTTTTCCAGCACGAACCTGGTGACGCCGGCCAGCCAGTTCATCGTATCGATCGACTGGGGCGACGGCACGACTTCTTCGGGCGCGGTGAGCGGATCCAACGGCAGCTTCGCGCTGACTGGCACTCATACCTACGCTGATCCCGATGTCGCGCCGGTAACGGTGCTGGTTGGCGATGGCACGATGGCTCCGACGCCCGGCCAATCGACCGCCACGATTACCGACGCGGCCCCGACGATCGACACCGCCGTCTCGGCGGATGTCGATCAGCCCAGCGGCTCGGTCGTGCTGACGGTCCTGGGTGCCGACGACATCGGCGAGGACGATCTCACCTATACCTGGAGCGCCACCGGCGCCGGCACCGCCACCTTCGACGAGAACGGCGACAACAGCGCCAAGACCACATCGGCAGTGGTCGATACCGCCGGCACGTATCACTTCCAGGTGAACATCACCAATGAGTTTGACCAATCGGTCAGCGCGGGCGTGGATGTGACGTTCGATCAGGTGTTCAGCGACGTGCGCGTCACGCCAAGCGATGACACGCTGAGCGTCGCCGATGGACAGACGCAGCAGTTCACCGCGACCGCGCTGGATCAGTTCGGCAATTCGATGACTTCACAGCCGGGCTTTACGTGGTCGGTGGATTCGGGACCCGGATCGGTCGATTCCAGCGGCTTGTACACCGCGCCATCGTATGCGATCGGCAATGCGGTGATCAGCGCCTCGGCACCCGACGGCAACAGTGAGGATATTAGCGCCGCGGCCAGCGCCAAGATCACGTCGCCGATCGTCTTCGCGGCAACAGGTGCCGCCGATGATGAGATCGATCTGACGATCCCGCCGGCGGCACCGGGCGAGCATCAGAAGTTGGAGATTCAGGGTCCGGGCGACGACAACTTCCATATGATCAGCATGCCGTCGGCGTCAACCAGCGATCCATCCATCTTTCCATTCGGTGGATTGGCCGCCGCTACGCAGTACGACTTCCGGCTCCGCACCGATTCGGATGGCACCACGAGTTATCTGACGACCCATGGGGTGACGCTGAGTGTGTCGGGCGCTCCTGGGGCGCCGACCGGTCTCACGGGGACTGCCACGATGGACGGCTTCGGCAACCACGCCGTCAACCTCTCCTGGAGCGCGCCGGCGGGCCCGAGCCCGGGGTACTACAACATTGAAGTCAGATACAACCCGCCGGTCCGCGGGGAGGGCACGGAGTGGGAGCTGATGAATCAGACGTCCACCGCGGGCTTCCATCAGTACCAGATCGAACCGGGCGTGACCGCCCAACTGCGCGTCCGCGCGATCAACGGCAGCGGCGAATCCAAGCCGTCCGACATTTTTACGTTGGGTATCCCCGGCTCGCGCGATGTGCCGCCGACAGTCGGAAGGCCCGCGAAACAGCCCGATGGCACGCTGCAGATGAGCTGGACATTCAACAGCTCCAACCCCGGCTGGACGATCTTTATCGCGGCCTGGGATGGCAGCGCTGCGTACCCGATTCAACATACACCGTTGAGCAACAACACCAGCTATACGATTCCGTTGTCGGAGATGCCGACCGATCCGCAATTCAGCGGCGGTTACCGAGTAGCGATGAGCGCCGGCGGCAACTCAACCACGTTCCCCTCGCCGCTATCGAACTGGCAATACCTCAACTCTGACGGCACAATCGCCGTGCCCACCGCTCCGACGAACCTGACGGCAACGCCGTACGAGGATGATTCGACCCCGGAAAACACCGGCGTGCGCCTGCTCTGGGACAACACCTCAAAAAACGAGAACGGCTTCAGCGTCGAGCGCTCCGCCGACGGCGGCAGCAGCTACACGCCCCTCGCGGTGGTTGACGCGGATGCATCCTCCTATCTGGACACCAGCGTCTCCGGCGGCGTCAGCTACCTGTACCGCGTGGGATCGGAGATCAACGGCGGAACGCCCTCATACTCGAACACAACAAGCGCTGAATTCCCAGCGACGCCGAGTGATTTCACGGTGGAGGCGGACAATAGTTCCGATACCGTTGACCTGTCATGGACCGACACGGCGGATGATGAGGACGGGTTTTACATCCAATGGTCGAGCGATGGGAGCAAATTCTATACGATTGACACTCTAACAGCTGGCACCGGCGGAGATTATGCTTACGCAGACAACAATCCGGACATCTCGGCCACGAATATCTACCGTGTTGTTGCTTATCGGGCCGCGGTCGTGGCAAATTCTGACGACTTACAATCGGTTCCCAGTGGTACGGGCCCCGACCGGCCGGTACAAGCTCCGATCGCATTTGAAGATACTCAGGCGGTGGACATTGATGACGCGCTAGCGCCATATGTCACGACCGTCGGCACTACATTGAACGTCAACGCCGCCGACGGCGTCTTGGCCAACGACATTGATCTGCAGAATCTCACGCTTCAGGTCGCGTCTCACACGAACCCCAGCAGTGGCACACTAACTCTCAACAGCGATGGGAGCTTCACCTATACGCCGATCGCCGGCTACCATGGGACCGACACCTTCACCTACATTGCCACCAACGGCGTGCTCAACTCACTGTCGGCGAGCGTGAGCATCGAAGTAGATAATCGCCCTGTGGTGACCGCGCCGGACACCTTCCACGCCGGCGCGAACGGGACGCTCACAGAGGCTGCCGGCGCTCTTGCCAGCAACGACTCCAATCCGGATAGCAGCGCCATTACCTATCATGTCGATGGTGCGCCCGAGCACGGCACCGTCACGCTCAATGCCGACGGCAGCTTCACATACACCGCAACGCCGGGTTTCAGCGGCTTGGATGGCTTTGGCTATTATGTCAGTGACGGCATCCGCAACAGCAACACCTCTGAAGTCACTATCGGCGACGGCAGCGCCCAGTACACGCTACCGCCCGAGGAGGATGATGATCCGGGCGCGCAGGTGCAGCATTTCTCCAACGACGTACAGGGACTATGGGCCAGCTATCACGCCGCCAAGGACCGCCTTTCGGACGTGGCCGTGGACATGGCGGCGCTGGGGCGAATTGTTTATGCCGCCAAAGCTTCGGGGCTAAGCACCGATGCGGTTGCCGCGCTCCAAGACCAGGCAATCGCCAAGCTAGATCAGGCGTACGCCGCGTACGACAGGTACGTGGCGCAATACGAGGCCACTTCGAACGCCGCTACGACCTACATGGACACGCACCGGCTCGAACTCGTGTTTTGGGGCGAGCGAGCCCTGACCTTCATCCAGAAACTTCCGCTGGAAGTCGTCGGGCTCAAGGCCAACAGCGGCCAGCTTGCGCGATTCCAAGCGACCATGGCGAATTTCGGGGCCTCCGCCGCCTACATTGTCGAGCAGGACAAATTCGCGGTTGACACCGCCAACACGCTTCACGACGGGCTTCAGACGATGTTGCAGGCCGGCACCATCGTTTCCCTGGGGACGACTGCGGTCGTGGCGGGGACGCAACTGTACTTGGAAGAAGGCTGCGCTGTCTTTTTCCAGGCTGCAGCCAAGCAGATCGTGAGCCTCGGCGTCAGCCTTGCAGTGGGACAACTGATCTCTGCCAGCGCCAACTACCTTGCGGATCTGTGCGGTGTCGATCCGCAATACGTGCGAATCGGAGGCGAAGCCGTACAAGTCATCTGCCTCCTCAAAGCCGCAAAGGCCGCCCGTGAGCTGGCTGGTGGCGGATGCTTCGCCGGCGATACGCTTGTCCAAACGCCGAGTGGTCAACAGGCCATTGACGCGATCACACTCGGCCAGCGGGTGCTCACCCAAGTGGTTGAAGGTCCTATGGAGGGTGGGCCGACCGCGTCAGACGCAAACGACACGCATGTTGATCCGGCAACATGGCGAAAGGTAACTCTGCGAATGGCCGATCCAATGATCCAAGGGGATGACTACGAGATGGAATTGTTGGAGCCGGCGACTTGGATTGCTGCGAACGCGGCAAAGGCCGAAGGCTTCGTAGATCTGAGGCTGCCCGAACTGCACATCAGTGGATTAGCCGAAGTTGAGCGTATCGACCCGTGCCCGCCGATCGAGACGGGTGCCGGCCAGGTTGTGCTCGGCACATTCGAACACGTCAGCAACGTAGTCGATATTCAGCTTTGTGGCGAGAGGGCCCCGCTTGAGGTCACCGCTACCCATAAGATTTGGTCGCTCGATCGCAGCGGCTGGATCGACGCGAGCGATCTGCATGTCGGCGAGAATCTTGCTGGCGAAAATGGGCCGATCGTCATCAGTTCAGTGGATAACCACGTCCATTCGAGACCGGTGTACAACCTCGACGTCGAAACCGACCACCGATACCTCGTGACGAGACTCGGTGTGCTTGTTCACAATGTTGAGCCGTGCCTGTTCCCGAAGCAGATCGGTGGCACGGCAGACAATCCCCAGTTTAAAAGCTTCGAAGACGCACAATCAGCTGCATTAGGGTGGCTCAAGAAGCGAGGGTTCACAACGGGTGAGGTTACTGTGGGAAAATTCGGCGAGGCAGCCGGACAGCCCAATGGTCTTCGCGCTTCGGGGAATATCGGCTATCGCATCGAATACGATAATCGGTCGGGCGCCCATATTAATGTTTTTGCCGGCAAGGAAAAGGGACCCCACTTTCATTTTAAAGGCAATGCGAAATCGGTGGTGACAATTTTGAAGCGCCTATTCGCGTAATTCAACTATTCAACGGATGGAGTTCCCTGCATGACTAACGACAATGACGTGCTGAATGTCTTCTTAAAACTCTTGACTCCCGACATCGAACGAGGAGAAATCAGGCTTGCACCAGAGGACGAGATCGTCCGCCGTCTGGCGATAAAATATCCGATGGTCCTTGGCAGGATTGACTGGGGTAAGGTTCCGGGTGCTAGAGGTTTGTTGGCCGGTAAGCCGGTCATGCCGCTCGGCGCGCGGCTGGATTCACTGCGCCTCTTCTTTGACCGGTTTCTGTCGGCGGCGAGCCTCGCGGAGTCGGATGAGGTCATCGTCGTCGGTGACGGCATTTTGGATGTTGCGGTCCATTTCACGGTTCGCTCGCTTCGCGCGCACTTTGCCGAGCTTCTGGAACTTCCGCAGCATCTTTACATTATAAACGCGAGTGTTGACTGGTGCTTCAATTACACGTTTGAGGATGACGCGTTCTTCGGTCCTGCGGCGAGTAATGCAAAAGAGGTAAGTACATTTAGTGACACAAAAGGGGAAAGTAGTTAAGTATATTTAGGCTACTCTCCGGAACGAGCGTAGCGCTCACCTGGACCGACAACTCCAACAACGAAAGCGGCTTCCAGCTCGAAAGCTCCTCGGATGGCCAATCTTACGGCTACCTCGGATCGGTGGCCGCCAACGCTACCTCGTTCAACGTTGATCTGTCCAGCGTCGGACCGACCACGACGTTCCGCATCACGGCGCAGAACTCGGCGGGCAATTCCGATTACGATTATGCGCAGAACCCCGCCGCCCCTTCGGGACTGGCGGCGATTCCGCTTTCGACCAGCAGCGTCTTTCTCGCGTGGGACAACAACGCCTCCAACCAGAGCGGCTTCCGCGTTCAATACCAAAATGGCGATGATTGGTTCACGCTGGCGAACACCGGCGCTGCCACGAC
>DATBDZ010000346.1:0-2765 GCA_036276235.1 Humisphaera sp. | reverse complement strand
AGATCTCACGCAGAGGCGCGGAGGCGCAGAGAATAATTAAACTTTGCGCCTCCGCGCCTCTGCGTGAGATTTTATCGCAATGTGTATTGTCGGTCTTGGCATTCTTCGTGGTCCTTCGTGCTCCCTTTGTGAGCTTCGTGGTCAGCAGCGTTCGGACGCGGACGGCTCACGATGTTGCGCGGACTGTTGAAAAATGTTGCGCTCGACCCTGTTGGCGATTCAGAAAGAGGTGTCTCGCGCAGAGGCGCGGAGGCGCAGAGAAGAATTCAACTCTGCGCCTCCGCGCGAGATCTCTTTTTTCCATGTCGTGAAACATGTAACAGGAGTCATTGAAACCGAATGATTAATAAGACGTTTCAAAAGGTTTCATGGCCCGCGTCGCCACGCGTTCTAAGAGGTGTCACGCGAAGAGACGAAGCGCCGAAGGGAAGTCGCGGTCCCCTCCGCCAGTCGAAACCTGAAACCGCAAACCCAAACTTCCTCCGATGCAACGTGCAACCATTGCAGATGCAACCGAATGGTGCGAAATCCGGTGAAAAACGGTGCATTGACTCGGGCGAAGGGAGCGTTGGTTGGTCCGCGAAGCCGGCGAGCGGCGGAAGGCGAGACGCTCGCGATCCGTACGCCGCTTGCCGGCTTCGCGAGCCAGGACGCGCTAAATCGAGAGGTGCTGCCCGGATCATTCACGCAGAAGAATTAACCGCAGATGAACGCAGATGAACGCGGATCAGACGTTTGTGGGCTGCGTACCTTGCGCCTCAATCTCAGACGAAAGCGATTCCGAAGTCCTCTTTCAATCTGCGTTCATCTGCGTTTATCTGCGGTTAAAATGAATGATCCGATCTAAATCACCCGATCGACCACCGCGCGTACCCGCGCGATCCGCTCGTCCGCGGTCCCTCGGTCCGGCGCCTCCGCAATAATCCGCATGATCGGCTCTGTGTTGCTGGGGCGGGCGTGGACCCAGCCGTTGGGCCAATCGATGCGGATGCCGTCCTGGGTGTCGGTTTTTTCGGATTTGAACTCGCCTTTTAGGGCCTCGACGGCACGCTGGGCATCCTCGCGGCGGCATTCGAATTTGGTTTTTACGATTTCGTAGTGCGGGATTTCTCCGACGAGCTGGCTGATGGATTTGTTGGTGGACGCCATCAGTTGGAGGACGTAGGCGATGCCGACGAGGCTGTCGCGGCCGGGGACGATGCGGGGGTCGATGACGCCGCCGTTTCCTTCGCCGCCGATGGTGGCGTTATTTTTGAGCATCGTTTGGACGACGTTGGCTTCGCCGACGGGCGTGCGCAGGACGCGGCCGCCGAATTTGGCGGCGATGTCGTCGAGCATTCTGCTGCTGGAAAGATTGGTGACGGCGACGCCGCCCGGTTTGCGGGAGAGGATCCACATCGCGGCAAGGGCGAGTGAGTATTCTTCGCCGATGTAGCGGCCGTTTTCGTCGATGATCGCCAGGCGGTCGGCGTCTGGGTCTTGCGCGAATCCCACCGCGGCGCGCTGGCGGCGAACCTCCTCGGCCAGGCCGGTCAGATTTTTCTCGGTCGGCTCGGGCTCGTGCGGGAAGTTGCCATCGGGCGTCGCGTTGATGTGATGAAGCTGGCAGCCGAGGCGGCCCATGAGGGTTGCCGTCGCAACGCAGCCGGCGCCGTTGACGCTGTCCAGAACTACTTTGTAGCGCTTGGATGAAATCCCCAGCACATCCACATAATCGAGAACTCGCTTGACATGCAGCGCGTGTGTTTCCGAATTGCGCTTCGGGGCGGCGAGCTTCTCAACGCGGACGAAATCGGTTTTTTGCTCTTCGTAAAGCTTAATAATTGCGGCGGCATCAGCAGGCGGCGGCGCGACGGCTTCTCGATTGAGAAGCTTTAAGCCGTTCCATTCGATCGGATTGTGCGAAGCCGTCGCGACCATCGCGGCGTCGGCGTTGAGATGCTTAATCATCATCGCGCAGCCGGGCGTGGTGACGATATCCAGGTCGATGACCTCGATGCCGCTGGCGATGAGAGCCGCGGCGGCGGCGTCGCGCACCCAGTAGCCGCTGGGCCGGCTGTCGCGGCCGAAGACGACGCGGTAGCGGGTTCCGTCGGCGGGTTTGGAGGTGGATTTAAGCCAGGCGGCAAAGGCCGCCGCCATGCGGCCGACCACCGGCGGCGTGAGCGTGCCGCCGATTGTCCCGCGCATTCCTGAGACGCCAATCATCAATGCTTCCATGCGGGTGGCATTATTGGTTTGCCGCCGGGTCTTACAAGGCTTATCATTCAGCAATGACTCGCCTGCCCCGGGAAACCTGTCGCTGTTGAACGATCAAACCAGTTGGCGCCTGTTGTCGATATCGATGTTTCCCTTTTCCAAGCGGCGGGCTTTTGCCCGTTCAAATCATGGATCGTCAAGAATTGAATCGGCGGCTGCCGGCGGTGGTCGAGAGCATCGTCAAGAGCGTGTCGGCGGAGCCGCGCATGCAGCATCTCAATCGCGTGCTGCTGCCCAGCCGCGATACGATCATCGAGATTATCAAGAAACTGCGGCAGTTGGTCTTTCCCGGCTATTTCGGCAAGCAGGGGCTGACCAGCGACAACGTCAGCTTCTTCATCGGCGAGCTTATCGTCGAGCTAACCGATCTGCTTTACGAGCAGGTGCGCTGCTGCCTGCGGTACCGCGAAAAACTTCCGGGCGCGGAAAGCAGCGGGGGGCAGTGCGAAGCCTGTGATCGCGAGGCGGCGGCAATCGTCTCCAATTTCCTGGATCGAATTCCCGCT
>DATBDZ010000345.1:0-9817 GCA_036276235.1 Humisphaera sp. | reverse complement strand
CGTGACTAATCCAAGTTAGACCGGCCGAAGACTTGCGCCAATTTTGAGAATCGTCTTCTTCGTGCATTCCGCTTCGCTCGCGAACTTTGGCCATTTCGCAACGGCAGTATTCACCTCGTCGATGATGCCGATCGCATCCTTCTTCTTCAGATCGAACTGGTTCGCGAGCTTCAGTACATGCTCGCGTGTTGGCGCGCGGCCTTCCCCCAGGACTGTCATCGTATGCTCGCCGCCGGGGCCGGGGGCGAAGCCTAAATCGTAGGCGGGCGAGAGCGACCATTCGCCGCGCGGGTTCATGATGAACGCGAAGTTCTTCGCGTGATCATCGCGATTGTGGGCGGCGATGTTGAAGACCATTCGGCGGAAGACCTGCCGTACGTCCTGATGATTGCGCGTCAGGGCCGACGTGACCTTCATCAGATCGGCATAGTCGGTCGATGGAATGCGGAAGTTGGCGTGGATCAGGTTCCCGAACGTGTGGACGTGAACGCGGGAGTTTGAGGGGCCGCGATCGAAGCGGCGGACGCCGAAATAACACGTGTTTTTCGCAACTTTGAAGAGCCGCGTCGGCGGCATGCCGATGCCGGCGGCGTGGGCCATCCGGGCGTACGCCTGCTCCATCGGACCAGCGTCGCGGACATCCGCCTTGGCGGCAAACTTCACGATCCAATGCTCGAAGCCATCAGGCAGATCATCTTCGCCGGTGAGAATTTGATTGCCCTTGAGGCCGATGAGAATTTTCGGCCGCGCGCCGCCGGGGGAGCCGCCGGCGCGCATGAGTTGCGGGAGCACCTCGACGGCCTGGCCGCTGTAGATTTGCTGCGCGTTTTTCCCGATCTCGTGCAGGTCGATCAATTGCTGGTCGCGCAGCTCATGCGTCGGCGGATGATACGTGAGCGCGCCCATCGTGCTTGTTCCCAGATAGGACAATCGTTCCAGCGGAGAAACCGCCGCGGGGGTGAGCCCGCGACGGCGGAAGAGCCGATCCATCAGCAATAATCCCCAGCCGTCGGGCAGTGAGTCGTCGATCAACCCGGGAAGCGGGCCGAAGGCGCGGTCGGTGTGCTCGATCAAGCCCGGACGCGCCTGCAATTTAAAAGGAGAGGGCTGAAGGCCGCTGCTGAGGAATTCGGGGGCGTATTCGAAGTAGATCCGTCGATCGACTTCGGCCAGTTCGCCAACGCGAAGCGACTGGGTCGGCGACCGGCGCAATTGCACGGTCAGCTTTCTCATTGCGAGCCTCGCTTGCGGCGGGGCAAAGCGGCGCGCGCTTCAAGTTCCGCCATGCTCGCGGCCGGCGGCGGGCGCAGAATATTCTCAAACTCATCCAGCCGGCCCAGGGCATGGCAGATGCGCGTGAGATGTTTCAGCGAGACTTCGCCGGTTTGTTCAAAGCGCCGGAGCGTCGGCAGTGCGACGCCGGCACGAGCGGCAAGAGTGGATTGCTTGAGGCCCAGACCGACTCTCGCCTCGCGGACGCGATCCGCCAGCATGCGCTGGGCGCTCGCGGGCGTCTGGAGCTCGACCCAGATGCTGCGTTCAGGAATCATATTGTGATTATCGACATATTATCAATTGATTGTAAAAAGCGCATCAAATAATAATATATGATTAGTTATAGTGGGAACCCAATCTTCTGCTTCCGCCGGCGGTTTCGAATCCAAATGGATGGAGCGATGAGAAATGGAACCGCCAGACACCAGATGGGACAGGCCACAATAAACGCCCGGGATCCGGCGGTGACTGCAAGCGGGTGAGCGTCAAACTCCCAGATCGCTCGCCGCACGTCCGGTGCGCGCGGCGGCCATATGCCTCCGAGCCATTTGATGCGTCGACCGGCGGTTCCCTTGGGCGCGGGAGACCAGACTTGCAACCAGGCCTTCGCGCGGCCTTCTTCGAGCGTGATACTCAGTTCTTGATAGTCAGTTTTCGATCCTCCTGTGACAGTGCGTTGGAACTGGGGACCAAACCTGCCGATGAACCCGTACGCCTGTACCGCCAGGATAAGTGCTGAGACGAGAGCAGATACATTGAGCAATCCCTGCTTCATGCTTTTTCCTCTGCCTGTTTGCGTTGTCACCCGTGGCCACGATTCGTCGAGCTTACCCTGCGGCTCTTCTCTGAGTACAGAGAGCGGGGATAAACAGTCGGCGGCGGGACAGATCCCGCCCTATGTGCATTGCGCGGAAGGGACTGAAAAGATTTTTTTTCAAACCGCGTCGCAACTCGTGGAACTGATCGGCCTGCTCCGATAAAATCGTCTTCGGTTCAGGTGTGGCATCGCCAGCGCGGTCAGGGAAGGTGGGGACCGCCTGCACAGTTACACTGCCTTCATTAAAACCCAGATGTTCGGAGGGTTTCGTGCCGAAGTTGTATTTCGCGCGGGCGCGCCGTCTGTCAGCGCGCCGACGCACGGCAGCGGTTTGCTCATCCCAGATTCCAATGATTGAAGCGATCGAGCGGCGGATGCTGCTTTCGGTTTCGCTTGATGGGCAAGGCTGGACGCAGATTACGCCGGCGCCCGGCGCGCGGGTGTATTACGTGAGCAGTTCGGCGGGGAGCGATTCCAATGACGGGCTGTCACCACAATCGCCGCTGGCCAGCATCGTCGTCGGGGTGTCGAAGCTGCGCGATCACAGCGCCGATGAACTGCTGCTGGCGTGCGGGGATGTGTGGCATGCCGGCCTGGCCGTGTGGCGCAAGAGCGGGAAGTCGGCCGACGAGCCGATGGTGATCGGGTCCTACGGCAGCGGCGCGCGGCCGCTTTTGATGAGCGGGAAGGAGCCGGGAGTCTCCGTCAATGCCAGCTCCGATCCGGAGATCGATCATCTCGCGATCATTGGGCTGCATTTTTACGCCGACGCTCGCGATCCGGCTTCGCCGACGTATGTCGGGCGCGTGAACGCGACCGGCATCGACGTCCTGACGAAGACCGATGGCTTGCTCGTCGAAGACTGCGAGATCCAGGACTACGGCGACAACATCAACGTGGAGAAATTTTATGGCCCGATCGAGAATGTTTCGATTCGGCGGAATGTGATCGTTGATGCATACTCGACCAACAGCCATTCACAGGGGATCTACTGCAATGGGGTTACGAATCTGTTGATCGAAGGAAATGTCTTCGATCACAACGGATATAACGCCGCCGTGCCGGGGGCTGATCCGACGTGGTACAACCACGATTGCTACATCGCGTCGAACAATTCCAATGTGACGGTGGATGACAACATTTTTGCCGAGGCTTCCGGGTATGGATTACAGGCACGCTCGGGCGGGCATGTGCAGGACAACTTGTTTCTCTACGACCCGGTCGGCATGTCCTTTGGCCTCGTGAATGGCGCAAGCGTTACGCCGGGCGGCGTCAACGGAATCGTCAACGGCAATGTCATCGAAGGCGGCGCCAATATCGGCACCATCCCGCTGGGTGAAGGGATGGAACTGGGCAACACACGCGCGGGATATCCGACTGTCGTGAGCAACAATATCTTTACCCAGGGGATCAACCGCGCCCCCGCCGCCATTACGCTTCAGTATGGCATCGGCGACACCAACGCAGACTCGGCGGTCGGCATTAACGATCTGACTTTGCAGGGAAACATCATCTACAACTGGTATCGCGGCGTTCACGTCGATGGTGGCTTCACGCCGGGCGGCACAGGCCTGCGCGCGTTTGACGGCGTGCGCATTCAGCAGAACGATTTCCAACTGGTTGGTGGAACCGCGGTCGCCCATGATGATCCCTTCTACAAGGGGCAGGAGCTTTGGTCGGACAATCGCTACTCCAGCGCGGATCAGATCGTCAACGGGAAGAAAGATTTTTCCGCCGAGCAATGGAATCAAAGCGAAGACGCGGGCGGGCAGGTGAGCGATGTGGCGTATGCCGACGCGTCGCGCACCGTGGAAACGTACAACCTGGCCCTGGGCGGCGCAGGAACTCTGGCGGATTTTCTAGCGCAGGCGCGGGCGCAATCTCATCAGACCTGGCAGGCGCAGTATGACGCGGAGTCGGCGATCGCTTATTTCCGCGATGGGTTTAGCCAAGCGGGCGTTGCGCGCGATTGGCGGCCACCAACGCCGCCGATCGCCAGCGCGGTGATGCCGCCGGCCGCTTTGGATCGCGATTCATCGATGCAATTTGTCGTGACATATGTTGACGACAAAGCCGTCGATCCGGCGACGATCGCCTCGGGTAACGTGAGCGTGCTGATGGCGCACAGCAAATGGTCAACCCCCGCGACACTGGTTGGCATCAGCGGATCAGGAGCGACGATCAGCGCCACCTACGTATTTACGCCGCCCGGCGGCTCATTCCGGCTCGGGCAGGGCAAGCGATTCACTCTCGCGACAAACGCCGGACAGGTGAAAGACATGGACGGATTTCCGGTCAATGCGCAGTCGCTGGGTAGTTTTCGCGTGCGCGTCCTAAAGCGGCCCAAGCCGCCGACCGTCAAGAGCGTTGCGACGATCCACGGCAACCAGGGCATCATCGTGCGATTCAGCGCCGACGTGTCGGCGAGCCTGCAGGTTGGCGATCTGGTGCTTCAATCTGAAGACGGGCAAACGATCGATCCATCACTGATGACACTTTCGACCGATGCCGCGCACGACTCAGCGGTTTGGACATTTCCCGGTGAGCCGGATGGCGTGTTGCCCGCAGGCCGATGGCATGTTCGAGTTCTTGCTGCAAGCGTGATGGATGCCGGCGGGCGTCAGCTTGATGGGAATCGAGATGAGATTGGTGGGGATGATTTTGTGCTGGTGAAGCCGCTGGTGGTGAAGGGGTAAATCCCTTCTCTTCGACGATCGTCTAAAGCGGGATACCCATATCTTGACGTATCCTACAATGGAGTATAGATTCCTTGCATGCGGATGACCTTCGTTCAACCCGCACCATAAGGAGTCGATATGTCAGCTACTCGAAAAATCACTAAGGCGGCATCTGCTCCGTCGCCGAGCGAGCAGATTCGCGCTTCGCTGGATGAGATTGTTGGCGCGATCAAATCAGGGGATCATTCAAGGCTGACCGTGCGTCAAGTTGAGGTGCCTTCTCCACGCCAATACAGCGCCCGCGCTGTTCGGTCGCTACGAAATCGACTCGCGGTGAGTCAACGCCTGTTCGCTGACCTGGTCGGTGTTTCGCCGGAGTTGGTGGAACACTGGGAACAGGGGCGGCGAAAGCCGGCGCGTATCGCTTGCCGACTGCTTGACCAGATCGCTAGTGATCCTGAAAGATACGTCGCATCGCTGGTCCGCCGGCGCACAGTTGCTTGAAGAACCAACCTGATCCTCTCACACCGAGGCACTCCATGACCAACCCTCCATCCCTCAATCGCCGAGAGTTTATCGCGAGCGCGGCATTAGCGGCGGCAGCCGTCAGTGCGGGCTTTTCAGCCGGCGCGGCGGCTCGCGATATTCCTGCCGGACCTTCCGATGAATGGTTCGATCGGCCGATGCGGTGGATGCAGTTGGTGCTGGCGGAGGATGATCCGGGGAAATACGACGGCCAATTCTGGCTTGATTATTTTAAGCGCGTTCATGCCGACGCGGCTTGCCTGAGCGCGGGCGGGTGCGTTGCGTATTACCCGACGAAGATCAAATTTCATCATGCCAGCTCGGCGATGAAGGAGGGAACCGATCCGTTTGGCGATCTGGTGGAAGGCTGCCGCAAGCAGGGGATGGTGGTTGTCGCGCGGACCGATCCGCATTCGATTCTCGATGATGCGGCGCAGGCGCATCCGGAATGGCTTGCCGTTGATGCTCAGGGCAACAAGCGGCGGCATTGGGCGACGCCCGGCCGCTGGGTCACCTGCGCGCTGGGGCCTTACAACTTTGAGTTCATGACCGAAGTCACGCGCGAAATCGTGCGCGAATACAAAGTTGATGGCATCTTCTCCAATCGCTGGCAGGGAAGCGGGATGTGCTTTTGCGAGTCGTGCAAAACGCTATTTCGCAAGTTCTGCGATATGGATTTGCCGCGCACGACCAATCCACAGGATGCGGCGTATCGCAACTACATGGAATGGAGCAGCCAGCGGCTCTTTGAGCTGTGGCGATTGTGGGACAGCGAAATTCGCAAGATCAACCCGGCGGCACGCTACATCGCCAACTCCGGCGGCGGGTCGATGACGACGCTGGACATGCGCACCATCAGCCAGCTCGCGCCAACGCTTTTTGCCGATCGGCAAAGCCGGCGCGGCTTGATGCCGCCCTGGGCCAACGGAAAGAACGGCAAGGAATTCCGCGCGACCTTCGGCCGCAAGCCGATCGTCGGCATCGCAAGCATCGGCATCGATGACGAGCATCGCTGGAAGGACTCGGTCATTACCGAGCCCGAGCTGCGGATCTGGCTCGCCGACGGCGTCGCCAACGGGCTGCGGCCGTGGGTCTGCAAGTTCTCCGGCGATATTCCCGATCGGCGCTGGCTGCCGGTGGTCGAGAAGATCTACAACTGGCAGTTCGCCAACGAAAGATATCTGCGCAATGAGGAAAATCTGGCGCGCGTCGCGATGGTCTATTCACAGCAGACCGGCACCTATTACGGCGGCGATCAGAAGCATCGCAAGGTGGAGGATCATGAGCTGGGGATGTATCAGGCGCTGGTCGAGGGGCGGATTCCGTTTGAGATGGCGCACGATCAGTTGCTCGATGCCGCCCATGTCGATCGATACAAGCTGCTGATTCTCCCGAACGTGGCTGCCCTTTCGGATGAGCAATGCGAGCAGTTGCGGCAATACGTTTCCCGCGGCGGAAGCATTGTGGCGACGTTTGAAACCTCGCTCTACGACGCGACGGGAAAACGCCGCGCTGATTTTGGGCTGGCCGATCTGTTCGGCGTGCGGTTCAATGGCCGCGTCGAGCGTGACATCAAGAACTCCTACATGCGAATTGAAGCCGACACGCATCATCCGATCCTGCATGGTCTGGAGGATGCGGGACGGATCATCAATACCGTGCAGCGCGCGGACGTCGTCGCGAGCACGCCGATGACAGGCGCGCCGGTTACTCGGATTCCTTCGTATCCCGATCTGCCGATGGAGGAGGTCTATCCGCGCGTTCCGAAGACGGATATCCCCGAAGTCTATTTGCGAGAGCTTGGAAAGGGGCGAGTGGTGTATTTTCCCGGCGACATCGATCGCACGTTTTGGGAAATCCTCGCCGCCGACCATGGCACGCTGCTGCGCAACGCGATCACGTGGGCGATCAACGAAGAGCCGCCAGTCAGCGTGAGCGGCCCCGGCCTGCTCGATGTCACAATCTGGCGGCAGAAGAATTCGATGACCGTTCACCTGGTGAATCTCACCAACCCAATGGCAATGAAAGGCCCCTACCGCGAGCTGATCCCCTCCCCGCCGCAAACTGTCCGCGTGAAATTGCCCGCTCCCATGGCACTTCCGAATGTGCGGCTGCTCGTCGCCGGCGGAGCACCGAACATGCGGATCGAGGGCGCGATCTTGAGCATCGGTGTGCCATCGGTCCTCGATCACGAAGTCGTGGCGATTGACCTTTAACGTGGACGACCCGGCTGGCTACAATGTGCTTATGACGCAGATCAGCCCTACTCGTGTGGTTGAGCGAATTGACGATTGGATCGTCCGCCTTAACGATCTATACGATACGCTCGATACATGGCTTGAGACAATCCCGCATGATCGAGTAGTGCGTTCGGCGGTTCGACAGACGATTGAACCGCAAATGCGCCGCTCGAAGGTGGCTCCGCGCAAGCTCCCAACTTACACAATTTTTCGCAATGGCAATCGGATTGCGTTCGTTCCGAGTGTCTTATGGATGGCCGGGGCGAACGGCCGCATTGACGTCACGACGGATTCACGAGAGCACATTCTCGTTGATCGTGGCACGGATGAACACGTTGGGAAATGGCAGATCGTTGTCGATGATTACAAGCGGTTGCTGATTCCATTTAACAAGGCGCAGTTGGCCCGGCTGGTGGGAGAGGAGGGATGAGATCCTTCAGGCAGATTCATGCCTCGTATCTGGCGACCGATGGATTTCTTGCCCAACAGGTTCTTCGAGGTACGGCGGCCGCAGTCGCAGCCCGGTGGTCGAGTGTCCGCTTCTACAACGATCAGGCCTATTACGTGATGTTGTTTGCACAATACTACGATCTTCGTTGCGACATCGCGCATGGAACTGCGCTGGCGTACGGGACTATTGTGATCCCCACCGCCGTGCAGGATTTCCGGCAGTTCGCGCGGGAACTGAAACAATAGCAAGCCTCGTCGGCAGGCGGTGATATGCCAAGTGCGGCCAATCCGATCCACCCGCAAACGCGCATCGGCCATGTTCATCTGAAGGTGGCGGACCTCGAGCGGGCGCTGGGCTTCTATCAAGGCGTGCTCGGCCTGGAGTTGACGCAGCGCTTCGGCAAGAGCGCGGCGTTTCTTTCCGCGGGCGGCTATCACCATCACATCGGCCTGAACACTTGGGAAAGCCAGGGCGGCCCGCCGCCCGCGCCGGGGACGACGGGGCTTTATCACGTGGCCATTCTCTATCCCACGCGTGCCGCGTTGGCCGACGCGCTGCGGCGCGTGCTGGCTGCCGGCATTCAGCTCGACGGTGCCGCCGATCATGGCGTCAGTGAAGCCCTCTACCTGCGCGATCCGGACGGAAACGGCGTGGAGCTCTATTGGGATCGCCCGCAGGAACAGTGGCCGCGCACGCCGGATGGGGGGTTGGCGATGTATACGCATGCGCTGGATTTGAACGACTTGCTGGCCTCGAATAAGTAGTCAGAGGGAATACGTAGGCAGTAGTCAGAGAAATGCCGGTCACTTCGCTTCTGACTACTGCCTACTTATTCCCTCTGACTACTTATTCAAGTAACAGCCGAAGGAGGGATTTGAACCCTCAACCCCCGCTTTACGAAAGCGGTGCTCTGCCATTGAGCTACTTCGGCGCATCCGTTGTCGGATGGTTTTTTTGCCGAAGGAAGCATAGCCGCGGATCGCGGCATTTCAAGCCGCGCTCATCCACGGCGGCAGAGCGGAATAGACCGCATTTGTAGGGGTGAAACCCGGCGCGCGGGGTCTTCGGCCTTGTGTTCGCCCTGTGGTCTGCGCGGCCGGGGAAGGGCGAACACAAGGTTCGCCCCTACAAGAAGACCGGTGCAATCACGCCCGCCGCAGGCACTGCTCGTGCAGGCCGAGGCAGATCGATCGCGAAAGATCTCGCAGCGCCGCGCGCCAATCGTTTTGCCGCGAGCGGCAATGGAAGTTGCCGCAGCGATCGCGGATGTCGGCGTGCAGCTCGAATAGCCGGCCGATCCGTCGAAGCGAGATGGTCAGAACAAAGTTGCCCAGCCGGGCGCCAAGCCGCAATGCCCGCCGAAAGCAGGCCATGAGGTGGCGTCGTTGGGCGGGCTTCAGAAGAACATTACCCTCTTCGAGCTTAATCATGAGGCAAAGCTCCGTGTGAGGTTGGTTCAAATTGAGCTACATCAAAGGACGTGCCTGAGTGCGGAATTATACCCATGGAGGTCGATCGACTGAAAGAGAAAAGTCGTGAACTGGACGATTAATTCACGTCAGGATAACTTAGGCGGGCAGAAGGTTAACTTTAACGGATAGGAAGGAGCAACGGATGTCCAAGCCCCGCCGCCGCCGTAAGATCGGCAGCAAGAAGCGCAAGGCACGCCGCGACCGCAGGAAACGATAAATTCCTGTATTGGCGCGAGATTGCCGTACGTTATGTTTTGAATGCAACAGAAGGCCCGGCCCGGCCGGCGGCTGGTTCGTCCGAACCGGCGGCCGGCCGGCGCCGGGCCGTGTTTTTATGTGCCCGATTCATGGGCAAATGG
>DATBDZ010000344.1:0-10909 GCA_036276235.1 Humisphaera sp. | reverse complement strand
ATGATTGCGGCGGCGGTCACCGCGCCGCGCTGTTGGAATCGCAATGCGGCCCAAAGCAACACCGGAATACCCGCATATTCCAGCGGATATTCGTTGCCCACCGCCTCTGACCATCCACCGAAAACACCGATAAAGATCACGCACAGCGATGCCAGCAGACACGCCGCTTCAACGATGCGCTCCACGCTAACGTGAGGCGGCGGCCGCGTCGCCCAGACCAGCAGCAGCGGCGCGATGACGATCGCGCTGACGCAATCACCCAGCCACCAGACGATCCAGACGTGATAAAAGTTTGACCACTGCTCCAGCTTGCCCACACAGAGCACGCTGACGCCGATTGTAGCGCTGACCATGGTGGCCAATACCGCCGCCACCAGCATGTACTTGTAAACATCGCGTACGCGATCAAACGCCTTAACGCCGTGGGCAAATCGCTTCACCGCCCACGCCGCGGCCAGCGCCTCCAGCGTATTTCCGATGGCGATCCCAACCGACGTCGCGACTGTTGCATTGGGAATATCAAGATTGACCAGAAACGCGGCGATGAAGATCCCGGGCGCGACGCGCGGCCCCAGCAAAAGCACCGCCGCCAGGGCAATTCCCGTAGGCGGCCATACCGCGGTCGAGCTTGGGTTCACAGACCAGAGCTTCAGCCCGACCTTCCCGCCGACAAAATAGAGCGCAGCAACAAGGAGAATCGCCGCCGTCGTCCTGACCTGGCGATTCATTTCGATCCTTCGTTTGAGGGGACCTTCCATAGCCGACCGCGAATTCTCGCCCACCTCGCTCGATTGTCCAGCAAGTTCACGAAAGATATGTGGAATCAATTCATCGCGACTGTCGTCTCGCGCAGCGGCCGCACGCTCTTCCAGAGCGAAATCGCCCAATCCAGCTCGGTAAGCTCGTGGAAATAGATCGTGACGCAGGCGACCGACCCCGCCGACGCCGTCCAGGTGTTCAGGCCCCAATACGGATTTTCCCGGTCCCCTTCCGGCAGCAGATAGGCGTGCCCGCGCAAGCCCGGCTCATCACGATCGAAAATCTGCACCGGGATTCCAGGCCGCCCCTCGATCATTTTTTCGATGGCTTCTTCGGCGTCCGTGCCGGTGGTATTGAAGACGGACGCGTAGACTGTCCGCCTCCCATCGTAGAACATCACCTCGCCCTCGACGGCTTTGCGCGCAAAGAGCCGATCGATAAACAGGCTCCAGTCGTGGCCGATCTGTTGCTTGAGGAGGGGTGACATTTGCGGCGTGTCTCTGCCTGATTTGCCTGAAACTACTTCGCGTCGGCATTTCAGTAAAGACAAAAAACGCGGGTGGCTCCATTTCAATCCCCTCTTTCGCCGCCGGCGAATATCTTCTATGATTCGCCACTTCGCTCGTGGGACGAGTAGTTGAAGGGAAAGAATCCCATGGATCTTAAGCGCGGCCTCGGCTTGTGCCCGGATGGGACAGCCGCAACGGGGGAACGCGAAGAAATTATCCGTTACATCAACCTGAAGCTGGCGGCGCTGGGCGTGCCGGCAGCGGGCGATGGCGGGCGGACCGGGTTTCTCTCGGTGGCCGGCGATCTGCTGGCCGACTACCAGGAATTCAGCCGCCTGCTGGATGGATATCTCTGCCCCGCCGATCAGCGTATCCAGGCTTTTTTGGATGATCATCTAGCCGACGCCCGACCGGTGGCGCCGGCGCGCCTGCCGGCGCGGACGTTCGTCGTCGATCGACATGGAATGGCGCGGGAGATGTCGCTGCCGATCGATCTGGATGAGCATCACAGCCCGCTGCTGGCCAGCTACCGCGTTCGTCAAGGGGTTTTGCACAATCCGCGCAGCGATCGGCGGACGACGCAGGGAGTCTTCCACATCGCCGAGGGCGGGTTGCCGATCCCAGCGGATAAGGTCGCCGTCCCCAAGGCGGTGTACGCAAATCTTCTGAGCGCGGCTCTGAATCCGCCGCCCGAGCTTCTGCGATTGCCCTTCACCGCACGCTCGCCCGAGCCGGCGGAATTATTTGTCTCGCTGCTGCTTCGCCCGATCGTCAGCCCGGAGATTCCCGGCTTCAGTCCGCGCAAGACGATGGAAGTGCGGTTCTTCGCGCCGGGGAGCCTGGTTTCCAATCTCGACTTCGTCGAATCGATCTTCGGAAACGCCGGCGATCCGTATTTGCCGGACCATGATGCCGGTCTGGATGTTGAGCATTGGACCGGCCATACCGGCTGCATCATTCTCGCGCCGCATCTGGTGACGCTCAAAAAGAAGTCGCTGGGGCTTCCGCATTGGAATGACGCGACGGCCATCCAGCGCGAGCAGGGAATGTGCTGGAAGAACGAGGATGAGCCGTACAACAACGGCAACGCGTTCAAAGTCACTTGCCGCACGCGGGCGGGCGTGATGGTCACGCTGATTGCGGACAACTATTACGGCTATTCCAAGAAGGAAGTGAAAACGCAGATCAGCTACGCCGCCAATCTCTTCGGCCTTGCCGAAGAAGAACATGCCGGCGGCGCGCTGGCATTTTCCAGCTACAGCCTCGGCGAGCAATTTCGCGCCGACAGCAGTGTTGGAGCGCAAAGCCATACGTTCGCCGATGTGGTGAAACTTCTGGGCCCGCGCGTTGATGAGCGTGCGGAGGGATATGCCGTCGATCGCAATTTCCCGGATGTGATCTATGTGCCGGAGGATGTGAAGATCGATCTGCCTTCACAGCGCGTAAGCTGGAGCAAGGACGGGAAGGAGCAGTCGATCAAGCTGCTCCCGGATCGCATCTACGTTTATCCGACCGGCTACAAAGTGCGTCTGGAAAAGCATCCGGGCGCGCCCTCATGGCGATTGATCGGCACCGTCGCCGACGGAACGTTTTGCCATAAGCCGTGCACGGTTTCCGGCGGCGGCAAGAGCGAGATTTCCAAATCGATCGCCGGCTCGATTGTCTATGGGCCGATCTACATCGCCGATCTGGAGAAGGATTTGGACGCGGTCGAGCG
Organism: Humisphaera sp.; assembly: GCA_036276235.1. GTDB lineage: Bacteria > Planctomycetota > Phycisphaerae > Tepidisphaerales > Tepidisphaeraceae > JANWHF01. The sequence goes on along the minus strand of DATBDZ010000344.1, from coordinate 7,924 downwards.
GATTTTTCAGCGGGATTATTCCGATCGTTTTTTGCTGAAATTCCGGCCGGATTATTCCAATCGCACTTCGCGCACGATCCTCAGCCCGGCGCGATCGCTGGGATCGGTCATCAAGATGCTGACGCCGTCGCCCGGCGAATTTACCGATCGTTACAACGCGTGGCTCGATAGCATTCCCGAGCACATTCGCGCGCTGGTGTTTCTGATCAAACGCTTCTACAAGCCCGAATGGGGCATGGAATGGCGGCGGCATTTTGCCGTCGATCTCACCAACGGCTATCCCGGCCACGAACTGAAATTCCGCAACCGCAAGCTGGTCGGCAGCTACCTGCGCATCGGGCATTCGCAGGACGGCAACTGGCGGTTATTCAAGTTGCGCCAGGATTTTCTGGCCGCCGACAAAGTGCAGATGGAAGATGACATCACCGCATCGGCAGTCGTTGCGGCCGAGCTGCTGCAATTCATGCCCAAGGGGCACGACAATCCGAGCCTCAAGATCGTCGAGAATTGCGAATGGCGATTGTTTCAGCGGCCGGATGATGCGATCCATCGCGGGATGGACGCGCCCGCCGAGGCGGATATGTCGCGGCCCGGCACCTTCACGTCGAACTACGAGCCGATCTCCGCCGCGACTGCGCGCGAGATGGTGGAAGACGTGGTGGAGTTCGACAAATTTACGCCGCCGATGCGGAATCTGATTGAGGCCGCCGCGAGCGCGAAAGATGGTTTTGTTGTCAGCTCCGCTCATCCGCGGATGGTCGAAGGGAAGCCGAGCAAGAATCCGAGATACTTGCAGATACGCCCGGATGTCGCGCAGCCGCGCGATCGGTATGTGGCGGAAGTGGGCGCCCGGCTGTTCCGCAAATGCCCGGATGGCTCGCCACTGGTTTTCCCGGTGAGCGCGGTGCTCTGCGGCCGTCGAAATAATCCTGCTGATCCAGCCAATGGAATCCGCGCGCTGGCGGTCTACAGCCCGATCCACTATCAGGACTTGCCTGAGCTGTTCATGGATTATGTGTGCAGCCTGACGGGCAAGAGCCCTTCAACGACAGGCGCCGGCTCCGAGGGTGCGCTTACCAAGGGTCCGTTCAATGCGCTGCCGCCCGCGGTCGATGTGAACAACGCGCTGGTCAGCTCGATCCTGACCGGCTATCCCGGCTTCTCGACGGCGGCGGGCTTCGTCGGCCCGGAGGTGCGCGTCGATCACGATATCAGCCTGCTGATTCCCGAAATCTGGACGCGGCTCTCGCCCACCGAGCGCGACTCGGCATACTTGATCGCCAACAACTACCTCGAGCGGATCGAGGATTTCCGCCATAACGGGAAACTGGTGCTCGCCAGCCGGCTGGGTTATCGCATCACGGCCAAGTTCGTTCATGATTTCTTTGGCCGCGTCTTTGATGCGCCCGAGCGCGTGTTCGATGAAGCGATCCTTCGTCCCGAATCGCAGGACCAGGCGATGTTCGTCGATGGCGTCAACAACATCGTCGAAGCCCAGCAGCGCGTCGCTAAGGCGTGGATCGAGGATGGATCGATCGACCTTGCATGCCCTCCATTAGCGGAGTTGGTCCGCATCATGGCGATCGACCCGCAGTCCGCGCCGCCGATCGACGATCGCCTGCGGCAGCTCTTCACCCGCGAAAGCCTGCTGGCCAGCGATTGGTATCAGCAACGCCTGCTGGCCAAACAGCAGCGCGACATCGAGCTGTGGCAGCGGCATGTCGATTACCTGCAAGCATTCCTACAGCGCACCAGTCACCGTGCCGTCGCGACGAAGATGAGGATTGCGGACCGTCTTGAGAAAGCCCGCGAGCAGCTCAAAGCGGTCGGAGATTCCCAGTACATCCAGCGTCTCCGCGGAACGATCGGGGCGGATCCGATGAGCAAGGTCACAGCGACAGGGATGACGCGGTCGGAGCAGTTGGTGGGAGTTTAGGGTTCAGGGTTCAGGGTTCAGGACGAGGGACAAAGGCACGCAGGCACAAAGGCACGAAGGGGAAGAAACGGCAAGGTTTTTCCCCTTCGTGCCTTCGTCCCTCCGTGCCTTCGTGCCTTTTCCCGCACCCTGAACCCTGAACCCCGAACCCTGAACCCTCCCCCAATTGATGCCCCGCGCTTGAAAATGCCGATCCGATAACGAAGATCGGAGGTCTGGCGCATGCTTCGACTGGTACGTGACGACGAGACGGAATGGACGGAGATGGCGGATCAAGAGGTGCAAAGCGGATCGGATGTGCCGCGCCGTCGGGGGCGCAAGGGTGCGACTGAGCCGGCGGATGCGCCCGCGGAAGCCGCCGAAACGGCCGAGGCGCGCGATGGTGCGCTTGAAGACTCAGCTGACGAATCCGGGGATTCGACTTCATCCGATCAGATCGTCGATAAAGGCGCGCTCGAGGCGATGCTGATGAGCACCCATCACCCGCTCACCGCCGGTCGGCTCGCCGAGATGCTCGATCTTCCTTCCACCAAACCCATTCGCCAGGCGATCAAGAACCTGAATGCCGACTACGAATCCAGCGGCCGCTCGTTCCGGATCGAGCAGGTGGCCGGCGGATTCCAAATCCTTACCCTGCCGACCTTTGGCGACTATCTGAAGAAGCTGCACCAGAAAGAGGGAGACGCCAAGCTCTCCAAGGCGGCTCTCGAGACGCTGGCGATCATCGCCTACAAGCAGCCGATGCTTCGGGCCGACGTCGAGGCGATCCGCGGCGTCGCCTGCGGGGAGACCATCCGCAGCCTGATGGAGAAGCACCTGGTTAAAATTGCCGGCCGCGCCGAAGAGCCGGGCCGGCCCATCCTCTACGGCACCACCAAGCGGTTCCTGGAACTGTTCGGCCTGAACAGCATCAAAGAGCTGCCGCAGCCGGATCTTGAGCCGAAGAAGTAAGCCATGTTTCCCTCGCGCAGAGTCGATAGTGAGGCGCTTTTAGGCGCTTTTTCGGTCTCGCCAAGCGGCTCATGCGTTGCAAGTATTGTCCTGGCAAATAGTTAAGAGCAATACGCAGGTGATGCGCCACCTCTAGGCGCATAATTAGGACCGCACCTTTTTCTACATAAACTGTTTCCAAATATAATCTTAAGTGCGTTAACTGTAGGGTGGGTGTACGCGCCCACCACAAGCGCGCGAATGGTGGGCGAGTACGGCCCACCCTACAGAATTCGCCATTACGAGTCGGATTGTGATATCACATCCAGCTTACGCTTCGCGTTTCGCAAGAACTTACGCCGGCATCCGTCATTACATTAGAGGAAGCAAAACGCGATCACGCCAACGAGCGCCGAATTTTTTGCTGGACGCGGGTTGTGGAAATCTGTATTAATGTACTAATACAATCAGTTGCGAAACTTTCAAGCGGTCATAATCGTGTAACTCTTGTGGCTTTCGCTCCGTAAGTTTGTGTGCAGCTCCGTCGAGACAACATCGAGATAACACAGTGAAGATACTTCTGATCGTAATTGGATCCGTGGTGGCGGTCGCCGCGGTGGGAACGGGGATCGCCTGGAAGGTGCGCGGCACTCTCGCCGCGGCCGAGCAGCCGACCGTCGTGCGCGTCGAGCCTGTCATTGAGGGCGAGTTGATCGAGCTGATCGCGGCCCCGGGCGAAATCCAGCCGCGGACCAAGGTGTCCATCAGCGCAAAAGTTTCCGCCACCATCATGGCGCTTCCTTATGACGAACGCGCGAAGGTCACCAAGGGGGATGCCGACGGCAAAGGCGCCTCTGTCCTCGTGCAACTCGACGATAAGGATTTAGTCGCCCTGCTCCGCTCGGCCACTGCACGGGAAGCCGCTCAAAAGGCGCAGATCGAAGTCTCCAGATCGCATCTGGATTCGACCATCTCGATGATCCAGTCGCAGCAGGTCGCCCTCGATGATGCCAAGCGCGATTTGGGCCGCCAGGTTGGGTTGCTGGCAACCAAAGATGTCAGCCAATCAACGGTCGATGCAGCACAGACGAAAGTGGATCAGTTGAAAGCTCAGCTCGACTCTGCCATTCACAGCAAGAAATCGGATCAAGCGACGCTGGACGTCATGGCGCATCAACTGGAGGCGGCCGCCGCCGACGTTGCCAAGGCGGAGGAAGAAAAAAGCTACGCGACGATTCTCTCCCCCATCGACGGCGTCGTCACCAAACGCAAAGCCGAAGTCGGCGAGGTGGCGATGGTCGGCACCATGAACAACGCCGGCACGGTCATCCTCGAGGTGGCGGACCTGAGCCAGATGATGATGTACGCCCGTGTGGATGAGACATCGATCGCATCCGTGCACGCCGGCCAGCGCGCGCAAGTGCGGATTCAGGCATTCCCGGACGACATCTTCGATGGCATCGTGGAAACAGTCGCCCTGGCCCGCAACGACGATCAATCCGCGCAGCGGACTTCCAACGAAGGGACCACGCGTTTCTTCGAGGCCAAGATCAAGCTCGATACCAAGGGAAAGGATATTCCATCGGGTCTTGCAGCCGACGCGGATATCGAGACTTTCAAGCACACGGGCCTGAAGGTGCCCAGCCAATCGGTGCTTGGCCGCGCGTTTGAGACGCTGACGCCCGAAGAGCGAACCAAGCCGGAGGTTGATCCGAGTAAATCGATCGTTACGGTCGTCTATCTGCTGGTTAACGGGAAAGCAGTCGCGCGGCCCGTGAAAGTCGGCCCCAGCGATGAAACGCACACGCTGATTGTTTCGGGATTGAAAGCGGGAGATCAGGTGATCTCCGGCCCGTATAAAGTGCTGGAAACGCTGGCCGAAGGGCAGGCGGTAAAGTTCGACGCCGGGCCAACAACGCGGCCGGCTGCGACGACGCAGCCCACGGCAAAACCGACGACCCAAGCGACGGGTTGAGCTTCTGTGTTCTCCCTCTCCCCTGTACTCAGGGGAGAGGGTTGGGGTGAGGGGACCGATGCGCCAATCGACGTAATACGCCCTCTGGCGCATCGCTGTCCCCTCACCCTGCCCTCTCCCCTGAGTACAGGGGAGAGGGTTCTGAGTGCGGCCGCTTGTTGAGCATTTTGTAGGGTGGGTGTACTCACCCACCACGAGCACCAAATGGTGGGCGAGTACACCCACCCTACGAAGAGTCACAATTTTTCGCGCCAGACAGCGGATTTCAGGTTCATCGCATTCTCCTATGGTCATCTCCCTCCGCGACATCACGAAGATCTACAAAGTCGGCGATGAGACGATTCGCGCGCTCAACGGCGTTAGCATCGACGTCGATCGCAATGAGTACGTTGCCGTCATGGGGACCAGCGGCTCCGGCAAGAGCACGCTGATGAATATCCTGGGCTGCCTCGATCGGCCAACCAGCGGCACCTACGAGCTGGATGGAAAACTGACGACGCGTCTGGGCGCGGCGGCACTCGCTAATGTCCGCAACGAACGAATCGGATTCGTCTTCCAAAGCTTTGAGTTGCTGCCGCGCCTCACCGCGCTGAAAAACGTCGAGCTTCCTCTCATCTACGCGCGGGGCGGATGGCTCACCCGGCGGGCCGCCGCGAAAAAAGCACTCGCCACCGTCGGCCTTCAGGATCGCATGCGCCATCGGCCCAATCAGCTCTCCGGCGGGCAGAAGCAGCGCGTCGCCATCGCCCGCGCGCTCGTGGCCCGGCCTGCGATTTTGCTGGCGGATGAGCCGACCGGAAATCTCGATAGCCGCACCAGCGAGGAAATCCTCGCCCTCTTCGATCAGCTGCATCAGCGCGGGCAGACCATCATCATGGTTACACACGAGCCAGACGTGGCGCGGCACGCGAAGCGGATCATCCGCATGAAAGATGGCCGCGTGCATTCGGATCTGCCCGTCGAGCAGGATGCCGTCTCGCAGGTTCAGGAAGATGACGCCATGCCGGCGGAGGTGCTGGCATGAGCTTCATGCGCTTTTTCATCTCGCCGCTGATCGTCACCTACCAGAGCATTTTTCTGGCGGTGGGCCAGATCTGGTCGAACAAGGTGCGCTCGATCCTGACGACGATCGGCATCATCATCGGCGTGGCGTCGGTGACGGCAGTCATCGCGGCGCTGACCGGCCTCAAGTCCAACGTGCTTTCGGAATTTGAGTCGTTCGGCACCAACAAGATCTTCATCCTCCCCTATCCGCCGGACACCGGCCGCCGGCAGATTTATCGCTGGCGCGATCTGCGCTTCCGCCCCGCCGATTTTGATAACCTGCTCGATCATTGCCCTTCGGTCGCCCACTTCACCCGGCAGGCGGATTACACCCAGACGATTTCACATCGCGCCCGCTCCGAGCAAAACGTCCAGATCACAGGCATCGAGCCGGATTGGCACGCCGTGGAGAATCGGACCGTCACGGTCGGCCGGCCCTTCTCGCTCATCGACAACACGCAGGCACGCGCCGTCTGCCTGATCAACGCGATCGCGCAACAAAAGCTTGGACTCGATGCCGACCCGACCGGTCAGGACATCATGATCGGCGATCGCCGCTATGTGGTCGTCGGCGTTGTGGAATCGCGGGCGGAGTCCTCCATGTTCGGCAGCGGGCGCAGCGACGCGGAAGTATTTGTGCCCTTCCGTACGCTTTGGACGCCGGACAATGGAATGATCGTCGTCGCCAGCAGCCGCTCGCCGGAAGTGTCCGAAGAGGCGCGCGCCGAGATTAATTTTTATATGCGGCATCGTCGCCGCCTGAAGATCGACGCGCCGGATAATTTCCGCATCGAGGCGGTGCAGAAGTTCGTCGATCAGTTCAAGAGCGTGGCGGCGGCGATCACCCTCGTCGCCAGCGGCATCGTCGGCATCTCATTGCTCGTCGGCGGCGTCGGAATCATGAACATCATGCTCGTCAGTGTCTCGGAGCGGACGCGCGAGATCGGTTTGCGCAAAGCCGTCGGCGCGCGGCCGTCGGCGATTTTGCTGCAGTTCCTCGTCGAGGCGCTGGTGCTCTGCCTGATGGGCGGATTGGTCGGCCTGCTGGGCGGCGAAGGAATCACCAGAATCCTCGCGAGCATCCCGGCGGCACAGCTCACCAAGGCATCGATTCCCGGCTGGGCGGTGGCGTTGTCATTTGGATTTGCCGCCGCCGTCGGGCTGATATTTGGAATGTTCCCCGCGATCAAAGCGGCCCGGCTCGACCCCATCGAGGCCCTCCGACATGAATGAACCGGCAGAAAAGTTACCTTCGCGCACAATCCCCGCGCGCGCCACGGCTCAGTTCGGCGCACGGCGTGGATGCGCCGATGCATTGACTCCCTCCCCCAGTACTCTCCTCGGAAATTCTTCCCCCTCCTCCGGTACTCCGGGGGAGGGCCGGGGTGGGGGTTGTGTAGAACCAGCGCCACTCGCACGAACCCCCACCCTAACCCTCCCCCAGAGTACCGGAGGAGGGGACCAGAGCGGATCGGCGCGCATCCTTCAAATGCACCGCGCATCGGTCGGACCCGACGCGGGCAAGTCCGCTTTAGATTTCTGCGATACATGCAACCTGCGTCGGGTATCCGTCGGACCGGACGCGGGCAAATCAACTTTAGATTTCTCCCATACGCGCAACCCGCGTCGCGTAGCGGTCGGACCGAAGGTCCACCTCCCCGCTCTTCAATTTCTCGCGATCCTCCTCGCGTCCCTCTCATTCACACTCCTCCAAGGTTGCGACCATTTCGGCACCGGCGGTACCGGCGAAATGGTTGTTCCTCCAGAGCGATTCCATCAGGTGCAATCAACGGAGTTTCCTGTCGCGTCCACGCAGCCCTCCACCAACCCGACGACTAATCCCACGGTGGAGAATCCGCCGCCGGAGCTGGTGCTCAGTCTCCAGGAGTGCCGCGCGATCGCCCTGCAGAACAATCTTGATTTGAAGGTCAGTCTCTATCAGCCGGCCATCTCCTACACTTCGGTGACAGAAGAACAGGCCGCATTTGAAGCAGTCTTCGGGGCCAGCGCCTCATATCAGCACAACGTTCAACCCGCGG
>DATBDZ010000343.1:0-3883 GCA_036276235.1 Humisphaera sp. | reverse complement strand
TGTGCGCGGGGTCCAAGAACCCCTTCACAATTTGAGGAGAGCAAAAGGGAATCATCCCCGTACTGACCTTTCGGCCCGCCCGCCAACTTGACGTTCCCCCACAACTCACCTTGAATACGGTCTATCGATATCCCAACACCCAAAGACTGACAACTGACAACTGACAACTGACAACTGACAACTGACAACTGACAACTGACAACTGACAACTGACGAGGCAATATGCTCACCAACGAGCAAATCAACCGTTACAAGCGACATCTGATTCTTCCCGAGGTCGGCACCGAAGGGCAGGAGAAGCTGCTCAAAGCCAAAGTCCTCTGCATCGGCGCGGGCGGGCTGGGGTGTCCGATCAGTCTTTATCTGGCGGCGGCGGGCGTGGGCACCATCGGGCTGGCCGATATCGATGTCGTCAGCCCTTCCAATCTTCAGCGGCAGGTGCTCTTTGGCATGCATGATGTCGGCGAGCCTAAGGTCGAAGCCGCGGGCAAGCGGCTGAAGGATCTTAATCCTGATCTGAAGCTCATCGAGCATCGCGTCGTCGTGGATAGCTCCAACGTGCTCGATCTGATCAAAGATTACGACATCATCATCGACGGCACCGACAACTTCCCCACCCGCTATTGCGTCAATGACGCCTGCGTGATTCAGAAAAAGCCAAATGTTTACGGCTCGATCTTCCGCTTCGAGGGAATGGTCACTGTGTTCGCGCCGCATCTGAAAAATCCGGACACTGGAGATCAAGGGCCGTGCTATCGCTGCATGTATCCGGAGCCGCCGGATCCGGGCTCGGTGCCGAGCTGCGCCGAGGGCGGCGTGCTGGGGGTTATCTGCGGAACCGTCGGCTCACTGCAGGCGACCGAAACCGTCAAGCTGATTTTGGGCATCGGCCGTCCCGCGATCGGAAGGCTCATCACCTATAGCTCGACGGATATTGAATTCCGCACGTACAAAGTCCGCCGCGATCCGAATTGCCCCGTGTGCGGGCCGAATCCGACGATCACCAAGCCGATCGATTACGAGCAATTCTGCGGCGCGCCGATTCTCGATCCCAAGAGCCTTGAGGAAAGCAAGCAGGAAGCGCAGCGCGCCAAGGCCCCGCCGGCCGCGGCCAAAGCCGCGCCCGATCCGAGCCTTGATGCGCAGGGCCTGCCGCCTGGCTATCGCTTCAAGCCGGATTGGGAAGTGACCCCGCGCGAGGTGAAGGCGATGCTCGATAAGAAGGAGAAATTCCTCTTCATCGATTGCCGCCTGCCGAATGAATTTCAGATCACGAAGATCGACGGCGCGCAGCTCATCCCGCTGCAGCAATTGTCACAGCGCGCCGGCGAATTAATGCCGCACAAGGATGAGAAGGTGGTCGTCTATTGCCGCAGTGGTGGCCGCTCCATGCAATTCTCCCAGGCCCTCCGTCAGGCTGGCTTCAAAGACATCAAGAGCATGGCCGGGGGAATTCTGCTCTGGAACAAGGACATCAATCCGGGCGGGCCGCAGTATTGAGCCTATCGAAGGATTGCAGGCAGCGCGCTGACCGACGCTGCAAGCAGCGTCGGCGTTCGGGGAATTGCACGCACGCATGTTGAACGCCGCTGCTGCTTGCAGCATCGGTCTGTGTGCAGTTCCACGAGTCGGAAGCCAGGAGAAATGCGAAAACAATGACGCGCGTCATTTGGATTAAATACAGGGAAATCGCGGAAGAACGCGGTAACCCCTCCACTGACTTACCGAGTCTCAGGAATGCGGTTGCATCCTGTCCTCAGGATCATGAGGAAGAGATCATCTCCTATCTTGCGAACTCGCCCTGCTACAGCGCGATGGGAAAGGTCGTTCGCGACGTGCTTGATCCAGATTCGACGGTACACCTTTATCCAGCGACAATGACGGACGGCCTTTATCTTTGGCCCCTCGAACTGGCGTATTATGTACGCAAATACCACGTTCGGCTTCCCGCAGACTTTTTCCAGCGGATGGCTTCACTGAACTGGAAGCCCGTTGCCAAGGAGGCCATCAACTTTAACAACTTGTGCGCCGAGGTCGCCCGCGCCCGGGCTACGGGCTGAGCTGCATGATCGCACTGCGTGCGGCTCAACGCGACGTGATCCCCATGCCGATCATCCCATCCAGCTCCGCCGGCGGCGAGAAGATTCTTGAAAATACTTTTTTGAGCGCGGGAAGTGTGCTCGCTTTCTCTGTAACGTGAACGCCATTTACGTCGGCTTCTCCGAAGATGCTGAGTCTGAGCATATTTGCGTCGGCTACTTCTGCCGGTGCTTTGATCTTTAATTCGATTTCGTTTTTTCCTGCCGGGATCGTGGCGTTCGAGAGTTCGAGCGCGCTCGACTCGCCGCTGAGCGACAGCGTGATCGGCCCGTTGTAATCCCGTCGCATTGCGGTAACTTTGAGCGTCACCGATTCGCCGGCGGCGGCGTTCAGTTGCTCGCTCTCGACGCTAAGCGAAAATCCGGGTTGCACAGGACGGATCTCGATTCGATAGACCATCTCGGGTCCGCCTTGTCCGGACAACTCTCGGGCACAGATCACATAATCGCCATCAGCGGGAATGGCCGCTTCGAGCGAGGCGTCTTCCGGGCCGGCGACTTTTGATTCGGCCAACTTCGTGCCATCCGATTTGAGAAGCAGTAATGAAACACTCGCCGGCGATCCGATCTCGCGCGCCAGGCCTCGGATGGAGAACTTCTGCCCCTTGTCGGCGTGGAATTGAAAATAATGCGGCGCGCCGGTCTTGAGGAAATGGCCGTTAGCTGCGCCGGGGACCGAGATGCGATCTGCCGCGCCCGGCGAATCGTTGCGGCCGGATTCTGTGATATCACTCAAGTCGCTTGTCAGGACCGATGCGAGAGCGGACCCCTGGCCGCTCGGGAATTTCGAATCCAGCCATGCGCGCGACACCTCCGCCGGCATCATCATCGAAATTGGCGGCAGCGTTTCGCAACCGATTCCTTCCAGATGAAAAGACGTTTCGGTGCCGCCTTTTGCGACGGGCGGGAAGACCGACGAGATGATCGGAAAATCGCCGACGCGCAGGCGATATCGATACTCAGCACCGCCTTCGTAATTCACATCGCGGACTTCGAGGATGTAATCGCCGTCAGCCGCGAACGCATACGCAAATCGACAATCCGACCCCGCGCCCGGCGAATCATCGCAATAGACCAACTCATGCCCGCCTGAATCGAGCAGGCGGATCATCGGGTCCATCTTCGAGCCCATTCGCTGGGCGACGACCTCCGCCGAGATGCGCTGGCCCTTTGATGCATGCAGCTTGTAAAAATCGGCGGCGACCGCTTCACATGCGCCGTCTATTGCAACGCCAGAAGAAACAACCTGTGCCTGCTCGACGGAATGATTGCCGCTGTGTTGCGGGGTGCTGGGCAGGTCGTCCACGAGAAACAGCCGCAGATTTGAGACGCCGGCGGAAGTGAGCAGCCGCACCGCGCCGATGCCGGCGGGGACATGTTTGTCGAGCGTGATGCGATATTTCGCCTGCCCGCGCTTCTTGGAGTCGCCCGCCGGCAGGGGAGTGACCGTTGCGGGGAAACTGGTCCACATGCCGATAGGTTGGCCGAGCGTATCGCCAACCCAGGTGATATCAACGCTGGTACCCGGCTGCGCCGCGGAGGTTAGCGGATAGACGACCGCCGGGCCGGTCGGCGCGGGGGTTTTGGGAGCGGCAAAAATCGGGGAAGACGCAATCCCCACTAGGAGAAACAAGCAAACGAGTTGGGATCGATAAAGCAGTAGCATCAATCCATCTTGATAGCCGAGGGCGGAAGCCCTGCAGTCTTCGCACGATTTGTACGTGCAATTTCGTCTCAAACGCAGGTCCGTCGTCGGAACTGTCATGCTGAAGTACTCTGAAGCA
>DATBDZ010000342.1:0-5744 GCA_036276235.1 Humisphaera sp. | reverse complement strand
CTGAGGTACTCCGAAGCATCTGGCCGGTTCGCAAAGCCAGCCAGATGCTTCGGAGTACCTCAGCATGACGGCTTCCGGCGACAATGTTTTGGAACTAGTGTCGATCATTTACGATCGGCGCACGCGCCGCGTTCCTCAATGCAACACCGCCATATCGTGCAGACGATCCTTCAAATCAAAATACAGCTTCGCATACACACCATAGTACCGATCGTACATCGCGGCGGATTTTGCTTTTGGTTGGATCTTCTCGGTTCGCTTGATGCTGGCCTTGCAGGCTTCCTCGACGCTGCTCCAGACGCCGGTGCCGACGCCCGCCAGCAGCGCGACGCCGTAGGCGGGGCCTTCGGTGGCGTTGGTGAGCGCCACCGGGGCCTGATAAATATCCGCCTGCAATTTCCGCCAGAATTCGCTGCGCGCCCCGCCGCCGCTGAGGCGGACTTCGCTCACGGGGATGCCCATCTGCCGCATGATCTCCAGCGCGTCGCGCATGCCGAAGGTGACGCCTTCCATGAGCGAGCGAATCATCATGTCGCGCGTGGTGCGGCTGGTGATGCCGATCCATCCGCCGCGCGCAAACGGATCCGGATGCGGACAACGCTCGCCGGTGAGATACGGCAAAAAGAACAATCCTTCCGATCCCGGCGGCGCATGCTCGGCCCGCTCAACGAGCAACTCGTATGGATCAACGCCCTTCTTCTTGGCGGCGGCGACTTCCGCCGCGCCGAGCTCATTTCGAAACCATTGGAAGCTGCCGCCGGCTGAAAGCATGCAGCCGAAGACGCACCATTTGCCGGGCACGGCATGGCACATCGTATGAACGCGGCCCTTGGGATCGCGCGTCGGCACATCGCTGTGGGCGAAGACCACGCCGCTGGTGCCGAGCGTCGCGCTGACGACGCCGGGCATGACGATTCCGTTGCCGACGGCCCCCGCCGCCTGATCGCCCGCGCCGCCGACTACCGGCGTGCCCTCTTTGAGGCCCAGCGCCGCCGCCCCTTCCTTGTGAAGCACGCCGGTGATCTGCTGCGATTCGTACAATCGCGCAAGCAAGGATTTATCAATATCCAGCAAACCCAGAAGCTTGTCCGACCACGTGCGATTGACGACATCCAGCAGCAACGTCCCGCTGGCGTCGCTCACTTCGGTGGCGTATTCACCGGTCATCCGATAGCGGATGTAATCCTTGGGCAGCAGAATGTGTTTGGTTCGCGCATAAATCTGCGGCTGATAGGTGCGCACCCACAGAATCTTGGGCGCGGTAAAACCAGTAAGAGCGGGATTGGCCACCAGCTCAATCAGCGCCTCGCGCCCGCCGGCCTTTTGCTCGATCTGCCAGCATTGCTCTGCCGTGCGCTGATCGTTCCAGAGCAGGGCAGGCCGCAGCGGCTTTGGCCCATCATCCAGGAAAACGCTGCCGTGCATCTGCCCGGAGAGGCCGATCGCTTTGATGTCGCCGGATTTCACCTTCGCCTTTTTCAGGACGGCTTTGGTCGCCTTGGCGGCGGCGAGCCACCAATCCAGCGGATCCTGCTCCGACCACCCCGGCTGCGGCGAAGAGATGCGATGCTCCGCCATCGCAGTGGCCAGCACCTTCCCTTTCTGATCACAAATAAGAGTCTTGGTGCCGCTGGTGCCGATGTCGATGCCGAGCAGATGCGCCATAAATCAAGTTCTCCCGAGAGTGAGGCACATTCTGCGCGGCCGGGGGAAGTTGGCAAGTGGGGAGGGGCAGCGCGCGAAATCCGAAGTCCGAATCCCCGAAATCAGAATGAATGACGAATGACCAAAATCCGAATGCAGAAAACCACGATGGTCACAAAGGGAGCACCAAGGACCACGAAGAAAAACCGCACCTACATGCCCTTCGTGGTCCTTCGTGCCCCGTCCGTGCACTTCGTGGTATCCCAAGCTTCGTAGTATGCCAAGCTTCGGATTTGGTCATTCGGAATTGATTCGGGTTTCGGGGATTCGGGTTTCGGAATTTTAGAGACCTCTCAACGCTCGAACCGCGTGTGCTGAAGCACACCCTGCGGAACTCTCGTCGTCGCAGCATTGGGCGGCACGGTGTCCCTTGCGCTGTCGTTCATTCCCCGAAATTCTCGTTGCCGACACCCTGCCCGGAAGTGAGTGTGAGCTTATACGACCCAGGGGTTGTCAGCTTGTAACCCGCCTGCTGGACGATTCGGACGACGTGCGTTCCGGCGGCAATTCCGTCGAATGTGTATTGGCCGTTAGCTGCTGTGACGATCGAATGCTCGCCGGCGTCGAGCTTGCCGTTGTTGTTGGCGTCCAGATAGACGGTCCACCCGCCAAGGTGGAATTCGCCGACATCGAGCGCTGCGCTTTGGTTTTGATCGATGAAAGCGGTACCGGAGATTTTCGCCGTCTGCGAGGCGGCAAAATCCAGGCCTGTCACGTTCTTGCCAAATGAAGTGGCGAACCAGGCGACGAAGTGACTCATCCGCCAACCTGCCGGAACGAGCGGCCGCACAAGATAACGCCCGGTTTTGACGTTGGTGAAGGTGAAGAGTCCCGCGCTGTTTGAAAGTGTGCTCGGTTCACCGGCGTCGAACGTGCTGTTGTTATTCAGATCGATGTAAAACTTCCAGCCGGCCAGGCCCGGCTCGCTGGCTTCCCTGGTTCCATTGAGATTCACGTCCTTGAAAACCGTACCGCTGAAGCTGACAGCCGCCCTATTGGGCTTGAGGTTACCAAGGTTGATAATTGATGTCGTGCTGGGATAGAGCGTGATATCGGTGCGCCCCGTGACCGGATCGCCCGTGACAAAACCGGCCGGCACAACCTCCGCCACGCGAGAGCTGCCTGGAATCAAATTGGTAAACGAATAGGTTCCATCGGCGGCTGATGTTGTCCAAACCTCACCGGCATCCAGCTTCCCGTTGTTGTTCGTATCGAGGAAGACCTTGACGTTCGGCAGATGCAAATCGCCGGCATCGAGCGATGAGTTGCCATTGACATCGTTGTAAACCGTGCCGGAGATACCCGCGAGCCTTTGATTTCCAAACGTAATCGCCGGCGCGGGTGCCGTCGTGACCACCACGCTCCGCACGCCCGGCGTCGTCAGTCGATACCCCGGGAGCGGAATCTCCCGCACGGTGTAAGTTCCCGGCGCCAGATTGAAGAAAGTGAACGCGCCGGCATTGGAGGACTTGACCGACTTCTCGCCGACGTCGAACGTTCCATTGTTGTTGGAGTCAATGTAGACCGTTCCATTTGACATACCCGCGTCGGACCCGTTAAGCAGCCCGTCGGCATTGAAGTCACTGAAAATCATTCCAGAGATCGAACCCGCCGGTTGATTGCCAAACGCGACTGTGGCGCCGCTCCCCGCCGACACAACAACACTGACAAACACGGGCGTCGTCAAAGTGAAACCGCCCGGAATCGACTCGCGCACCAGGTAGGTACCCGGCGGCGGAATCGCAATACTAAACAAACCTGCGCTGGACGTGATGGTGGAGGGTTCGAGGGCATCCAGCTTGCCGTTTCGGTTGATGTCCAGATAAGCGGTCACGCCGGACATGCCGGCTTCGCCAGAATCGCGCGCAGCGTTGCCATTGGCGTCGAGGTAGATGGTGCCGGCGATTATCCCAGCCGTCGATTGATTCCCAAAGGTAACGGAAGTTGTCTTCCCTGCCGCCACGACCGCGTTTACCGGCAAAGTGGTTGTTGCACGATATCCGGTCGGCACGACCTCGCGCACGTGATATGTGCCTAAGGACACGTTCGCGAAGCTGAATGCGCCGGTCAAGGAGGTAATGGCCGAGGATTCGCCGGTGTCGAGATTGCCGTTGTTATTGGTGTCGAGATAAGCGGTGATGGTGGCCATCCCTGCCTCGCCGATATCGAGGTTCCCGTTACCATTCTTGTCATTGAAGATTTGCCCGGAGATCGACCCCGTCAGAATCGCATCCTTTTTCAGGCCAAAGCTCGGCCCTGTCTTGACCTGTCCCGGCACCACGGTCACTTGTCCCGTCGTCGGCGTTGTTGCGTGCCATCCGGACGGGCTGCCAATCAAGTCAACCGTGTATGCGAACGCGCCCAGATTGTCATAATGGTAAGTCCCGGTCGCATCTGTAACGGCATTGCTGAACTTCAAACCCTTCACCTCAACGATCGCGCCAGCGATTCCCTGTTCCCCCGCATCGCGCTTGCCATTGCTATTGGCGTCGTTGAAGATCGTGCCGGAGATGCTACCGGTAACGACGTTCTGAACCAGACCGAAGTTCACACCCATCCCAAGTTCGTCAGGTAAATTGACATTCTGTTCTGTGCCTTGCTTGGAGGCAGTCCATGCGGGGGTTGGTAAAATGCGAACCAGATATGTCGAAGCGTGAAGAAACGCAAATGTGTAAGAGCCCGTCGCGTCCGTTAAGCCCTTGGGCTCACCACTGTCAAAAATCCCATTGTCATTGAGGTCAAGGTAAACAGTGATGCCCGCAACGGGAGGCTCGCCTCGCTGCGCGCTGCCGTCGCCGTTCAGATCATTGTATGTCGAAACGGCAATCGAGCTATTCGTATGTGTTCCGACCGCATGGTCAAACGTAGCCTGGACCTCATGATTGGCCCTCACGGTAACGGTGACGGCGATGGGAGAGATGCTGTAATAGTTAGGCTGCGGAATCTCGCGCACAGTGTAAGTGCCGGGCTTAAGGCCGGTAAATGGAACCCACTCGTCAGTTGGATAAAGGGTTGGATCGCCGGTGGAATCCGCCGGCTCGCCGGCATCACGTATCCCGTTGTTGTTTAAGTCCAGATAGATTGTTGTAGCGGTGATTTCCTCGCCGTGCTGCGGTATGTGGTCGCCGTTGCGGTCAACGAAGGGACATGCTGCAATTGAGCCGGTATTCGCGTTATCTTGAGCCACGCCGAACTTCATGGCCGTATAAGCTTCGCCGCTTGCTAAAGCGACGGTTGCCTCCCAAGGCGTTGTGTAATGCCAGCCCGGCTGATTCACGGTAACAGCCAACGTGCGCGTGCCCGGCGTCAGCCTGGGGAAGGTGAATGTCCCGTCGCCGTTGAGAGTGTAGAGGGGGCCCCTCGGCCCGGCGTTCTCCAATTCGACGAACATGTCACCGATGCCTTCCTCGCCAGCATCTTGCAGGCCATTCCCGTTGGCATCATTAAAGACGAGTCCCGAAACGCTCGCATAACTGTAAACGCCAATTGGGGGCGCCGTTGTGTTCGTCCCATCGGCGGCGGTTACAGAAGTGAGGGCAAAGTCGTATTCCTGAACATAATTGCTGGGCGGGCTGGTTGAGATTGAGTATTGACCTGCGGCAAGTCCGCTGAACGAATAACTGCCATCTTGCGCCGTCACGGTGCTAAGTGAACTGCTAGACCCCCGAGGCTGGAGGTACACCGTAACTCCGGCAATCCCCAAATCTCCCGGATCGCGCGTGGTGTTCGCATTGGAGTCCACGTACACGACCCCGGAAATCTGTCCGGCGCTTAATAACCGCCGCGGCTCCAATGTTTCCGCAACGAATCGGCTCGTGCCCGGCGAGAGAAGTTTTTTTGGGCGCATAAAAGGCTTACCAGATAGACTTCTATTCGCCGAAATTCTCGTTGCCCACGACCTGCCCGGAAGTAAGGGTGAGCTTGTAGAAGCCCGGGGTTGTTTGAACGTAGCCTGCCTGCGGCACGATTCGCACGACATACGTTCCTGGGGCAAGTCCATCGAATGAATAATTGCCGGTGCCGGATGTGACGACCGATTT
>DATBDZ010000341.1:0-39961 GCA_036276235.1 Humisphaera sp. | reverse complement strand
CAGAATTGCCACAAACCCAGCATCAGTCTTTAATCAAAACTTTGCTCTTCCCCTCCACCAGCAGATCAAATAGCGCGGCGATGTCGTCGTGCCGCAGGCGGATGCAGCCCATGGAGGCTTGCTTGCCGATGGAGTCGGGCTCGATGGTGCCGTGGATGCCGTAGGAGGATTTGCCGACGGCGTCGCCTTCCACGCCGGCGATGCCCATCCAGAATCCGCCCAGCGGATTGCGCGGATCGTCGGCGGCGATGACGCCTTCTCCGCGAGGGCTGTAGTAGGTGGCCGGGTGCGCCTTGTTTCCCTGCTGCACGACCCACATGCCGGTCGGCGTTGAATTATCCTTGCCTAGTCCGACCGGGAGGCTCATGACGAAGACCGATCCGGCGCCGGATGGCCCTCCGAGATAAACATCGAGCCGAAACTTGCTCTTGTTGACGACGGCATGGAACGGGCCGTTGATGAGCGTGATCGCCTGCCCGGCGCGGACGCGCTTCGGATCTGGCAGGCCGTTGATCTTGCAGAGCAGTTCCCAGGTGACGCCATGCCGGTCGGCGATGCGCGAGAGGCGGTCGCCGCTCATGACTTGATAGCGCTCGGTGAAGGTGTCGCCGTCGATGTGCTTGCCGCCGAAAACCAATTTTTGCGAAGCCGTCGTCAGCATCTCGCGGGCGGCTGACGAATCAGATTCGCTGAGCTGGCCGGAAAGCAGGGCGTCGTTGATCGTCGTTCGCGCGCCCAGAATGTCGCCGGCTTCCAGCTTGGCCTTGCCGTCGGCGAGCGATGCCGCCGATACGCGCGGATTGACCGGCCCTGGCTTCACGAGCGGCACGCTGCCTGATGTCGGCGGCGCTGCGATCGCGACGACCGGTGCGTTGCTCGATTTGTCGGAAGTGTTCGGCGTCACTGCTGATGGCGTCGGCGGCGCGCCGGTCATCGGCGTTTGCGTTACCAGCGTCGATGAATTGGGCGTGACCAACGATCCCGCGCCGGTCGTCGTCGTGCTGCCCGATCCGGTTACCGTTGTCACACCATTCGACGTCACGGCATTCGAAGGCGCGACATCCGATGGGTTGATCGGCGCTGCGACAACAATCGGCTTCGCAATGGGCGCAACCGCTTGCCCAGCCGCGGCGGCTTTGGGTTTATGATTGTGAAAGTAAATGAACCCACCCAGAACGACAGTCACTCCAAGAGCGGCAATCAAAGGTCGGCTGATGCGGGTGGCGGCGCGATAATGATGTGAGCGGCTCATGGCGAGAACCTCCTTGTTCTCTTGTCGGACAAGTAGTTAGCATTCAGTAGCCGATCAGTTCAACAGAAATCAGCGACCCATAATCTCTGACTACTGCCTGCTGACTTCTGCCTGCTGATGACGACTACTGTTGGATGCAATTCGACGCGAAGCGGCTGATTCCGTGATCCGTCACCAGCATACTAAGCGGCATGTCATGGTCAAGGACGGGGATGTCCTCAATTACCTGTTGATTGAACGCCAGCCCGCAGGAAAGGCCCATGAAGTCGGCTTGGGCGAGAAAGCGATCGTAAAAGCCCATGCCGCGCCCGATGCGATAGCCGTTGGGCGTGAAGCCCATGCCGGGCACGACAACCAGATCGATGAGATTAACAGGGATTGGCTTGCCGGAAATCGGCTCGCGGATGTTGGGGCCGGTCACAGTCATGCCGGTCTGCAGGCTGTTGATTTCGACCGGCAGAATTCGCCGCTGGTCCCAGCTTACTTTCGGGACGACAACCGTTTTATTTTCCTGCCAACAGCGCAGGGCCAAGGGGGCCGTATCGACTTCTGTCGGGGTGGATAGATAGAGGAGCACCACGCGGGCGGCCCGGAACTCGGGGCTGCGCGCAATATGTGTACATGCCGCCAAGCTCTGCGAGTGCCGCTGCTCGTCGGTCATTGCCGCCAAAACATCGCGCAATTGCTTGCGCACGGCAGCTTTACTTGTCATATCACTCATTACGAGTATTCCTCGTGTCCGGTTCCGCCAAAGACCCGGTTTGCCGCCGCTATTTCCGCCCCCGTTATCAACTTCGGCACTCCACCGACTCGTCTTTTGGGTAAGCATCCCGTATCCAAGACAAACCGCGTGCCTCCCCGTTTGATCTGCGCAAGTAATTAGCGCAGATTTTCCTCGTTGGGGTTTCCGGCGGACGAGTCGCCGGCGGCTTTCTCCCATGTGGCTAAGCGATCTGCGATCTCCTGTTCATAGCCGCGGTCGGTTGGTTGGTAGTAGGTTTTATCGACTCCAAGGTAGTCTTGTCCAACAAATCCTCCGGGGAAATCGTGGGCATACTTGTAATCGGACCCATGCCCAAGCCGCGCCGCTCCCTTGTAATGCGTATCGCGCAGGTGCTTGGGGACAGGGATCGTCCTCCCTTCGCGGACATCTTTCATGGCGGACCAAATGGCCATGGCCGACGCATTTGATTTGGGGGCCGTGGCCATGTAAATCGCGGCTTGGCCAAGAGTTAGCTGCGCCTCGGGCATGCCGATCCGCTCGACCACCGCATAGGCCGCCGCTGCGACAGAAAGTGCATTCGGGTCGGCGTTTCCGATATCTTCGCTGGCTAGGATGGCGATTCTCCGGGCGATGAAACGAGGGTCTTCACCGGCCTCGAGCATTCGGGCGACCCAATAGATCGCCGCGTCCGGATCGCTCCCCCGCATCGACTTAATCAGTGCGCTGGCGGCGTCGTAATGCTCGTCACCCGTTCCGTCGTAGACAATCGCCTTGCGCTGCATCGACTGCTCGGCGATGTCTAGAGTAATGTGGAGAGTGGTTTCAGGTTTCGGGTTTCGGGTTTCGGGAGCGGGCGAATGAGTTTCAGGTTTCGGGTTTCGGGTTTCGGGAGCGGAGGGAGGTGGACCTTCGGTCCGACCGCTACGCTGGGTTTTGTCGTGGGAGGCGCCCTTTTCGGATTTCGGATTTCGGATTTCGGATTTTTGCGCGTCCCTTCGTCCCTCTGTCCCTCCGTCCCTTCGTCCCTCTTCTACTTGTGACAACACCGCTACTTCCAGCGCAGTCAACGCTCTTCTCCCATCTCCATCCGACATGGTCGCCCATAGATTGAGTGCCGCTGGGTCGATGGTGATTGACAGATTTCCGAAGCCGCGCTCTTTATCCGAGACTGCCCGCAGAACCAGCGAGCGAATTTCGTCCTCGCTCAGTGCCGCGAACTGGAAGATCTGGCTGCGGCTGACCAGTGGGGCGTTCACAGCAAAAAATGGATTCTCGGTCGTCGCGCCGATCAGCACGATCTGCCCGGCCTCCACATCCGGCAGCAGGATATCCTGCTGGGCGCGATTGAAGCGATGGATCTCATCGAGAAAGAGAACGGTGCGGCCGCCGGTGGTGCCGAGCCTTTCACGCGCCGTGTCCAGGATCGCGCGCACCTCCTTCACTCCCGCTCCGGCGGCGTTGAGCTGCTCGAAATGGCTTTTGCTGTAGTTTGCGATCAGCTTCGCCAGCGTCGTCTTCCCGGTGCCGGGAGGTCCGTAGAAAATGACGCTGTTGACGCGATCGGCTTCGAGCATTCGCCGCAGTAATTTGCCAGAGCCCAGGAAATGCTCCTGCCCGACAAATTCCTCCAGAGTGCGCGGCCGCATTCGCACCGCCAGCGGCGCGGCTCGATCCAGGTTTTTCTGTCTCGTCTCGTGAAAGAGGTCCATCAAGTGATTATAGAGCCGTTCTTCATCTTCGCTTAAGGTGACGGATGCTATTTTTTGCTATCGTCGGCACATTCTCGGTGAATTGGCTCGCTTTAAACTCTCGGTAATACAAGCACTTAAAATCACTTGACGCGCGGCGGATTTGAGCCGGTATTCATCACTGGTCTGTTAGAATGATCGTGACAATCAGAGCCGAACGGAATTTTGAGATTTCAAATTGCTCTGCTGAAATCCTCCCGTAGGGTCCGCCTTGGCGGACGCGTCTCGTGCCAGGACGCAAATCCCGTCCGCCAAGGCGGACCCTACGGAAACCGCATGATTTAGAGGATTTCAGCAGAACAATTCCAATCTGAGATGCAGTTTTCAGCTCGGCGACCCCAACTCGCTCACAAGGAGACACACGTGCAAGATCTCGAAAAAATGCTCACGCGGCGAACGCTGCTCCGCGGCACCTTCGCCCTCGGAGCCGTCGCGCTGCTGACGCCCGGCGTCTTTGCCGAAGAGCTTTCGCAAACCCCGCCGCTCACCGAAGGGCCGTTCTATCCCGACAAGCTCCCGCTCGATACCGATAACGATCTGATCATCATCAACAACTCCCTCACACCCGCGGTCGGCGAGGTGAGTCATCTGACCGGCCGCATCACCGACGCCAGCGGCAGCCCGATCCGTAACGCCATGATCGAGATCTGGCAATGCGACGCCAAGGAGGTCTATCTGCACACCTCCGACAGCATCCCCAAGGACAAGCAGCGCGATCACAATTTCCAGGGCTACGGCCGCTTTCAGACGGCTTCAAACGGCGAATACCGTTTCCGCACGATCAAGCCGGTTCCGTATCCCGGCCGCCCGGCGCCGCACATTCATTTCAAGGTCTGGAAGGGAAATACCGAGCTGCTGACCAGCCAGTTCTTCATTGCCGGCTTCCCGGGCAATCGCAACGACGGCATCTATCGGGCAGTCGGCGACGCCGTCCAGCGCGAGCTGGTGCAGACGGAATTCAAGCCGATCAAGGAATCGAAAGTCGGCGAGCTTGCCGCGCGGTTCGATATCGTCATCGGCAGAACGCCGCGCGATAACGACTAATCCCGCCGTAGGGTCCGCCTTGGACTTCGACGAGCTCAGTCGAGCCGCGGACGGGGTTGGCGTCTCCACGAAATGTCCGCCAATGCGGACCCTACGAAAAACTTTTTGGCTCTGCGATCGGTTTTCAGTTCTTAATTGATCCACACGACGAGGACTTCCAATGCGAATTAAATATCAAATAATTGCCCCATTTGTCTGTCTGACCACGATGCTCTCAATGGCCGCCGCGCAGAACGCCCCGCAGGCTGATCCGGCGAATTCGTCGGTCGTCACCAAGATGCTGTCGTTCGACAAGAAGAAGGACGGCAAGCTGACGCGCGACGAAATCACCGATACGCGCTTCCTTCGCTTCTTCGACATGGCCGACACGAACAACGACGGCATCGTTACCAAGGAAGAACTGACCGCCTTGGCGGCGAAACTGGACGCCGAAGCTCCCGCCGGCGGCGGACGTGGCGGTCCCGGTGGCCGCGGTGGTCGGGGCGGCGGCCCTGGCGGACCCGGCGGTCCCGGTGGCGGACCCGATGGATTCGGCGGCCCCGGTGGCCCGGGCGGCGGTCCCGATGACTTCGGACCCGGTGGTCAAGGCGGCCGAGGCTTCGGACCCGGCGGGCCCGGCGGCCGCGGCGGGCCTCAACCTGGCCGCATTATGCCGCAAGGTTTGGCCGATCAGCTCAATCTTTCCGACGATCAGCGCAAACAGATCGATGACCTACAGAAGGACGTCGATACGAAACTCGCGAAAATCCTGACTTCCGAGCAGAACGCCCAGTTTCAGCAAATCCGAGCCCGAGGCGGCCGTGGCCGCGGCGGACCGGGCGGCCCCGGTGGATTCGGCGGCCCAGGCGGCGGTGGGCAAGGCGGCTTCGGTGGACCGGGCGGCGGGCAGGGTGGCCCCGGTGGTCCGGGCGGTCAAGGCCGCGGACCGGGACAGCCGCCTCAGTAGTCCGTCGCCCAATTCGACGCGTTCCCATCTTTGTTCCCGAGACCCCAGCGCCAGCAGCGCTGGGGCCTTTTTTGCATGTAAATCGCGGTTCTCGCGAACAGCCCGAGTGTAAAACGGCGACGATCCCGTCTTGTCCCCTCCCTCGGTACTCCGGGGGAGGGCTAGGGAGGGGGTTCACGCGAACGACGTTGATCCTCCACAACCCCCACCCCAGCCCTCCCCCGGAGTACCGGGGGAGGGAGAAAACGAAGTTGCACCTACAGCAGCAACTGGAACTGCACCCGCCCCACGATTTCGGTGTGATTGTTGTTTAGCAAGATTCCGTTGCCGTCGTCGGCGATGGGCGCGCCGTTGGGCAGATACGTCGCATCGACAGTGAATTTGGCGTTGTGGCCATATACATAGTAGCTGAAGCCGGCGCGAATCACGTTGATGTTATTCGTCACGTTTGCGGGGAACGTGTGATTGTCGAAGTTGAGGAATTCGTACTGAGCGAACGGCTCCCAATGCTTGCCAAACGCATAGCTGATTTGCGTGCGAACAGTGGCATCGTACGTATCCCCGGTGAATGAGCCGATCGTATTGCCCTTCGTGTAGCGGCCCAGATAGGCACCGTAGAGACCCAAGCCATGGCGGCCAAAGAATTGCGCATCAACCACGTGCGTGAGAACACCGGTGTGGCCGGCTTCGGTGTAATCCGCACCCGCGCCAACGACCAGCAGCGGCTTCTTGGTGCCGTAGGCGGCAAAGTGATCGTAGTCAGCCCAATCGCCGAACACTTTGAACTCGACGCGGCCATTAGCGCCCCAGTCGGCGGTAATGCCCGTTGTGGGATAATCCTGGAAGTTGTTGTTGAAGTTTTTAATGCCGTCGGTGAAATCCGCCTCGCCGCGAACGACGCCGCCGTTGTCATAGATCAAGCCGGCGCCCTGCACGAATCCTTCGCCGCCAAGGAAGACATCATCGGTGTACGTGCGGTCGGCGGAGACAAAGAATTTGCTGGTCAGAAGCTGCTCGTGGTCGAGTGCTTCCTTGAACTGCCCGCCGCGAACGGAAAAAGGCGTGTCGTGGAAATGGTATTTCGCATAGGCCATTTCAAGCTGGACGTTGCCCGTCTTTCGATCGACCGCAAACTGCAGGTTGTAGGTGAGATCGGTGCTGATGGCGTTGCCATCAAAACCAAACTTCAGTCGGCGGATTTCAAAGCCGTTCTGTATGTCGTCGGAGGTACCGTGTTGCTTGGCATCCTCGCGGAACGTTGTCGTGTTCCGGAATTGCAGTTGAAACCACGGATGAAGCAGATATCGCCCATCAGTGCTTTGCAACAGAAACCGCCCCTGTGACCAGCCGGCGTTCAAGCTCTCCAACTGCATCAATTGGCTGTGCTGGGCGGCATCCGATTGCACTGCATTGGTCGTTGCTTTTTCCTGCTCGGGCGAAACGTCTTTTGTTGCCTGCGATTGTTGATTCACCTGCGCCTTGAGTTGTCGAACCTCGTCCTGCAACTGCCTGACGGTATCGAGCAATTCCTTTTGGCCAGGATCATCGGCCAGCACGACAGCGGCGGAACCCAGAACGGCCACTGCCGCCGCGGCAATAAGTGACCGGTGTCGACTTCGACGAACGCTATTCACGAGAAGCTCCTTCTTGCGCGGACTTTGCGCGCGGGCTGGACGCAGCCGAGCAAATGGCTCGAATCTGCAATCGGTTAAAAAGTGGGAATCAGACCAGTGGATCGGCCGATGGCCGGAGCCGTCCGAGGCTCAAGGGAAGCTAGTTTCAACAACAACAGAAGGTCTGCGCGCGGGCACCGACCAAGGATGTGGGGGAGGTGAAAGACTGAGCGGCAAGCAGAAGCATGGCGGGAAGATACCGCATTTTTTTGGGCTGTCAATAGAATTCATAGTAAACCTACAAATTTTATAGGCATTAGATCGACCGGCTCGCGTTCGCTTCGACAGTAATTATTGCCTTTCGCACGGCTCGGGGTTCCAATGAGGCTTGGATGTGTGCGCCAATGTGAGCTTTTGAACGGGAGTTTTTGACGTGCCCGAACGGCCTAACTCTTTTCTGTGCCGCGTCCTCCCTTACATCTGCATCGCTTTATTCATCGGAACGTGCGCTTTCGCTCATGCCCAGGAACCCACTCAGCAACAACTACTCGATGAAGTGCGCGCCCTTCGCGCCGAAGTGAAGGAGTTGCGCGGCCAACTCACCGCTCAGACACAACCCTCCAAGGAGGAACAAGCCCGTGCGGCGGCGGATGTCATGCGCGACGCAAGCCTTCACGGCAAAATGCTCGATGTGGAAGGCTTTACCGCCGGCCACGATCAGCGCGGCTTCATCATCCAGAGCACCGATGGGCGATTCGTGCTCCATCCCTGGTTTTTCATACAGGTCCGCGACGCGACGAACTACCGGGAAGATGGGAAGCACAACGGAACTGAACCCGACTGGCAAAACGGTTTCGAGATCCGGCGGGCCAAACTCATATTAGATGGAAATGCCGTCACGCCGGATCTGACGTATCAGATCATCTGGGCGGTGGATCGGAAAACCGGCCTGCTCAGCATGGAGGATGCGTGGGCGCGATATCACATTCCCACGACGCCTTTCGCCGTTCGCGCGGGGCAAATTCGCGATCCGCTCGATCATGAGCAGCTTGTGTTCGGAACCCAAACTCTTGGTGCCGAACGCTCGCTGGTCGATAACCTCTTCCTCAACGGCGACGGCATCGTTCAGGGCGTGAGTGTCGGCTATGGCTACGACACCGAGAGCGTCATCCGTAGCGAAGTGGCGTTCACGGATGGCTTTCGCAGTTCCAACATGAATTTCCAAGACTTCTCCACCACCAATGCGGATTGGGGCGCCGCCGGACGCGTCGAGTGGAAGGCAACAGGCAACTGGCAAAACTATCGCGATTTCACCGCACGCGGAACCACCGACAACATGCTGGTTTTCGGCGCCGGCGTTGATTACACCGAAGCCGGCGACACCGCTCAATTGCTCCATGTGGTCGATGCCCAATACGAACGCCCCGGCGGACTGGGCTTATACGCGGCATACCTCGGCCGCGCCGTACGCAACAACGCCGGCCCGATTGCAAGCAATGGCGGCGCAACCGGGACGAAAGCGACCGCCGACACCTACGACGCCACCGTCCGCGTCACTGCCGGCTGGGCGATCGGCGAGCATTGGGAGCATTTCGTCCGTTATGAATACATCAACTTCGATCCTGCTGAGCTGCCGCCAACTGCCGGCCATCGGTATCTGAATTCGATCACGCTAGGCAGCAACTATTTCTTCGCCGGCTGGCGCGCCAAGCTCACCGGCGAAGTCACCTATCTGCCGCAAGGCTCTCCGGTTGACGAAGATGGAACCAATATTTTGGCCAATCGTGGCGGCAATGAAGTGGTCGTCCGGGTCCAGTTTCAGTTTGCGATCTAACCCTGTTGAAAGCCTTTTTTGGAATCTTCAATTTAGCGTTACGCGATCACGACGATGCAAGTCCATGCAAAAAATGCACTTACAATCGAATGCATATGCTCCAGCTCGCTTTAACGTTTTCTTAATATTAATTTCACGCACGGCTAATCACGTGCCTTAGGATTCCTGCTCTCTCGGCGGACCTCGGGCTCGCGTTGGGCTGTTTGGTCCGTCCCATCTCAGCGGAAGGAGTACCAGTGATAAAGCGCCACCGGATTCTGGTAGCGGCGGCATCGCTCGTTGTCGCGTCGGCGACGCTGTCGGTTCGTGCGGAACAGCCAACCACACAACCGTCGGATTACACCCAGGAAATCAAAGCACTGCGCGAACGCCTCGATCAACTCGAAGTTCGCCAGAAGGAAGCAGATCAAAAGCGCGTCGAGGCCGAGCAAAAGCTCGAAGCGCAAAAAACTGAGTCGGCCGTCAAGGCCGATGCGCAGCATCATGACAATCTGTTTGACGCCGGCGGCATCACCGGCGGGTACATCAACGATCGCTTCACCATCCAGAGCGATGATGGCCGCTTTGTTCTTCGCCCCTGGTACCAACTGCAAATTCGATATGTCACTCTCTGGCGGCAAGACTTCAAACCAGACGGCGGCGACGACACCCAGACCGGCTTTGAAATCCGCCGCATGAAGATCGGCCTCGATGGCAATATGTTCTCGCCCGACTTCACCTACTTCTTCAACTGGGCCACCAACCGCGCCAACGGCACATCCACCGTCAAGAGCTCCACCGGAGCCACGGTCGGCACTGTCAGCAATGGTCTGGGCGGCGTACCAATCCTCGAAGAAGCGTGGGTGAAGTACAAATTCCACAACACCGACTTTTATGTGCAGGCGGGCCAGCTTAAGGACCCGGTGCTTCACGATCAGATCGTCAGCTCACGCTATCAGCAAAGCGCCGAGCGCTCGCTGACTGCCGACATCTTTACCAACGGTGACGCGTTCACCGAGGGGATCATGGGCATTTATGATCCCAAGGGCTGGATTCGCACCGTAGCCGGCTTCAATCACGGCATGCGATCGGCCAACACCAACTTCCAGGACTTTCCGACCAACGCTTACAATTGGGGCGTAGCTGGGCGCGCTGAAGTCAAGGTGATGGGTGAGTGGAAGGATTACAGCCAGGTCGGTGCGGTCGGCGTGAAGCAGCCGCTGCTCGTCTTTGGCGCGGGCGCCGACTATTCCGAGCGCGGCCCCGCCAATCAAACCGTCTTCGCGATCGACGGCCAGTTTGCCGGTGCAAGCGGATTCAATATGTACGGCGCGTATGTCGGCCGTTACACCAACCACAACTTTGGCATCCCGCTTACCAGCTCAACCGGCGCCAGCTTTGCCACGCCGAACCTAAACGATGCCGGCAAGGCAACCTATGAGAACTCCGGACTGATTCAGGTAGGCTGGCTGTTCAATCAGCATCTGGAGCCGTTCGGGCGCTTCGAGTACATGACCCTGCGCGGCACGCCGCAGGGCAGCATCGATAATGACATTCCGGTCATCACCACCGGCCTGAATTACTATTTCTTCGGCCACCGCGCCAAGCTCACCGCCGAGGTCATTTATCTCCCGCAGGGAATTCCAATCGACGACCAGGGCGGCGATCTGCTCATCAGCAACGGCAAAGCCGAAATCTCCGGCGTCCTGCAGTTCCAGTTGCTGATCTGATCAACCGGCGGGTGTAACGCCAGTAGTGCGGCATCTTCGTAGTTCTACATTCTTTAAGGAGGGACGGCCCCGGTGCCGTCCCTCCTCTCTTTTTGCCGATCCCGTTCGTCAACGCTGCGCAGCAGCGCTCGTATCGTGAGTGGCGGGTTTGGCCGAGGTTTCTCCGGCGATCGGAAGTCGCACACTAAACACCGCCCCGCGATTAATCCCTTCACTGCCGGCGGTAATCGTCCCGCCGTGCGCTTCGACAAGGCCTTGCACGATTGCCAGCCCCAACCCAAGCCCGCCGAACCGCGCGGCGATATCCGGGCCGGCCTGCTCGAAAGCTTCAAAGATTTTCGACAGCTTCTGCGGATCGATCCCGATGCCGTTGTCGCGCACTTCGACCAGCAGTTCTCCGCTGCCGGCGTTGGACGTGCGAACAAAGATCCGCCCTCCCGGCGGCGTGAACTTGATCGCGTTGCGGATGAGGTTCCAGAAGACTTGCTGCAAACGCGTCGCGTCGCCGCTCACCATCGTGTGGTTGGCCGACAGGTCGCTCCGGAGCTCTAGTTGCGAATCGTGAGCGTCGTGCTCACAGGCGCGAATTGCCGCCGCGAGCGGGTCGTGCGCGTCGATGCGCTCGAGTTTCAGATTCAGCTTCCCGCCACCAATGCGGCTGAGGTCCGCTAGATCGTCGATCAGCCGAAGCTCGATGTTGATCCCGCGGCGGATCATCTGGGCGTCGTGCCGCAACGGAGCGGGAAGGGTCGGATCCACTTCCATCGCATCGGCAACCATCGCGACGGGAACCAACGGCGCTCGAAGTTCATGACTGACTATCGCCACAAACTTGCTCTTGGCGGCGCTGGCCTCTTCGGCAGCTTCCTTGGCTTTGCGGTAGGCGTCCGCCGCCGCGCGGGACGATTCGGCAGCGCGCTTGAGAGCGGCATTCAGCGAACTGGTCAGCAGGGCGACAACCGTGAAAACCAGAACGCGTAAAACCGTGTCGCGCGCCCCCTCCGGAGTGTTCGCATGGAGCACATACGCCGTGGCAGCTCCCGAAAGTATGGTGGCCAGGACACCCGGCCCGGTCCCACCGAACCAGGCAGTAAAAATAACAGCGGCAAAAAAAAGCGGAGAAATGCCGGAATCTCCCAGCGCGCGCAAAACGCTCCGAAGCACCGTCGCCAGGAGGACGGCCGCGATGGCGCTGCCATACCGAATGAAGAGGCTGACGAGCCGTGATTTGTGCATCCATTGCTACTTACAATTCAAGCGCCGCTGCGCTGGAGTGTTAGGCACCCCTAAGGGACGGCAAATCCCTGGTCCTGATACGTATTGATCTTGTTGTGCAGCGTTCGCCGCGTGATCCCCAATTCCCGAGCGGCGGCGGCGCGGTTGCCATTGTGTCGGCGCAGGCTGTGCAAGATCATCTCTCGCTCCGCATCTTCAAGCGTAACAGGAGGTTGCGTCGGGTTGGCGTTTTCGCTTGGAACATCAAGCGGCTGGGGAGCCGCCTTCTGCCGGCGCTTCAACGCTCGGTCCAGCGCCTGCTCCAGTTCGCCGCGCGGGCACGGTTTGATTAGGAATTCCAACACATCCAGATGCATCGCCTCGCGCGCGACATCAAGGCTCGCGTGGCCGGTGAGGACGATCGCCTGCAGATCGGGAGCGGTTTCACGCAGCTTTTGAAGCGTTTGCAGGCCGTCCATCTGCGGCAGGTGATAATCGAGGATGACGATATCAAATGGCTGCT
The DNA here is from genome assembly GCA_036276235.1 of Humisphaera sp. GTDB lineage: Bacteria > Planctomycetota > Phycisphaerae > Tepidisphaerales > Tepidisphaeraceae > JANWHF01. The sequence continues at coordinate 27,353 of DATBDZ010000341.1, read as the reverse complement.
GCCGATTGAGCCGAACCGCTTCTTCGCCGCTCCAGACCGCCTCGGCAGTGAATCCAGCCGCCTGAACGGCGCGGATCAGCAGATCGCGCAGGCGCGGCTCGTCTTCGACGATCAGCACCTTGGCCTCATCCGCTCGCCGGGCTCGGGAGAGTTCCATGGGTTGGTCCTCAGCCATTAATAGTCGTCGAGGGAGCCGAAGTCCGCAACACGTTCGGTGGGGCAGACATTCTTGTCTGCCGTCGAGTCTGGGAGTGGTGGCATTCTTGCCACCCGAGCAGACTCGAATCCGTTCGGGAGGAGAAGAATCTCCTCCACTCACGGATTCGAAACAGACAAGAATGTCTGCTCCACCAAATGCCCCAATGCCGCGTCAATGCAACCGGGAATTCTTTTCTCTACCCCTCTCTGCCACGCTATTTAAGGAGCGTCCCGGCTCGCTTGGCGGAGTGGTTGGTCCCTTATGTCTGTAGTCCGATTCGCCCTCAAACGCCCGTACACCATCGCGGCGGTGGTAATCCTTGTCTGCCTGCTCGGCATCGGCGCGGGCTCGCGCATGCCCACCGATATCTTCCCGGAGATCAATATCCCCGTCGTCAGCGTCGTCTGGTCGTACAACGGGATGAGCCCGGCGGAAATGCAGAACCGCATCCTGGCGATGCACGAGCGGCAGCTTGCTTCGCTGGTGGATGATATCGAGCGGATCGAAGCCAACAGCTATTCAGGTGTCGGCGTCATTCGCGTCTATCTGCATGACGGCGCGGATGTCAGCCGCGCGGTGTCGCAGTTATCGAGCAGCGCGCTGGTGGTGCTGAAATACATGCCGCGCAATATCACGCCGCCGCTGATTATCCGATTTGGCGCGACGGATGTACCGATCATTCAGCTTGCGCTATCCAGCCGCACGCTTACCGACACCACGCTCAACGATCTTGGCCAGAACCAGATTCGCCCCGGCCTGGCGGTGGTGCATGGCGCATCCGTTCCGTATCCGTATGGTGGCAAGCCGCGCGTCATCATGGTTGATCTGAATCAATCGGCCCTGCAGGCGCGCGGCCTTTCGCCGGCCGATGTGAGCAAATCATTGCAGGTGCAGAATGTGATCCTGCCTTCGGGTGATGTGAAGATCGGCAGCCGCGATTATCCGGTCCTCTCCAACAACAGCCCCGAGGTCATCAACCAGCTTAACGGCTTTCCGATTAAGCGGGCGGGCAATCGCCAGATCTTTCTGGGAGATGTCGCGTTCGTTCATGACGGCTACCAGATTCAAACCAATTCCGTCAGCGAGAATGGTAAGCCCGGCAGCCTGATGATGGTCCGCAAGACCGGCGGTGCTTCGACGCTGGATGTCATTAACGGCGTCCGCAAGGCAATTCCCGATATCAAGAAGCTGCTCCCCGCCGGCGTCGAGATCAAGCCGATCTTCGATCAGGGAATCTTCGTGAAGGCGGCGCTCAATAGCGTCATCATGGGCGGACTGATGGCCGCCGGCCTCACCGCCCTGATGATCCTGCTGTTCCTGGGCAACTGGCGGCTGACGCTGATCATCCTGGCCTCCATCCCGCTCTCAATCATCGCCGCGATTCTCGTCATGTTTGTGATGGGCAACTCGCTCAACACAATGACGCTCGGCGGGTTCGCGCTGGCGGTCGGCATTCTGGTGGACAACGCGACCGTGGTCATCGAAAACATCGAACGCCATCTGGGGCTGGGAAAGGCGCTCATTCCTGGCATCGAAGACGGGGCGGCGGAGGTAGGCGTGCCGACGATGCTGGCAACGCTCGCCATCTGTATCGTCTTTGTCCCGGTCTTCCTGCTACAGGGGACCGCCAAATATCTCTTCAGCCCGTTGTCGCTGTCGGTCATCATCTCGCTGCTGGCGAGTCTCGTGCTTTCGTTCACGCTGGTGCCGGTGCTCTTCAGCTTCCTCATGCGGAAGTATCTCCAGAAGCATGGCAAGCGTGGCGGCGCTCATGACATCCACATCCACCGCTCCAAAAATCCCTTCACCTGGATCCACTACGGCTTCGAATCCGGCTTCAACCGGTTTCGCAATCTTCATCGCGATGTGCTCGCCTGGTCGGTGCGGCATCCGTGGCCGACGGTCGGGTTTTTCCTCTCGCTGATCGTCGTCTCCTGCATGCTCTTCCCTTCGCTGGGGATGGACTTCTTTCCGCAGGTGGACGCCGGCCAGATGCGGCTGCATGTCCGCTGCCCGCCGGGCACCCGCATCGAGCAGACCAACACCGATTTCGTGAAAGTGGAGCAGGCGATCAAGCAGATCGTCGGGCCAAAGCAAGTGGATGTCGTGCTCGACAACATCGGACTGCCCTACAGCGGCATCAACATCGCGCTCAGCGACAGCGCCACCGTCGGCCCGATGGACGGGGAGATTCTAGTCGCGCTCAAAGAGAAGCACACGCCGACCGCCGCCCACATGGCGGCGTTGCGGCGCGAATTGCCGCGCCGGTTTCCGCAGTTGCAGTTCTTCTTTCAGCCGGCGGACATCGTCAATCAGGTGCTCAACTTCGGCCAGCCAGCCCCGATCGACGTGCGCGTCACCGGTCCGAAAAATGATGACACCTACGCCCTGGCGCGGCGGATCACCCGCGATCTGGCCCGCGTGCCGGGCGTCGTCGATGCACATGTCTTTCAGGTCCCCGATGCACCGTCGCTCAAGGTAAATGTCGATCGCACGATCGCACAGCAAGTCGGCATGACTCAGGATGAAATCGCCCAGAGCCTGCTGGTTTCCCTCAATTCCAGCGCGCAGATCGCGCCGAATTTCTGGCTCGATCCGCGCAACGGCGTCAGTTATCCGCTGGTCGTGCAGAATCCGCAGTATCAGGTGAATTCGGTGCCGGCGTTGATGTCGTTGCCGCTGGCGACGCCGGGCGCCCATGAGGGCCAGCTCCTGATGAACGTCGCGCATCTCACCCGGCAGCGCGTGCCGATGGTGCAATCGCAGATCAATATCCGTCCAGTGTTTGACGTTCATGCCGACGTGCAGGGGCGCGATCTGGCGAGCGTTGCCGATCAGATCGATCGCGTTCTCAAGGCCGATGCGCCCGATGAAAAATCGCCGATACATCTGCAGCTTGCCGGACAGATCCAGACGATGCGCGAAAGTTTTTCCGGATTATTTGGCGGCATGGGTCTTGCCGTCGTGCTCGTCTATCTGCTCATGGTGATCAAGTTCCAAAGCTGGACCGATCCGCTGATCGTTTTGATGGCGGTGCCGTGTGCGCTGGCGGGCGTGATGTGGATGCTGTTCATCTCCGGCACACATATCAGCGTGCCGGCGCTGATGGGATCCCTCATGTGCATCGGGCTCACCACCGCCAACAGCATTCTGGTTGTCACGTTTGCCAAGGATCGCCAGACTGCGGGAGATGATTCGCTGACGGCATCAATCGCCGCCGGCTACACGCGGCTGCGGCCGGTTTTGATGACCGCCGGCGCGATGATCCTTGGCATGATTCCGATGGCCCTGGGCGTCGGAGAGGGCGGCGAGCAAAACGCGCCGCTGGCCCGCGCGGTCATCGGCGGACTTTTGTTTGCAACCCTGGCCACGCTGGTTTTTGTCCCGGCGATGTACCGGCTCCTGCGGCCGGACGCGAAGGAGGGCGCTCTTGCAACCGCATAATCGTTCCAGCAACGGCGACGCCCTGGACCCCACAGCGCCGGCGCCAATGAAGGCTTCTGATTCTGATACCATTCGACCGATGGAAGAAGCGCAGCATAGCCACGTGCCCACCCGATATTCCAGCGGCACCGGCCGATGGCTGGGCATCGGCGTTTTGGTTCTGGCGTTCCTGCTCTGCGCGGCGTTCTGGTACGCGCATCATCGCAACAAAGTTGCCGCCGAAGCGCTGGCGACAATGACCGCCGACGCCGCCGAGGAAGCCGCGCCTGTCGATGTCATTCGCGCGGGTTACGGTTCAAACGTCTCCGAGCTCGAGCTGCCCGGCGAAGCCCGCGCCTGGTATTCCAGCACCATCTACGCACGCGTCAGCGGATACGTCGGCAAGTGGGACGCCGACATGGGCGACAAAGTCGCCAAGGGCCAGGTTCTCGCGCAGCTTCAAACGCCGGAGCTGGATGATCAGCTCAAAGCCGCCGAGGCGAAGGTAGCCGCCGACAAATCGCTTATCGCGGTCGCCGAGTCTAATCAATCCTTCGCCGATGCGCAGAACAAGCGGTATTCCACGGCACCCAAAGGCGTGGTCCCGCTGCAAAGCCGCGACGAGAAGAACGCCGACTATCAATCATCCATCGCGCGTCTCGGCGCTGCCAGGGCCCAGGTCGAGCTGGATAACGCCGAGGTCAATCGCCTCAAGGATTTCACCGGCTTTAAAAACGTGACCGCGCCCTACGACGGCATCATCACAGCGCGGCACATCGACATCGGCGATCTGGTGACGGCAGGCAGCACCAGCGGAAACGCCGCCATCTACGACATCGTCAAGGCCGACAAGATCCGCGTCTTCGTCGATGTGCCGCAATCCGCCAGCGCGCAAATTACGCTCGGCATGCCCGCGGTGGCAACCGTCGCCGAGTATGGCAATCGCGAATTTGCCGGCAAAGTCGCCCGCACCGCCGACGCGATCGATCCAATCGCCAAGACATTGCGCGTCGAAGTCGATATCGAAAACTCTGATCTGGCGCTCAAACCCGGCACGTATCTGGTTGTGCATTTCAAGGCGAATGTGGCGCATCCATCCGTGCAAGTTCCCGCGGCGGCACTAACCTTCCGCTCGGGCAGCCCGCAGGTAGCGGTCGTTGACGCGGATGGCAAAGTCCACTTCCACGACATCGCCATCGCCCGCGACATGGGCAGCTTCGTCGAAGTCGCCTCCGGAATCGCCGCCGGCGACAGGGTCGCCCTCAACATCAGCAACCAGATCAACGACGGCGACAAAGTGCAGGCAACCGGTGAAGACGAACCCGCGAACCCGCAATCTGGCGATCGGCATGTAGCGCTGTCAGAAAAGTTGCGCTAGACAAACGTGGCATGGGCGGCTCGCCCATTGCCTTGCGGTACTCCGCAAACCGTGGCATGGGTTTCCAATCCATGGCTTGTTGTACTCAACAAGCATCGGCCAGATGGCATGGGCATCTTGCCCATGGCTTGCTGTACTCAACAAGCGTCGGCTGTACTCGGCCGACATCAGCAAGAGCGCAGCGTCCTTCATGTAGAAACAAGACATGGGCGAGACGCCCATGCCACAACCTTAGACGCTCATGACTTCGCACCGACTCGCAATCTTCACAAGCCTCGCACTCGTCACCGCCGCCGGCTGCACGGTCGGCCCCAACTATCGCGCGCCACAAACCTCAATGCCCGCATCGTTCGACACCGGCCCAACGACGATGCCAACCACAGGACCATCGATATCGTCAACCACCCAACCACAGGTCGATCTCGCCACCTGGTGGAAATCCCTCGGCGATCCCGAACTCAACTCTCTCATCGAGCGCGCCATCGCCAACAATCTCGATCTTCGCATCGCCCTCACGCGCCTGCAGGAAGCGCGAACGCAGGAAAACATTGTTGGCGGTGGCGCCTTCCCGCAGCTCAACTTCAGCGCCGGCGCGGCGCGCGGCACAGGGTCAGACTCCGTCCGCGGCCGCGTCAATGGGCCGCTTCATGCCGCGGAAAATACTTCCGGCCTCAAAGAGATCACGCATGCCGCGGGGTTTGATGCCACCTGGGAGATCGATCTGTTCGGACGCTATCGCCACGAAATGGAAGGCGTTCGCGCCGATGTCGAGGCGGTCGCGGCGATGCGCAATGCAGTCCTGATTTCGCTGATCAGTGAGGTCGCCCGCGCCTATGTCGATCAACGCTCGCTGCGCATGCGTCTGGAAGTCGCGCAGCAATCTCTTGCCATTTTGCAGCAGAGCGTCGATCTCACCGGGGCGCGCCTGGCGCAGGGAATTTCCGCCGAGCTGGATGTCGCGTTGGCCCGCCGGCAACTGGCTTCCGTACAGGCGACGATCGCGCCGCTCCAAGCCGCGATTGCGCAGTCGCAACGACGGATCGCCGTGCTGCTGGGCCGCATGCCGCAGGAATTGGACGCGGAATTGCAGGGGCTCGGCGCGCTGCCCGATCCGCCGGCGGAGGTTCAGCCGGGCCTTCCGGTCGAGCTGCTTCGCCGCCGGCCGGACATCGTTGAATCCGAGCGTAATCTCGCCGCCTCGACGGCGCGATTAGGCGTCGCGATCTCCAATCTCTACCCGCGCGTCTCGCTCATCGGCGCGTTCGGCGTGCAGGGCCAGGGGCTCGGCCGCACGCCGGTGAGCTACAAGTCGATCTGGTCACTGGGTCCGTCGCTCTATTGGCCGGTGCTCGACTTCGGCGTGCTCGACTCGATCATCGAGCGACAAGACCTTCGCACGCGCGAGCTGCTCTATAACTTCCAGCGCACGGTATTAGAGGCGGTCGAGGAAGTGGACAACGCCATCAGCAACTATGCCGCCCAGCGCGATCGTCTCGACCGTCTCGATGCGGCGGTGCTCGCCAGCCAGCGCGCTGTGCAACTGGCGACGCAAGGTTACGAAGGCGGCTTCACCGATTACCTGAATGTCCTCGATGCCCAGCGCCAGCTTTACGAATTGCAGGACCAACAAGCCGTCGCGCGGCAAACGGTGACGACGCAATACATCGCCCTCTACAAATCCCTGGGCGGCGGCTGGGAAAACTACCAGCAGATCCCCGCCATCCGCTCGCCGCAGCCCGCGATCATCGCCGCCGGGCGCGAAGCAATCGCGCCCACAACGCAAGCGTCTCGATAAACACACGATTTTTCGCGGGATGGGTGTACCTGTGCGAAAGGGGGACGCCGCTGCCTGGTGTCTACGAATCTAGCACGCTCGAAGGCGGCCCAAAGGCCGCCTTCTTTTTTACTCCTGATATTACTGATCCGGCGCGCCCGTAACCCATCAACCGGTCATCCGTTCCAGCCGATTGTAAAGATGAGGAGGACCAGATGGCGAAAATCGGCGCGACATTTCTATTGGCATATCTGATATTCGGGACGATGGCCGGCGACTGGCTCAAGCATGGGCAAGCCACGCTCGGCTGCGGCAAAAATATGCTGCTTGCCGCCGCAATTTTCACCCTCTTCTTTCTCGTCGGCGTCCGTGCCACGGGCCGCTACAACCGATTCATGGGCTTTTCCAAATGGCAGTGGGGAATCATGCCGCCCCTGGCCCTGGCGGTTGGAATCACCTTGCGGTTTTATGCGCTATAGGATCGACGAGACAAAAAGGGGACGCACATATTTAAAAAAGATGCGCGTCCCCTTTTTCATCGTGCGGGCCGCGTTTGAGTTTGACAGAGAATTGCGCCCGCTCGAACATGATGTTCATGCGTCGATATTCCTCCGCCACATGCAATACGTCACCGTCTCGCAGAACTTTTTTGAAAACCTGCGCCGCCGTTTCCATCGCGGCTACTTCCGCCCGTGCGGCGGAGCCGGAGCTGCGCAAGCCCACCGTTCCGCCGGCGATGAAGGACATTCGCGCGCCGCGCATTAAGCTGCCGGCGGGCACGTGCGATTGTCATGCGCATATCTTTGGGCCGCAGGCGACGTTCCCCTACTTGCCGGATGCGGCGTACATCCCGCCGGACCAGACGCTGGATGATTATGTGCGAATCCACAAAACGCTCGGCGTGCAGCGCGGCGTGCTTGTGCAGCCCAGCGTTTATGGCACCGATCACGCGGCGATGATCGCCGCCATGAAGTCCGGCAAATTTAATTTCCGCGGCGTCGCCGTCACCGCGCCCGATGTCACGCAGAAGCAGATCGAGGAATTTCATCAGATCGGCTTCCGCGGCATCCGGATCAATCTCGCCTCGAAAAATCGCGGCCTGAGCATCGACGATGCCCCGCGGCTGGCGCGGCTCATTAAGCCGCTCGGATGGCATCTCCAGTTCTATGCGCCCGTGGGCGCGATCGCCGCCGTCGAGGAAAAGTTCACGGCGTTGCCGGTGAACCTGGTGATCGATCACTTCGGCGTGATCGACTGTGCCGCCGGCATGGATTCGCCCGATTTCAAAACATTGCTCCGCCTGCTCGCCCGCCCCAACGTCTGGATGAAACTCTCCGGCCCATATCATGTGTCAAAGAAATCGCCGCTGGCGCCGGACGTCACTCCGTTCGCGCTTCGGATCGTGGAAGCCGCCCCGGACCGCCTCGTCTGGGGCACCGATTGGCCGCACCCGACCGCCCCGTGGATGCCGAATGACGCGGATCTGGCGGACATGCTCCTGGACTGGATCCCCGATGAAGCCACACGCAAAAAGATTCTCGTCGACAATCCAGCGCGGCTGTACGACTTCGGGTGACTCGGATGATTCGCGCCTGCACATGTCCCCGTAGGGGTGAACCTTGTGTTCGCACTGTATTACTCGCGACCGCGAAGGGCGAACACAAGATTCGCGCCTACAAGGCTGAACTCCAATGCCCGACCTGACCAACCCCAAGCTGATCTACCTCAAAGGCATCCTGTTCCTCATCGGCGGCTTCATCGCCGCCGCCGGCTTGCTACTCGACAGCCCAACACTTCGAACCGCCTTCCTGCTCATCGTGGCGATCTGGTGCTTTTCACGGTTCTACTACTTCGCGTTTTATGTGATCGAGCATTATGTCGATCCGCAATACCGCTTTGCCGGTTTGATGTCGTTTCTCAAATACCTGGCCCGACGACGATCGAACCGGCCCGATCTACCTCCCGGGAATTCAGACTTACGGTAAGGCCACCGGGTCCCCCGCAAATAATCCCCCGATCGCTTCTTTCAGCTCTTCGTGGTCCTTCGTGCTCCCTTCGTGTCCTTCGTGGTCTCCGAATTCCCACCCGAACAAGCCGAATTGCCATTCACGAAACCCGCCCGCCGCACGTATGATCCCGCAAGAAACATGCAATGGCGGCAAACAAGCATCGTTCGGCGTGGCGGTTTGGTGGAAGTTCTCATCCCCGAACTTGCCGAAGGACAAGCCGTCGATGTCGTCGTGCGGCCCGCCAATCATGAGCCGCCCGAACCTCCCGCCGCCGGGGCTGTACGCGGAGTTGTGCAGACGACCCAGAACGCCGACCTGCAGCTCGATGAGTTTGAGAAGCACCGGTCGTAGATCGTGCAGACGGATGTTGCCTCTTTGCCCCTCGTTCAACGTTTTGCATCAAATTTTGCACCATTCGGTTGCGTTGCATCGATTTCATGTTGCATCGGGCCACCGCAACCGGTCCGGCCCTTCCGGGCACGGCTGCTAGCAACTCTCCGCGCCCATGATCGCCGTGGTCGGAAGGGGGCCGGATTCCCGTCAGACGGCGCGCCAAAAAGTTCACCCTCGACTCCTCGGACCACTGTTTTTGATTCGCCAGCCGGGTGCCGCGCGACTCTGCGCGACTCCTGGCGCGACTTGGGCCAAGTGGCGCGGGAGTCGCCGCAGTGCGCGAACTCGCGATGCAAGCAAAGAACCATACAGCCACCGCCCGAAATTCCCGACCGAATCATTCATCGTTTTGAAAAAGTGTGTCCCTCTATACTACTAGCATTTTGTAAGCTTTTTGCTCTATAAAGGGTGATGCAGCAAAGGCTTACAGATCCACACCGGGGGTCGGCGATTTTGCATCATGTAAGTGCCTATAAATCAATCACTTGCGCGTGGCCGACTTTTGGAATTCCTGTCATCAAAAAATAAAAATTCAAGGATTTTTGCCGCGCGCAAAAGTGGAGTGCATGGGAATGAACACAACCCGCGCGGCGGCGAGGAGTTGCAGGCGATCGCAGGTCATCGCCGGCGCGCGACGTTTTTTTTATAATGGCGCTCCCTCACGGTCTGCCGCTCCCAACAGAATCTCACGCAAAGGCGCCAAGGCGCAGAGCTCAGCGCCGGCCAATTTTTATGTCTCTTTGCGAGGACAATCATTTTTGCATAGGAAGGTCGCGGTCACTAATCCGACCGATTGAACGATCCACGAGCGTGACCTCCACTTCCCTCCGACGTGCTCCGACATCGTATGAAAAAGTGAGCCTGTCGTTATTCAAGGCACCTGAAAAACACCTGAGTGGCCCAGCTACGGGCCTGATCCACGATAGGTCAGACATTGGGATGCAAATGCTTGTGTACGATTGTACCAATAATCCATTCCACGGTGACGGGGAGCGGATTTGAAAGACCGAGAGATCGGCCTCCTTGCCATCATAGCTATCCAAGGTAACGACCAAAAGCACTTGTTGGCCATCATGAAGACTGAGTCGATCATGAAATAGGACCGGATGGTATTGAAAACGCGGATTAAGTAGACGAGCAAGTCGTTCCCACGCACTGTTGCGGGCATATGCTGCCGCCATCCCTGCGACAGAGTCGGGAATCGCCGCGCTGATGAAATCGCCAGCTTTAATGCGCGCGTTAGCCTCCTTTGGGTTCCCGGAGTAGATTAGCCCGGGAGGACTTTTCGGAACATTGGAAGCCAAGGCGTCAAACGCCGAAAGTTCCTCCCGAAAATGCCACGCGCGAACTAAAGAAAACAATGCGAGACCGCAACCGATCGCCAACAGCAGCCAGCGACAGGATCGGCGGACAATTCGCCGCACATTTCTCTCCGCTTTTGCGTATTCAATACGCGGCATCCGCCAATCCTCGGGACTATACCGTCATTCCTACAGATGGTCTGATCACTCGCTCCAGACGCGGCCCTCAAGCTGCTTGAGCAAAAGCCGCATTGGAGCTCCTCTTCCCGAGCTAACCGAGCTTATTCTCCTCCAGCCGCCGGCGATCGTCGCGGGCGCATAGGATTTCTGCCATTCTTATCAGCTCTTCATCCTCACGTCCTTCATCGTGCCAAATCCGGCGTAGCTCGTTTGGATCGGGCGGCGGGCGTGTTCCGTCGCTCTGTCGCGGCTGAGACATCGCATCGTCGGTCATGAGAATCCGCATTTGAGCTTGTCTCAAAGTCCGCGCCGTGCTGGAAATCTCCTGGTCGAGCGATCCGCCTGACAGGCGCATGACGAAGGGCAAATTGCCATCGCGCGAGGCGATGCGTATTTCGTATGAGCCGCGCGGGATGATATAGAGTTCGCCCGATTCGCCGGGCCGCTGGCTGGTGGCACGGTAGAGATTCCACCCGGTGCTTTCGCCGGCAATCCGGATTTGCCCAGGCCGCCGATGGAGTCCGACGATGATGTCGTACAACTGATCGATGTCACGCTCCGGCGGCTCGGTGCTGTACTCGCTGCGATGCGTCGTGCGCCCACGCCACAGGTCTTCGTCTATTTCGTGTCCCTCCTGCTCTTCTTTGATGCAAGCTTCCACCAGATCCGCGCCCACGATCCACAGCTCGTCACACCGTACACTAAGCGCAATGATCTGCGGCCCATTGCCTGGATCGATCGCCCAATCGATGGCGTTCACGCTGGTGATAACGATGAACCGGTGCGGGTCGAGCGCATCCCAATTAACCTGAGGCCTCAGGCGTTTTCCTTCGGGGGATGTATCAAGCCACAGTTGACGAAGATATTTGTTCCAACCGACGAGGCCGGCCTCCGGGTCCTCTTCGCAGTCCAGCGACATGAGATAGGTGTCCATCGAACCAACGATGCCGTTGCAGCGCAGATAGAGCTCTGTCAGCCATTTTGGGAAGCGAACGCCCAGCGCCTTCTCCGCCTCCGCGATTTGCTGTTTGGTCGCGGGTGGCGCGAACTGGCCGTTTGGAAGGGCGGCCCGCAGGCGGTCGTACATGTCCTGGTCGTTTGTTTGTGCCATGAGCGCGAAGCGGCAAGGCGGATGCCGTTGGTGGACAAGGTTACCTTGCTGACTGAATTTCGGCTGCGGGCAATTCCATCTTCCGGTTCGCCATGTGAAGGATAGTCTCCGTCTTTCGAGCATCGTTCAGGTGACGAGAACCGTTCTTCACGCCGTGAACGAGTGTAACGAGGGCACGGATCCTCCTTGCGCTGCAATGGCCCTGGTGCTCCGTGGCGTCTGATTCTTGGTACATCCTTCTCGCTTCGCTCCTTGCTGATTTGGCCGGAGTACCGGCCAATGTCCTGGAGTACCTGGACCCACGGGTTGGAAACCCGTGCCACGAAATAGCGGCAGCCGTGGTATGATAACTGTCCCTTCGATCGGCGGAACATTGGCGGAGACAGCGTGCGGCTACAGTTCAAAAACTCGTTTGCGATTGCAGCCGTGCTGAGCTTGGTGTCGGTCTGCTTTGCAGCCGTCGCGGCGGCTGAAGAATCTACCGCCAATCCATCGTCGGGCGATTGGCCGCAGTTCTCAAAGATCGTTCAGCCCTTCCTTTCGAAATACTGCTTCGACTGTCACGACCAGACCGCCAAGGGCGATGTTCGCCTGGATCAATTTCAGGATGAACATGCGCTCATCGATCGCCTCGAAACGGTTGAGCAGGCAGCGAATATGGTGCGGCGGCACGCGATGCCGCCTAAGAAGCGGGAACAGCCGGAGGCGGGGCAGGCGAAGGAAGTGGTCGCGTGGCTTGATGGGTTTGTGGCGAAGATGGATCGGAAGTTGCCGGCCAATCCGGGGCGCTCGATCGTGCGGCGGCTCAATCGCGCGGAATACAACAACACCGTGCGTGATCTGCTGGGTGTGAGTTTCCGGCCGGCGGATGATTTTCCGCCGGATGATTCGGGGTATGGGTTCGACAACATCGGCGCGGCTCTTTCGATGTCGCCGGCGCTGATGGAGAAATATCTCGCCGCCGCCGAGAAGGTGGCGCGGACTGCGGTGTTTGGTGTCGAGCGGATGCAGCCGGAGCGCGTGTCGCATGAGCCTTATTTTGTGGCGGATGCGTTCTCGAAAAATCGCACGGTGAAATTCGATTACGACGAAACGGGCCTGAGCCTGCCCAGCGCGCTGCATGTGACGCAGCAATTTCCGGTGGATGGCAAATACAAGATGCGCACGATCTTCCGCGGCTCGCGGCCGGTGGGGGCCGATCCGGTGGAGATCGCGTTTTGGATCGATGGCCGCATGGCGTATCAGACGAAGATCACGCCGCCGCGCTCGGGCGAGATGAATGGGCAATGGGCGGAGTTCACGGCACAAGTGCCCGCGGGCGAGCATTGGCTTTCGGTGTCGCTTCTGAAGATGTACGAGGGATTGCCACAGGCATACAAAGGGCCAAAGCCGTCGAGTGTCGTCGGCTCGGCGCGCATCGGGGCGGATGCGTGGTTTCCCATGTATCTGGATGTCGTTGGGCCGTATGAGCAGGTGATGGGGCCGTCGGAAGAATCGCTGAAAAAGATTTTTCCCAATGGCCGTCCGCAGGGAACGCCGGATGCGAAGTCGATTCGCGAGATCGTTTCCAACCTCGCGCGGCAGGCTTATCGGCGGCCGGTCAGCGATGAGGAAGTCGATGAGCTTGTGAAAGCGATCGCCATGGTGCAAAGCGCCGGCGATTCATTTGACGAAGGCCTCTGCATCGCGATCCAGAAGCTGCTGATTTCGCCGTACTTTCTGTATCGCGTCGAGCGCGCGCCGAATGCGGACAAGAGCAAGCCGATTCATCCGATCGGACAACATGAACTCGCGACGCGGCTCTCCTACTTCCTCTGGAGCAGCATGCCGGATGAGGAGTTGTCGCGCTGTGCGGATGAACAAAAGCTGCGCGAGCCGGGCGTGCTTGAAGCGCAGGTTCGGCGGATGCTCAAGGATCCGAAGGCCGCCGCCATCGTTGAGAATTTTGGCGGGCAATGGCTGCTGACCCGCGCACTGGAATCGCATGTCCCCGATCGCGCCAAGTTCACCGAATTCACCGACTACACCCGCATGTCGATGAAGAAGGAGACCGATCTCTTCTTCCAATCCATCATCAGCGATGACCGAAGCGTTCTGGATTTTCTAGACGGCAACTACACATTCCTCAACCAGCGCCTGGCGGAGTTTTACGGAATCCCCGGCGTGAAGGGGCAGGAATTTCGCAAGGTCGATCTCGCTGGCACGCCGCGCGGCGGGGTGCTCACGCAAGCGAGCGTGCTGACCGTCTCTTCCTACGCCAATCGCACGTCGCCGGTCCTGCGGGGCAAATGGATTCTGGATAACATCGTGAATTCACCGCCCAAGCCGCCGCCGGCGGATGTGCCGAATCTGGACGAATCGACTTTGGGAAAGTCCGTTTCACTTCGCGAGCAACTGGAGAAGCATCGAGCGAATGCGACGTGTGCCGCCTGCCATTCGCGGATGGATCCGCTTGGGTTTGCCCTGGAGCATTTTGATGCCATCGGCCAATGGCGCGAAACCGATGGTGCCGCTGCGATCGATGATTCCGGATCGCTCCCCGATGGCAGATCATTCAAAGGAGCGGCGGGGCTCCGGGAGATTTTGCGGGCCGATCCGGATGCGTTTACCGATTGCTTTGCCGACAAGCTGCTGACTTACGCGCTGGGCCGCGGGTTGGAGCCGTTTGATCGGCCGACGGTACGGCAAATCACCCGAAAATCCGCCGCCGACAACTATCGGTTCTCCAGCGTGGTATTGGGGATAGTGGAGAGTGCGCCGTTTCAGATGCAGAAGGACGCGCCATGATCATCAGCCGCAAACATTTATCCCGGCGAACGTTTCTTCGCGGCACCGGCGCGGTCATCGCGCTGCCGCTGCTGGATGCGATGACTCCCGCATTGAGTTTCGGGCAGGCGGCTGCAAAGGCATCGCCGGTGCGGATGTGCTTTGTCTACCTTCCCAACGGCATGGTGATGCCGAACTGGACGCCGACCGCCGAAGGGCGCGATTTTGCGTACACACCGATCCTCAAGCCGCTGGAAAAGTTTCGCGAGCAGACGCTGATTCTTTCCGGCCTGGCCGATCATAATGCGAATGCACTGGGCGCTGGCCCCGGCGATCATGCCCGCGCGTCGGCCAGCTTTCTCACCGGCGCGCATCCGCGCGAATCTGGATCGGATTTGCTGGCGGGCGTTTCCGCAGATCAGATTGCCGCCAAGCAGATTGGGCATCAGACGCGGCTGGCGTCGATCGAGCTCGGTCTTGAAGACAATCGCGTAGTCGGTTTGTGCGATTCAAAATATAGCTGTGCGTATACGAGCAGCGTGAGTTGGCAGACGCCGACTTCGCCGCTGCCGCCGGTGGCCAATCCGCGGCAGGTGTTCGATCGCCTGTTTGGCTTTGCCAGCGCCGATGCGAACCTCGATCCGGCGGTAGCGGCGCGTCGGGCGCAATACCGCCGCAGCATTCTCGATGGCGCGATCGATCAGACCAAATCGCTGGCGTCATCGGTCGGCCCGGCCGATCGGCGCAAGATTGATGAATATCTGACCAGCGTTCGCGAGCTCGAGCAGCGCATCCAGCGCGTCGCCGAGGAAGCGCCGATGCAGAAGCCGGCGATCGATCGGCCCCCCGGCACTCCGGCTGACTATGCGGAGCATGCGGGCTTAATTTTCGATCTATTGGCGCTTGCGTATCAAGCCGACATCACGCGCGTCAGCACGATGATGGTCGGCCGCGAATCGAGCATCCGCAGCTACGATCAGATCGGCATCCCCGAAGCGCATCACCAGCTTTCGCATCATCGCAACGATCCGGCGAATCTCGCGAAGCTGACGAAAATCCAGACCTACCACATGACGCTTTTCGCCCGCTTCATCGAAAAGCTTGCGTCGATGAAGGAAGGGGACGGCACAGTGCTCGATCGCTCGATGATCCTGTACGGCGCCGGCATCTCCGACAGCAACCGCCATCTGCATGAAAACCTGCCGATCATGCTTGTTGGCGGGGGCCTGGGCGGCTCGCGCTCCGGCCAGCACATCAAGATGGAAAGCCAAACCCCCGTCACCAATCTCCTGCTGACGATGCTCGATCGCCTGGATGTTCATCCAGAAAAGATCGGCGACAGCACAGGGCCTCTGGCGATATAACCGATCATACATTTAGCGGTTGTGGGTCAGTTTGGGTGCCACAGGTCGGTGTACTCGCAGACCTGTGTCTTTCTGGCGAGCCGCACAGCACAGGTCTCGGAGTACCGCGACCTGTGGCACCCATACACGAATTCAAACTGACCCACTACCCACTTAGCATAGTGTGCGACGGGCAGTGCCCGTCCATTCTGTGTTAGCCTTATTCTGTCGTTGCAGGAGTTGATCCGTCTATGCCCGTCGAGCGCCCACGACTGACGACCGAGGAGAAGAGCCGCATCGCGGCCGACGCCGCCGAGGCGCACTCGGCGGATGTTGCGCATCGTATTGAAGAGATCCCCGCTGCCGACGGCGCGGATGTCCTCGAGGGCCTTTCATCCGGCGCGGCGGCGGATGTCGCGGAATATCTCGACCCGGAAACGGCAGGCCGCATTCTTTCGGAGATGGAGCCGGAGCGGGCAGCATCGGTGCTGCGCGACATGGAGCCGCCCGAGGCGTCGATGGTCGTCTCGGCGATGGATCCGGACGATGCGGTGGACGTGCTGGAGCGCCTGCCCGCAGGCGCGCACGACGCGATCGTAAAGGAGCTCGAGCCGGAAGACGCCGACGAGATGCGGCGGCTCGAGCAGTATGCCCCGGACACCGCCGGCGGCATCATGACGCCGCAGGTCACGGCGCTGGTCGAAGATCTCACCGTCGAGCAGGCGATCGGCGAGCTTCGCCGCATCAGCGAGCAGCTCGAGCAGATGTTTTATGTTTATGTGATCGATCGCCGCCGGCATCTGATCGGCGTGCTCTCAATGCGCGATCTGATCCTCTCGCGCCCGGAGAAAAAGCTCAGCCAGATCATGCGGACGGGGGTCGCGCGCGTGCCGGCGACGATGGATCAGGAAGCCGTCGCGCTGCTGATGCGCCGCCATGGTTATCTGGCGCTGCCGGTCGTGGACGATCAGAATCGGCTGCTGGGCATCATTACGGTGGATGACGTCGTGGACGTCATGGAAGAGGAAGCCACCGAAGACGTACAGAAGATGTTCGGCGCCGGCGCCGAAGAGCGACTGAGCAGCCCCTGGACCTACAGCTTCCGCAAGCGAATCGGCTGGCTTGAGGTCAATCTCCTCACCGCGTTCATGGCGGCGTGGGTCATCTCCTGGTTCGACAACACCATCAGCGCGCTGCCGGTGCTGGCGGCGTATCAATCGATCGTCTCAGGAATGGGCGGAAACGCCGGCGCACAGGCGCTGGCGGTAGCCATTCGCGGTATGGCGCTGGGAGAGGGCGGCGGCGGCATCCTCCTGCGCGTGATGCGCCGCGAGGCAAAGATCGGCCTGCTGGCCGGAATCACCATCGGCCTTACGACCGCGATCCCGGCCGCGCTGGGCGTCTTCGGCGGGCATGATCATCCATACAATCCCTACATTCTCTCGGCGGTCATCGGCGCTTCGCTCACGCTCAATCATGTGCTGGCATGCACGACCGGCGTGACGATTCCATTTCTAATGCGCGGGCTGGGTTTCGATCCTGCCCAGTCGGCAACGGTGTGGGCGACGACAGTGACGGATTGCTGCGGATTCTTTTCGACGTTGGGGATTGCGTATCTGTGTATGCCGCTGCTGACGGGGCATCATTGACGCGCAGGAGCGGCGGGATAAATCCCGCGCTACGGAGACTGAGTGGTCACGTGCCGTCGGCGCACCCGCGAAGCATGAAAACGGCGGGCAGTGCCCGGCCTATGATGGCGCGGCGCGTAGGGCGGGCACTGCCCGCCGCGTTTTCTGAGCAGGTACTCCGAAGCATCTGGCCCGGTCGGCGAAACGGCCAGATGCTTCGGAGTACCTCAGCATGACGATTCCACGGCATCGTGAACTTGTTTAGATCGGCGGCACCTACTCCGCCGCTTCTATCCCCAATTCCTTTACCTTCTTATTCAGCGTATTGCGGTTAATCCCCAGGAAATCCGCGGCTTTGGTCTTTACGCCGCCGCAGCGATCCAGGGCGCGCTCGATCAGGGCGTGCTCGATCTGGTCGATCACGAGCTGATAGATTTCGCCTTCGCGCATGTCGTAGTCGGCGATCGATTGCTCCGCCAAACGCTTGGTGAGTTGATCGATCGATTCGGAGGGTTGATTCGTCCGTCGCTGGGCGGCGAACATTCTTACGCTCAGCGGCAGCAGATCCTCCGTGAAATCTTCGTCGCGGCTGAGCACCACCGCGCGCTCGATCGCGTTTTCCAATTCGCGCACGTTGCCCGGCCAGGGATATCGCAGCAGCACGTTGAGCATATCGCGGCTGATGCGGCGCAGCCGGCGATTGTTGATCGCGTTGAATTTATCGAGGAAGTAATCGATCAGCCGCGGAATATCCTCGCGGCGATTGCGCAGCGGCGGCAGATAAATATTAACGACGTTGAGGCGATAAAAGAGATCTTCGCGGAAAGTTCCCTTGGCGACTTCTTCCTGTAGATCGACGTTGGTCGCGGCGATGACGCGCACGTCCACCTTCATGGTTTGCGTATCGCCCACGCGCTCGAACTCGCGCTCCTGCAAAACGCGCAGCAGCTTGACCTGCAACTGCGGCTCCATCGTGCCGATCTCGTCGAGGAAGAGCGTGCCGGCGTCTGCCGCCTCGTAGCGGCCGATCTTGTCGCGGATGGCGCCGGTGAACGAGCCTTTCACATGGCCGAACAATTCCGATTCCAGCAGCGTGGTGGTCATCGCGCCGCAATTGACGCGAATAAACGGCTTCTCCTTGCGCGGCGAGTTGTAATGAATCGCCTTGGCGATCATCTCCTTGCCCGTGCCGGTTTCGCCCAGAAGGATCACCGTCGCGCGGCTGTTAGCCACCTGCCCGACGACGGCAAACACATCGTGCATCGCCGGCGAGTCGCCGATGATGTTCTCGAATCGATACCGATCGCGCACCTGCGCGCGAAGCTGCGCGTTTTCCTCAAGCAGCTCTTCCTTCTGACGAAGGACGATGCGATTGATCTGAATCGCCTGTGCGAGGAAGGCGGAGATGATCTCCAGAAACTTGGTATCGCTGCGCAACTGCTCATCAGTGCTAAACGGCTTATCGACCGAGAGCGCGCCCGCGGTGCGTCCTTCGATCTTGATCGGGACGCAGATGAAGCTGATCGCCTCGTTGGTGTAAGCCGCCAGGCGGCCGGTGCGGTTCAGGAAATCCGGCTCGCGACGGACATCAGGAATCACCCGCTGGCGGCCAGTCGCCACCACGCTCCCGGTGATTCCTTCGCCGACGGCATACTTGCCGCGTTCGATTTCCTCCGCGGTCATGCCGACCGCCGCCTCCGTGCGCAGGCGGCCGGTGGTCTCGTCCAATAAAACCAATGCGCCCCGATGCATGTTCAGCTTATCGGAGATGATCTTCATGACCTGCCCGAAGGCATCGCGAAGCTCAAGGGTGGACGACACGAGGTGACCGATTTCCGTCAGGATGGACAGTTCTTGGTCAGTCGTTCGCTCGGTCGCTGGAGAATTAGGCGACGTTTCCGTGGACATGACCATAATGTACGCAGCCTCCGCCACTTTTCCAAGCGAATTATGCGCGAAGATGCCGTTAACTCTGCCGTGCCTAGCGATTGCGCGGCCTGTTGCGGTTCAGTCTGTATGACCTATAGCCGATATAGACGGGGGCGCGGGCCGTGGGTCAGGAGACCCAAGAGCTATGGGCGTGCGGCAATTCATCTCAGGCACCTCACTGCGCATGCAGGTGCTCTCCCTCTGTGCCTTATCAACGGCCATCACCGGTGTCGGCGCGATCGTCTCGATGACGTGGACCGGCCAACAATCCTCCTTCAACATCGGCCCCTACACCTTTTTCCACTGGCGGCTCACGACCGGCATCGTCCTGGCTTCTTTGCTGGGGCTGATGCTCATGGTTTTGGCAATCAACCGCGTGATCCGCTCGCTCAGCGCGGTTCGCGCGGGAATGGCGAGGGTCATTGAAGGGGAGTTGGAAATCCACCCAACGCCAACCCCCGCGGCGGCGGATGTCGCCGGGTTGCAGCATACTTTTGATCGAATGGTCGATCGCCTCCGCAATGCCCGCCATGAAAATGAGCGGATTCAGGCGGAACTGCGCGGCCGCACGCAGACCGTCGATCGACTGCTGGAATTCTCATTGACGATCCAAGGCGCCGGCAAAGCCGAGCAGATCTTCTCGTCCCTCGCCCATTTTCTGCAAACGGAGCTGAGCCTCTCCGGTGTCGTGATCGTCGGCCACGAGGCGGAATCCAGCCCGACGACGCAGATCAAGGCCGCCTTGCCGGCGGATGTGCTGACCGCCTCGCCGATCGCGGAGATGGATTCCGGTTCCTGCCCCTGTCTGCGGCAACATCAGCCGCGCCAGTTTCGTTGCGATGGCGCGCCGGTGCGCTGCGCGATCGACCAATTTCTCAAACAACCGGAATGTCAGCCGGCGTATTGCGTGCCGTTCAGCATCGGGGCGAAGATCCAGCTTTTGGCGCACATGCTGATGCCGCCGAGTCAGAGTTGGACAGAAGAGCGCCGGCAGTTGGCTCAGACTTATGTCAGCACCGCCCAATCGGCGCTGACGTCGCTGCATCTGTTGGCCGAGGCAGAGCAGCGCAGCATGACCGACTCGCTGACAGGCTTGTACAACCGCCGCTCGCTCGATCATCTGCTCAGCCGCGAGGTGGCTCTGGCCGAGCGGCACAATCGCGCGCTGGCGATCTTCATGGTGGACATGGATCGCTTCAAGGAAATCAACGACACGCACGGCCACGCCGCCGGCGATCATCTGCTCCGCGCCTTCGCCGACTGCGTCCGCATCACGCTCCGCAAGACCGATCTGGCCTTCCGCTTCGGCGGCGACGAGTTCGTCGTCGCCCTCCCGCAAACCACGATCGCCCAGGCCATGCAAGTCGTCCAAAAACTGCGGCAGGCGTTCGCCTCCGTGGATTTCTCCAGCGCAATCACGCACCTCGATCAGCAACCGACCCTGAGCATCGGAATCGCCGAGCGCTCCGCGTCGCAAAACGTCCTGACGCTCCCGTCACTTCTCAGCGCGGTCGATCAGGCCCTGTATGACGCGAAGAGCGCGAATCGGAATTGTGTGAAGATGTATACACCCCCGCGCGCCGCATAACGAACCCACGAAAAAAACGCTTCCCTGCGAACGCGACGGAGTCGGGGCGTGTCGCCCCGTCGGACCGAAGGTCCGAGTCTCGCGCGACCTCACCTCGACGCCCGCTGATCCCTCACATACCCCAACACGCGTGCAAAATACTCATCCGTCCATACCCACTTCACACTCCCACCCTCGGCCCACCAACTCGCTCCATCGGGAAGTCTCCACCTGGCTGAGAGACATTCCCCCAACCACCGCTTCAACCACTTCCGAACCGCATCACCTTCCGCGGTCGCAGTCAGCAACGTATGAACATGATCCGGTCCCGCGGCGCAAGTATGAAGAGTCCAACTCCCACGAATGCAAATATCAGGAATAACCGATTCGATAAAACACATCTTCTCGCGATCAAGAACGACCGGATCGAACCGCATTCGCGCCCGTTCAAGAGCCCACCACTCCGGATCGGCGCCGATGATCGGCTCCCCGAATTGATTTTGTGCATGATCGACGGTTCCTCGCGGGTCTCCGTGCAGACGTGTTCCGTATGTTCCGAAGGTGATGTGGTATGCGAGGGGAGATGATCGCATGGTGATCGTTCGGACCGTTGGTCCGATTGCGGGGCGACACGCCCCGACTCTCTCGTCTGGAGTAGAGGACCGTATTCGACGTTCGCACTCACCGAGGACGAATCACCAACTCCTCCACCACCGCCCGACCGGGAAGATTCACGCAGAGCATCACGCAATCCGCGAGATCTTCCGGTTGAAGCATCTTCGCCCGTGCTTCCTCGTTCGGCGGGGTGGGGCGCTTGTCTAGGATCGGCGTATTGATATCGCCCGGGCAGAGGGCCGTGCAGCGGATGCCGTTGGCGCGCTCTTCGGCGTTGAGCGATTGGGCCATCCCGCGCGCGGCGAATTTGCTGGCGACGTACGCCGCCCCCGCCTTGGCATTTGCGATGATGCCGGCATCGGATACCACCAGCACGATCGTCCCCGTGCCGTTTTTGCGCATGCTCGGCAGCAGGGCGCGTACGCAATAGAAGGCGCCATTGAGATTGGTATCGATCACGGCGCGATAATCATCGACGGTGAGGGTTTCCCAGGAGCGCTTGGGGATGTTGGTGCCCGCCGCGTGAATCAGGGCATCGACCTTGCCGAATCGATCGAGCACGTCGGCGGTCATCTTCATCACCGCCGCCGGGTCGGCGATATCGCACGGAATCGCCAACGCTTTATCGGCAGAGCCGCATTGCGAAGCGGTTTCCCGCAGCGCATCAGCGCGTCGGCCGATCAGCGCCACGCGCCAACCTTCCCGCACCATGCGAACCGCCGTCGTACGCCCTACGCCGCTTCCTGCGCCTGTAATGATTGCAGTCTTGCTCATGAATCCTCACTTACTAATCAACGGTCGGCACATCCACCCAACGCTTCTCTTTTTCGCTGATCAGCGCCGCATCGATCACCGCCTGCACGCGGACGCCGTCGCGGAGGGACGGCCAGCAGGGGCGATGATGGCGGATCGCGTCCGTGAACTCGAAGTTCTGGTCATAGCGGAACGTCACCAGCGGATCGCCCTGATCCGGATTACGCGGCGACCCCGGCCACACCCAAAACTCGCGCGGCACGCTTACCTTCTGCAAATCAGGCCCGCCTTTCTTGCCGATCAGCAATTCCAGCGGCTTTTGCGTCGTGTAGGCGATCGATCCTTCCGAGCCGTTCACTTCGCACAGATCCAGCCCGCGATGTCCTTCGCCGCGGCCGGTGGCGAGCTTGGTGCTTTCTAGCACGCCGCTCACCGGGCGCTCGCCCGATTCGCTTTCGAATTCCGCGAGGATGGATACCCAGTCATCGACGTCGGCGGGCTGCCCGCCGCGCACGTCAACGAATCGCCGCATGTCGGCCACCAGCCGCTTCATCGGGCCGATCAGGATGTGCGAGTAATCGATGCGATGCGAGAGCATGTCGCCGATCTCTCCGGTGGCGGCCAGCTTCTTCACCTGCCGCCAGCCCAGATTCTTGTCAAACCAATCCTGGAATCGCTGAGCGCGGAAGTGATAGGGGCGGCCGATGTCGCCGCGCTGCACGAGGTGATACATGTAGCGCATGGCCGGCACGAAGCGATAGGTAAATGCCGTCATATGCCGCACGTTGGCCGCTTCGGCGGCGGCCTGCATCTTGCGCGCCTCAGGGAGATCCATGGCGATCGGCTTCTCGCACATGACGTGCTTGCCGGCGGCAATCGCCGCCAGCGCAATCGGCGCGTGCAGGAAGTTCGGCGTCGCGATCACCACCGCCGTCACATCATCGCGCTGCAGCAGCTTCAGATAATCCGTGTAAGTGTCCTTGATGCCAAAGGTCTGGCTGGCCTTTTCCAAAACCTGCGGATTGTTATCGCACAGCGCCACGACTTTGGTATCGGGGCAAAGTGCGAACCCCGGCATGTGATTGGCCAACGCGATGCCGCCGCTTCCGATGATGCCTATGCCGATCATGCTCGAATGCTCTTTCGTTGAGGATTAGAAGGGTGGTACTTTAGTCGCTACGGATGTCCAACGGAAGTGCGCGACAGGTCAGTCGTGCCGTGGCGATGTGGCGCCTCCAGAGCGCCCAATGTTGCGCTTCCCGATACGTCTCGTGTCGCGGCCGTGGCGCAGAGGATTAGCCGCGGAGAGCGCGGAGAGCGCAGAGACGTACCCGATCTCTATACACGTCTCTGCGCTCTTTGCGGTCTCAGCGGCTCGTCTTCCGGGTGAGTTGAATATGACTTCCTGCTGGGCGAGCCGCGGCGCAGCTTGCGTGTGACCGTGGTGATTATTAATATTGCCGCGGGTCAAGCTTTACAAAAGTTTGGGAATCGGAGAGGAGACCATCGTCGGATTTCCCCGTGCTTCTCTGGTTAGCCCTCATTCGTCATTTCTGTTTTGAGGAAGGAAGAACCACATGCGCTCATCAAATTCTCGGAAGACTTCTTGCGCCCATCGTTCTGGACGGTCGTTCGCCGAAATGCTTGAGGGCCGCACACTTTTGAGCGGCATCGTGGTTAATACGATCAACGATGCGATCTATCCGCCGAGCACGGGGTTGATCAGCTTGCGAAATGCTGTGACGACCGCCAACAGCAGCGCGACGCCGACGAGCATCACTTTTGATCCGACCGTCTTTGCGACGCCTAAGACGATTACGCTCAATAGCGTTTTGATCATCACGAACAAGACCGCGCTGACAACCATCACCGGGCCCGCCGCCAGCTTGACGATCAGCGGCCAAAAAACTTTCGGCGTGTCGGTGCTGGAGGTCGGCAACGGAGCCAAGGCGACGTTGAATAATCTGACAGTGACCAACGGCGGCGCCGGCTCGTCCGCCGCCGGCATCCTCAGTCTCGGTACGGTTACGCTGAACAACATTACCGCGACGCAGAACGCTTCAAATGGCATCAATTGCGAAGCGGGCACGGCAACGCTCACCAATGTTACTTCGAGCAATAACGGTCGAGCCGGCATCTTAAGTGACGCGACGATGACGCTGACCAATGTCACCATTTCCGCCAACAAGGGGATGGGATTTCAAAACGACTTTGCCAACGCGACGGCAACAAATCTTACCGTCACCGCCAATCAGGGCGGCGGTATGTCCAACTCCTCGCTGACCGCCGGCACGACGCTGTTGACGATCACCAACGCGATTGTTTCAAACAACAGCAGCGGAGGCGACGGCGGCGGGTTTTCCAATGGCGGAAACGCGGTCCTGAAGAACGTCACCTTCAGCGGAAACTCAGCACTTCTGGGTGGTGGGATCTACAACCATTCCAACAAGCACACGCTCGCGCTCGTGAACGTTACCCTCTCCGCCAACAAAGCACTCAAGAATTTCAGTAACACTGGCCAGGGCGGCGGCATCTATAACGATGGCACCGCCACCCTCACCAATGTCACCATCGCCAACAACACCGCCGGCGTTTCGGGCGGCGGCATCTTCGATGCCAGCCCGCTTACCTTCGTGCTGAAGAATACTATCGTCGCTGGTAACTCACTCACCGGTACCGGCGGAAATGGGCCGGATTTCTCCGGCTCGGTCACTTCATTCGGCCACAACCTAATCGGCAAGACGGACGGCAGTTCCAACTGGATCCCCCAGGACTTCACCGGAACCATCGCCAGCCCGCTTAACGCCAAGCTCGGCGCGCTGGCCAATAACGGCGGCTTCTCGCCGACCATGCTCCCCCTGGCCGGCAGCCCGCTGATCGATCACGGCCTCAACACACTGCTGCCGACAAACATCCTCACCGACCAGCGCGGCCTAACGCGCATCGTCAATGGCATCGTGGATATCGGCGCTGTCGAAGCGCAGCCGCCGACAACTGCCTCGATCGTCATCAAGCCGCCGGCCAATCAGACCGCGGCAATTGGCGCCAGCACGTTGGTGAGTCTCGGATCGTTCACACAAAACGGTGCGACAGGTCCGTTCAAGCTCGACATCAACTGGGGCGACGGATCGGCCGACACAATCGTGGGACTCCCGACCGCCGGCGCTATCCCGGCGGTGCAGCACACCTTCGCAAAGGCTGGCCCCCTGACCGTGTCGGAGCAAATCACCGACGCCAAGAGCAACAAATCCAACAAAGCCACCTTCACTGAATCTGTCTCGGCGGCCCTGGGCTCGATCTCCGGCAAAGTCTTCGGCGACTCCAACGCCGACGGCAAGATCGACAACGGCGAGTTTGGCGTGGGACTGTGGACCGTCTATCTCGATCTCAACCACAACGGCAAACTCGACACCGGCGACAAGAGCACCACAACCGACATCAACGGCAACTGGTCCTTCACCGGCCTCGCCGCCGGCACGTACACCGTGCGCGTCGTCCCCATCGCAGGTATTGCAGCCACCACGCCCGCCGGCGGGGTGCTGACTGTCACGCTCAGTGCCGGCCAGAATGCAACCGGCAAGCTGTTTGGGGAACGAGCGACGGGGTGAAGCCGCTCATTTCTTATCGTCTACGTCCATCATCGCGGCAAACGTCGCGCGGACACCGCCGCTGATCATGTAGTGGCGTTGTTTGCCGTGGTAGCGATAGCGGATCAGCAGTGATTTGGATTGTCCGGGAGCGGGATCAATGCGCAGCCAGTCGGCCCGCGCGACAAAGCCCTGCGGCTCAGAATGCAGAAGCTGAACGACGCGGTCCGTCACATCGGCCAGATGCGTGCCGCTGCCAAAGAGGGCGATCTCGATCTGAATATCGTCAGGAGAACCGCCGACATCGGCGGCAGGCCGCGTCGCGGGGGTATTTTGCTGAGCCGTGGCGACAGTCATTGAGAGCAGCGCAAGTATCAGCAATGAAGTGACAGTTCTCATGCAATGATTCTAATCGAGATGGGCGCAGTTTCACCGACCAAATTGCAGGGCGCGTACCCTTTGCTAAACGCGGTCACCACGCCGCCAACGAGCCGAAGGCGAGGGGGCGGATTCTCCAAGCGCGAATTCTCAATGCGCGCACTGAGAATCCGCCCCCTCGCTCAAGGCTCGTTGACGGCGTGAAGACGAATTGATGTCCGCGTCGTCCATTAGATGCACCCTCGTTCAACTATGCCCGCCCGTTGCCGGCAGAAAGATAGCCAGCGCTATGTCGGCGAACCAGATCCCAAGCGCGGCCAATGGCACCTGCCACTTTCGCGGACGAGTACAGGACGAGATGAACGTGATAACGATTTGAACAAGAAGCCCGCCGACGGCGGCAAAGATTTCAAGTAGGCGGGCCCAGCTATCGGAGTTGGCGAGGATGTAAAACGACACGCCGACGGACGCGATCAGCGAAATCAGATTCACAATGAACGTGATGCTTGCAGCGGTACGCAGGGATGGCAGCACGGTGTAGTCGAGCTTGTGTGGCATACGTCTCGATTCATGAAAGCGCCAGCCTGGTGCCCATTGGCCGAATTCTCTTCCCGCACGGCTTTGAAGTTTGGTACTTTAGCTATCGTGGTGCCCGACGGAAATACTCAACAATATCCGCTCGAGCCCACGCGGCCGACGGTCCTCGAATATCGGACGCCCAGAGTACGTCCTCGCGGTATATCGGCCCTGCGGATTCTTCTCGCATGCGTTATCGCGCCGATCGGCTTCTTCCTTACACTTGCGGGTTCGGCGTATTTGATGACGTTGTTCAGGGAGAATCTGTCGGCAAGAGACAGGGTATTAGTTACCGTATTGTTGCTGGTGTCTTACGGGGGTGCATTCGCGGGGCTGCGATATGTGGCGCGCATAATCTTTGGTGAGAATGACGACGCCGCGGCGTAGGACGGGTTTTAACCCGCCGCGCTTAGAACCCTCTCCCCTGTACTCAGGGGAGAGGG
>DATBDZ010000340.1:0-13024 GCA_036276235.1 Humisphaera sp. | reverse complement strand
CGTGCAATAAGTTGCCAGTTGCCGGTTGTCAGTTGCCAGTGGAAATCAAATGCATTTGTCTTTACTGGCAACTGACAACTGGCAACTGGCAACTTATTCCCTACTCGGCCTTTGGCGTCCTGGCCGTTATGCTCTTGCGGATAAAAAGAAGGCTGCCGTTTGGACCCGGCAGCGCACCTTTGATCAGCAGAAGATTTTTCTCAGCATCGACCTTAATCAATGGGTGATTCTGGGTGGTGACCTGATCCATGCCCATGTGGCCGCCCATGCGAACGCCCTTCTTAGGCTTACCGCACTGGCCGCGCCACGTGGCGCGCGACGCGATGGAGCCGGGCGAGCGGTGCTTGCGTTCGGTGCCGTGCGAGGCGCACTGGCCGCCGAAATGATGGCGTTTCATAACGCCGGCAAAGCCCTTGCCCTTGCTGGTGCCGATCACATCGACGTACTGCACGCCGTTAAACACATCGACGCCAACAGTAGCGCCCGCCGCGAGCGTGGTCGCTTCTTTGAGGCGAATCTCGCGGAAATGCCGCCGCGGGCCGACGCCCGCCTTGGCGCAATGGCCCATCAGCGGGATGGTCGTGTGCTTGGGCTTGCATTCATCAAACCCAAGCTGGACGGCATCATACCCGTCCGATGCGACGGTCTTGACCTGCGTCACCGCGCACGGGCCCGCCTGCACAACGGTCACGGGGATTACGGTCCCCTTCTCGTTGTAGACCCGGGTCATTCCGATCTTTTTGCCAAGCAGTGCTGGAGTCATGTCAATCTCATTTGTGGGTTGTTAGTTGTTGGTTGTCGGTTGTCAATTGCAGCAGACAACTCACAACCAACTACCCACAACCCACCAACAAACAAATAAACATCCTCGACACGCGGCCCTATCTGGGCGATTGGGTTCTTGGTTGAACCCCACGGTCCGAAAAAAGATGCCCCTTGCAGCAGGGGCATGTATGTACGGCGAAAAATTAGATCTTGATCTTCACAAAAACACCCGCCGGCACAACCAGACGCTGAAGCGCATCAACCGTGCGCGGGGTGGCGTCGAAGATATCGATCAGGCGTTTGTGCGTCCGCATCTCGAACTGCTCACGAGACTTCTTATCGATATGCGGGCTGCGTAATACAGTATAGCGCTCAATGCGCGTCGGCATCGGAATCGGTCCGCACACGCGGGCATTGGTGCGCTTGGCGTGGTCAACAATGTCCTTCGCCGACGCATCGAGAGCCCGGTGGTCGTAGGCTTCCATCCGAATTCGAATCCGATCTCCGGGCATGCTATTTAGCGCGTCCTTCCGACTCGTTTAATTGCTTCTTTGCGTCGCTTCGTTGCGTTCTTTTCCCGACAGCAGCGACAACACGACCGCTGCCCAAATCGGGACGAGAAGGATATAAGAAAAAGAATCGCTGTCAAGTCAGGCGAAACAAATTCGCCCGCAGACGGCGCCCCATCGCCCAAACACCTTCATTTACGCAATAACAATAGGCACGGTTTCAGCAGATAGCGAGTGATCCGCTCATCCTCGTCATCAAAATGCATCCGCTGGCAACGCGCGGCGGAGCTGCGGAATCGACGCAAGTACTCCAAAGAAGACCCCTCAGTGAAGCTTCGTCATAATGAATTTGGGTGGGATGAGGTCATTTATCTCTTCGACCAGCCGTTCCAGATCGCGCTGCCTGGCGTTGGAGACGGTGATTGTGCGGGTCGGCGTGTCGCCGAGTTGGATTATGAACGTGACGAAGTAGCCGTCATTCACATTCGAGTTGGCGTAGGAATCGCGGAGCTGGGCGAGCGGAAAGGTGCGCAGGAACTTTGTCAGCCGCTCTTGTTGATCGGCGGCGAGCTTTGCCTGCCACACTACGTTTTGCACTGGATTGTCGATGGACTTATCCAGAATGGCGATGTCAGTCAGGCTGACATTGACTACGTTCTGATGCATGGCTTCGGACATCACGAGACTAAACGCAAACGCCGCTTCACCCGCAGGGCGCGGCGGATCGAGCTCAGCGATCTTCGCGTTCACATAGTTGATGGAATCAAAGAGGCGCTGTGCCTCGGCAGGGTCACCGGAACGAACCTCCAGGCTTTTAACGAACGCGAGCTGCGCGACATACCGTTTGAGGACTTCCAACTTTTTGCTGCGATACTCCGCGTCGAGCTTGGCCATCTGCGCGCTGAAATCGCGCTCGGCCCGCA
This sequence comes from Humisphaera sp., assembly GCA_036276235.1. Classification (GTDB taxonomy): domain Bacteria; phylum Planctomycetota; class Phycisphaerae; order Tepidisphaerales; family Tepidisphaeraceae; genus JANWHF01. The sequence continues at coordinate 10,827 of DATBDZ010000340.1, read as the reverse complement.
CTTCCGCCGGGCGACTGGCCGGACCGGGCGCCGGTTGCGCGGCGGCCGAGAGCACCGCCATCTGCGAAATCAGAATTGCGGTCATTAACGATGGTGTGCGTGTCATCACTTCTCATGCCTCAACGAACGTCCTGATCTTCGTCTGACCCTTAACCCGCTTCCGCATCCTACTGTTCATCTTAATGTTGCTCAACGAAGCTGCATTCAAGCCGGGATTACTTAGTCGGCTCAGCGCCGTTTGCAGGTTACAAATGTTACAACTGCGCCTGTGTCACACGGGCGCTACCCATCGCGCAACGGGTTACGATAGAGTCATTTATGTCATCCATGCGTCTGTTACACCTCGGAAGGCTGTAACATCCAAAGCACCACTTTCGTCCACCAGATCTTGTGGTGAGGCCTGCGCCTCCAGCGCCTCGCGGAAAGCCCAGAATGGTGCAAATGGTGCATTCAAGTTAGTAGATATGATAGGCGCAATATGTTGGAAATAATCAACTTACGCTAATCAACATCGGCTCCAAATCGTGCACCATTTTGCCTATCTTCACGCGGAAGTCTCGTCGTTTGTCTCGCTTGTTACTGCACTCGTCGCGTCAGTCGGCGGCGACTGCGCCACCGGCTCCGCCGTCGGCAGGCTTGGCGTTGTGGTCACCTGCGACACAATCCGCCGGGCTGGCGGCTCCGCGGCTTCATCGAATCGCCGCGCCAAGTCGCGCTGTTCCAGTGCCATCTCCTGACGCAGGCGATCCGCATCGATCTGCCCCGCAGCGCGCGGCTTGAGGATCCCCATCTCCTTGATCACCTTGAACGACAGATCCTGATCATTCTCCATGCAGCGAATGACCCTCTCCACCGCCAGATGAATGGAGGCATGCATCCGCGCCCTTGCCGACTCGGCGGCCTCCTGCTGCCACGCGTTGTAGGCGGCCGCGAACGCCGCGTCCTGCCTGATCCAGCGATAGAGGGTTGATCGATTGACGCCGGCCCCCTCCGCCGCCTCCTTCAATGCCTTCCCCTCAATCAAAACCGCCAATGCCCGCTGCTGCGGCACCGAAAGCTCCCCCCGCACCGGCGCCGGCGCGGCCATCCCATTCGCAAGATTCGACATACGATAACCTCCTTCAGGTTAGATATATGTTAGGATAACGGTCGGGGGGTGGGAGTGCAAGAACAAAATGCTAATATCTTGGTGGGAGCGGATTTCAGGTGAAGCGATGTGTTGCCCTCCCTCCACCCGAAACCCGAAACTTGAAACTTGAAAACTACTAAAACATCAGGCGACGCTGGTTGCGCCCGGGCGTCGGCGTTATTATCGCGCACAGCGAAAAACTTACGACCAATCAGGGGCCACCACCCATGAAGAATCTACCCGTCCAATTCGAGAATCATGAGATCCGCCGAGTGTATGACGAGAAGACCCAAACGTGGCTTTTCTCGGTGGTGGATATCATCGCTGTATTGACCCAGCAGCCGGATTTCCAGACGGCCCGCAAGTACTGGAATAAGCTGAAGGAACGACTCAAAAAGGAAGGCAGTCAGTCGGTGACAGATTGTCACCGACTGAAAATGCCCGCGGCCGATGGCAAGAGTTACCTCACCGACGTTGCCAGCGCGCAAACTTTGCTTCGCCTGGTCCAAAGCGTTCCTAGCCCCAAGGCCGAGCCAATCAAGCTCTGGCTCGCAAAGGTCGGCTACGAGCGGATGCAGGAGATGACCGACCCCGCTCAGGCGCTGGATCGCGCGCGGGAAACATGGCAAAAACAGGGTCGCAGCGAAAAGTGGATCCAGCAGCGGATGACCGGGCAGGAAACCCGCAACAAGCTGACCGACTACTGGGCCACGCACCAAGTCAGGAAGGGCGATGAATTCGCCATCCTTACCAACATCATTCATCAGGAATGGTCCGGAGTGACCATACAGGATCACAAGTCCATCAAAGGGCTAAAGAATCACAACCTTCGCGACCACATGAGCGAGGCGGAACTGATCTTCACCGCGCTGGCCGAGCTTTCAACCCGGCAAATCGCCGAAAAAACCGATGCCACCGGCATGGACGAAAACAAGTCGGCCGCCCGAACCGGCGGCAACATCGCAAAGAAAGCCCGCCTGGAGCTGGAAGAAAAGACGGGCCGCGCGGTCGTGACGAGCCAGAATTTTCTACCGCCGCCGAAAACGAAACGGCTTGATGGACCAAAGAAGTAGTTTCGCATGATCCAAAAAGGCTCGGAACTCATTCTGGAGGGATCATGAGCATCGAGTACCACGGCTGGATTGTGCTGGCCAAGTCCAGCGATGATTGGGACGATGGAGACTTCGCGGAAGGATTCGACCAATCACAGGGGATGCGGAGGAACGGCGTCAAATCTAGGGCCGCGATATCATCGTCCTGCCTTTGGGAAGCAGAGAAATTCCCATCCATTCATCATCACAGGCGTGTTGAGGATGTTTGACCGCAGGATCAGGCTTTTGCTCACCTGAATGTTCAATTGCTCTACCAGGTTCGAGAAGCAGCTATCCAGGAGCACGAGTTTGGCCGCATGTTCGAGCGTATAGATCCAATCGAACGGATTGTCCGTCAGCTCGCGCACTTCGATGATCTGATATTTCTTCCGCCAGGCCGGAGAAATCGTCATTGCCACTGAGCGATCCGATCCTGTGGTGTGCACGCACATGTATTCCCCTTTAATGCACAATCGTTCGTGCAGCGCCAGCTCCCGCGCCGCGTTTCGCCGGATGCGCAAGTTCCATTTTCTGGAAAAGGGGACGCCGGCTGCCGCGTATTTGTATTCGTCGAATTTCAGGGCATCAGCCAGCGCTGTATTCACCACGGACGTGTTCTTGAGTTCAGCGTAAAGAGGAATGATACGAGTGCAATTAAGGGCGTGCAAAAGCATCATCGGATCGTCAAGGAAGAATCGCTGCACCCAATTGGCTGCGCCTGCATCTTGCGCGATTGGAATGAAATTGACTTGCGGTTTGGCGTCGCGAAAAAAGTTGACGAATCGCTCGTCAATGGGCCAATGGACGTCGTGGCCCTGCTCGATAAAATAATCCGCGATTGGCAGAGCAATGATGATGTCGCCAATTCCGCGGGTCTGAATCAGGCCAATCTGCTCTTTCATGTGGGAAGGAAGCTTACATTCCAGATTTCAAAAAACCGAGGTTCTTTCCATTGACGATCTTCAAATAGCCAATGGCTTGCTCGCGTGGCGTTCCGGCCGGCACCCGGTTAGCTTGGGCAGGGCATTGATTGCCATTCGGTATGACGTCGCAGCAGCTTCTTGAGCAGGCCGTTGAGCACCATCGCGCGGGTCGCCTCGACCAGGCGCAATCGATTTATCATCATCTACTTTCGCTGAATCCCACTGATGCCAATGCGCTGAATTTGCTTGGCGTGCTCGCGGGCCAGCAGGGCCGCGCCGCGGAGGCGATTGAGCTCTTTCGCAAAGCAATCGCCGCTAATCCCCTGGGCGAGATTTACGTCAATTTGAGCAATGCGCTTCGCACAGCCGGCCGCGATGAAGAGGCGATCGAAGCTTGTCACGCCGCGATCCGGTTGCGTCCATCAGACGCGCGGGCGTATCACGCTTTAGGCTTGGCACTGGACAAACGAGGACAGACTGAAGATGCGATTGCCGCGCAGCACCAAGCGCTGGCGATCAACCCGCGCTTCGCGCCGGCTCACGATGCGCTCTGCTCGATCCTGATACGCGAAGGACGATTTCTGGAAGTGGCCGACGCCTGCCGGCGTTTGCTGGCGATCGAGCCGGCGCTGGCGCCGCTCCACGCGCAGCTTGGCGCTGCGCTGAACAAGGCCGGTGACCACGCGGGCGCGCTGGCGGCGCTTTCGCGGGCGCTGGAATTGCAGCCCGATTGGCCGCAGGCGCTGGGCAATCTTGCGGACGTGTTGAACCACTTGGCCCGCTTTCACGAGGCGGCCGACACTGCGCGGCGGGCGATCGCGCTCGACCCAAGTAGCGCCGAAGCCTACCCATTCCTCGGCTATGCCCTTGAACATTTGGGCCAGCTATCGGCGGCTGCCGACGCATACCGTGCCGCGATTCGGCTGAATCCCCGCGATAACGGTTCGCGCGGCAATCTCGCCGGCGCGCTCCTGGAAACAATGCGGTTCGATGAAGCGATCGCCACTTACCGCCAGGCTTTGGGGCAAAATCCCAAAGCGCATCGGCTTCATAGCGACATGCTGTTGGCGCTTAATTATTCGCCGACAATCGATGACGCCTCGCTCTTTGAGGAACACAAAGCGTGGGCGAAGGTTCACGCGCCCACTTTGGCCGATCACGAGCCACAGGAACAATTAAATCTTCCGTTGCGCGTCGGGTACATCTCGCCAGATTTGCGCGCCCATCCCGTTTCCCATTTTGTTGCTCCGCTTCTGTCAGGATACGATCGAACGAACGTTCACCCGATTATATATTGCGACGTCGAGGCACCAGACGAAGTGACGGCTCGGCTGCGCCAGTTCGTTCCCGCTGATGACTGGCGCGAGGTGGCGCGGATGACAGATGACGATCTGGATCGGCTGATTCGCCTGGATTGCATCGACATTCTCGTCGATCTGGCCGGTCACACCGGCCGCAATCGATTGATGGTTTTTGCACGCAGGCCCGCCGCGATTCAGGTCACCTATTTGGGATATCCAAATACTACGGGCCTTCCGCGCGAGATCATGGCTTACCGCATCACCGACGCCCATTGTGATCCAGCCGCAATGACAGAATCCCTGCACACCGAGGAATTGGTGCGCCTGCCCGATTGTTTCATTTGCTATCAGCCGCCGCAAAACTCGCCGAACGTATCACCAGTTCCCAGTGCCGCGACCGGGCGCATCACCTTCGGCTCGTTCAACGCGATGCCGAAAATCTCCGAGCGGGTGATCGAGCTTTGGGCGCGCATCCTGCGGCAAATCCCCCACTCGCGGCTCGTACTCAAGAACCGGTCGCTGCATGATCCGGACAATCAACGCTCCTTGCGCGAAATGTTTGCCTGTAGAGGCATCGCCGAAGACCGCCTCGTCCTGCTTTCCACGGTGGCGTCCCTCAGCGCACACCTCGAACGCTACAGCGAAATTGACGTGGCCCTCGACCCCTTCCCCTATCACGGCACCACGACCACCTGCGAAGCCCTCTGGATGGGAGTGCCGGTCGTCACGCTCGCCGGCAACACGCACCGCTCGCGCGTCGGCGTAAGCCTGCTAAGTAACGTCGGTCTGCAAGATCTGATTGCGAATACGCCGCAACAGTATGAGCAGTTGGCGATTGAACTGGCCCGCGACATCCCGCGGCTCACACGTATCCGCAGCGAATTACGCGCGCGCATGCGCGGCTCGCCGCTGACTGATAGCGAACGGTTTATTCGCAACCTGGAAGCCCAGTACGCCAGGATGATCTCGGCGAAGAGGTCGGACGAAGGGATGCGTACAATTTCTTGAGAACGATGCTTCACTTCGCAACTGTCGGGTACCCGGCGGACCCATGGAGCGGCTGCGTTGCCGATGGATGTGGTGGAAGCCAGTGGCTTCCAAAAAAGCCCGGCGGGGTGCGGCATCACTCATCGATCCCAGCATTTGCACCTTTCGGCCCCGCAGGCGTTTTAGGTTTAAGCGACAAAGCGAGGCAAAGTGCGCCATAAAATCCGCACCCCCCTAGTTCAAGGGATATTTGACGGTGCCGCGGCCCTGTGCGATTCTGCGAAGCTGAGCAGCCCATGGCAAAAGTCGCGCGGGCGTCGCGCCACGCGGGATTTTGCCACGGGCTGCCGGCCCCCGTGGCGGAATGGCAGACGCTTCGGACTTAAAATCCGATGGCCAGAAATGGCCGTGCGGGTTCGAATCCCGCCGGGGGCATTGGCTCGGGAGAGCGCGTTCCTACGTCGCGCGTTCCGGGTGGGGTTTATTGCGCCAAGAGGCCAAGACGCCATGACGCCATGACGCCAAGAAGAAACGAGGGGATCACCGAACGCTGTCGATTCCACAAAACGCATTGAATTTCCTTGGCGCTCTTGGCGTCTTGGCTTCTTGGGGCAATTCAAGCTGCCAGAAAGGGCTGGCGCGTCCAGTCATAGAGAAAGGTCTTACGGATCGCGAAGCCGGCGAGCGGCGAAACGGTTGGGTTCATCCAACCGGCAGCACCGCGCGCAAGCGATCTATCACCTTTGGCAACACTTCCAGCGCGCGATCGATTTCCTGCTGGGTGGTGAATCGCGACAGACTGAATCGAATCGCCCCATGGGCGATTTTGTCGTCGATTTTCATCGCGCGCAGGACGTGGGACGGCTCCAGGCTGCCGCTGCTGCAGGCGGCGCCGGCGCTGGCGCAGATGTTTTGCTCGCTGAGCAAAAGCAAGATCGCCTCGGCTTCGAGGCGGGCGAAGCCGATGTTCGTCGTGTTCGGCAGCCGCTCATCGGTGCGGCCATTGACGTAGGTCGATTCAATCCGCGAGAGAATATTCGCCTCCAGCTGATCGCGCAGTTGCGCGACGCGCGACATCTGCGGAAGCGATTCGATTGCGAGCTGCGCCGCCGCGCCCATGCCGACGATGCCGGGGACATTTTCCGTCCCGCCGCGCCGGCTGCGTTCCTGCGGGCCGCCGATGATGAGCGGGCGCACGCGCACGCCGCGGCGGATGAACAGGCCGCCGACTCCCTTGGGGCCGTGAAATTTGTGGGCGGCAAAGCTCATCGCATCGAAGCCCATGCCGGCGACATCGACGGGAATCTTGCCGATCGCCTGAGTTCCGTCGCAATGAAACGGCACGCGCGCGGCTTTGCAGATTTCTGCGATCTGCGGCGCGGGAAACAAAACGCCCGTCTCGTTATTCGCCCAGAGCAATGTGACCAGAGCCGTATCTTCGGTGAGGGCGCTCTTGAGCGATTCCAGATCCAGCGCGCCTTGCGAATCGACGGAAATCTCGACGATCTGCGCCCCTTCCTTGGCGAGTTGCGCACACAGTTCGCGCGTCGCGGAGTGCTCGACGGTACTGGTGATAATGCGATTTAGCGGCGCGCGGGCGGCGAGGATGCCGCGGATGGCGGTGTTGATCGCCTCAGTCCCGCCGCCGGTGAAGATGAGCTCTGCATCGGCGCAGTGGAGGAGCCGGGCGACCTGACTGCGCGCCTCGTCGATCGCCTGCCGCGAGCGCTGGCCAAGGCGATGAACGCTTGAAGCGTTGCCGTAATGCTCGGTGAAATATGGGAGCATCGCCTCGAGCACCTGCGGCGCTGGTTTGGTGGTGGCGTTGTTGTCGAGGTAGACGAGGTCCATGCGGTTCATTGTAGCCGTGCTGGATATCGATGACGGAATCGGCGCGCTTTCTCCCTCTCCCTTGTACTCAGGGGAGAGGGCTGGGGTGAGGGGACGGACGCGTCAATCTTGCGAACCGCGCAATATCGCGACTCGCTGTCCCCTCACCCTGCCCTCTCCCCTGAGTACAGGGGAGAGGGTGGGAGCGCCGGGAAAACATAAACGCTATGGCCATGCACGATCTGCTGCATCGGCAATCCGTAGACGCGCTCCAGCAGATCCGGCTTTAACACATCGGCGGCCTTCCCATCGGCGACGATCGCGCCTTCGTGGAGCAGCAGCAGGCGATCTGCGAACTGACTCGCCAGGTTTAGATCGTGCGATGCCATCAGGACCGCCAGGCCGGTTTCGCGGGCGAGGCGAGTGAGCAGTTGGCCGAACTCGACTTGATGCCGCAGATCGAGATGGGTGTTTGGCTCGTCCAGCAGCATCGCCTTGGGCTCTTGCGCCAAACAGCGGCCAAGGAACGCGCGTTGGCGTTGGCCGCCGGAAAGCTCGTCAAGGTGGCGATCGAGCAGATCGGTGAGCGCTAGCGTCTGCGCGACCTGATGAACCACCTGCATGTCGCGATCGGATTCCAGACCGAAGGCCTGAAGATAAGGCGATCTCCCCAGCCGCAACACATCGGCGACAGTTTGCTCCGGCTCCCACGCGGCAGTCTGCGGCAGATATGCGACGAACCGCGCCAGATCGCGGCGTCGCCATTTCGCGAGCGGCTGCGAATTCCATTGGATCTCACCGCCAGCGCGGAGTTGGCCGAGCAGCGCGCGAAGCAGCGTGCTCTTGCCGCTGCCGTTGGGGCCAAGGAGTGCGACGACTTCGCCGGGGGCGAGCGAAAGCGTCGCTCCGCGCAGAACCGGTCGGCGGCCGTAGGAGAATTCGAGCCGCTGCGCGTCAAGGAGGATTGATGAGGTATCCGGCACTACCGCATCCCCTCCACAACAGCGGCGGGCAGTGCCCGCCCTACGCGCGGCCTATGGAAGGACTCCCGACCCCCTTCCGACGGAAGGCGGTCGTCCGACGGAAGGGGGTCGGGAGTCCTTCCGTCGCCTGTGGAACGGATCGGCGGGATAAATCCCGCCCTACTTTGCTGGCGGAGCGGCGCGCTCAGAACCCTCTCCCCAGTACTCAGGGGAGAGGGCAGGGTGAGAGGACGGCGACTCGCGATATGGCGCCGTTTGCAAGTCAACGCGTTCGTCCCCTCACCCCAACCCTCTCCCCTGAGTACAGGGGCGAGGGAGTCGGAAAGGCGCCCGTAGGGCGCGCACTGCCCGCCGTCTCCGTGTCTCGCGCTCCGAAGGGGGTCGGGAGTCCTTCCGCTCTTCGTAAAGCCGACGCTCCGAAGGGGGTCGGGAGTCCTTCCGCTGTGCGTCAAGCCGACATTCCGAAGGGGGTCGGGAGTCCTTCTGCGCTTCGTCAAGCCGATATCATCATCCGAGCATGATGTTCTTTGATCGCGGGTTTTCATTGGAGTTGCCGTCGGTTGCGCCAGAGCAAGAATAGAAAAAACGGCCCGCCGAGCAGCGCGGTGAGAACACCTACCGGTAAAAAGGTATTGACGAATTTCGCTCCCGAAAGCAGCCGCGTGGCGGCGTCGGCGATTGCTAGCAGCGCGGCACCTGCTGCTGTGGATGCGGGCAGCAGGCGGCGTTGGTCCTGGCCGACGATCATTCGCGTGAGATGCGGGCAGATCAGGCCGACGAATCCGATTGGGCCGCTCACTGCGACGGCCGCCGCGGTGACGATCGACGCGACGATCAACGCCGTCCAGCGCACGCGCTGGATGCTGACGCCCAGCGACTCGGCCTCGGCCTCGCTCAACATGGCGGCGTTGAGCTGGCCGGAGAGGTAAATCAGCACCAGCCAGCCAATCAGAAAAACAATCGCCGCGAATGCTTCCTGGGCAAAGGTGAGATTGGTTTGAATTCCGCCGACGAGAAATCCGAAGGCGCTGCCCGTGGCCGCCGCGCCTTCGGGAAACAGGCTGTAGATTAGCAAAAAGATCGCGGCATTGATCGCGTTGACAATCACACCCACGAGCAAGAGCGTGACGGGCTCGAGCCTTCCTCGCTTGCGGGCCAGCAGCAGTACAGTGCCGACCGAAATGATCGCGCCCAGAAATGAGCTCGCCTGCTGACCAAGAGCGACAATGACCTTCGTCGCGAAAGCGATCTGCCTTGGGAGGCGCCAGACAAAGGCAAACAATGATGCCCCGCTGCTGACGCCCAGCAGATACGGATCCGCCAGCGGATTCCGCAAAATCGCTTGATAAACGACGCCGGCCGATCCGAGTGCCGCGCCAATGAGCGATGCCAGCAGGATCATGCCAAATCGAATCCCCAGGATTTGATTGAGCGAATGATGCCCCTGCTCATCGACGACGATGAATGGCCGCGGCCAGCCGAGCGTTCGGCTGGAGCCGACCAGGCTGCACAAAATCGCGATCACCGCCCAGACGGCGATGCTGATCGCGATGGTGCGGATCAGCGCGCCGCCGCTCCATCGTTTCATGGACGGGGGCTCGATGGAGGGGCGGTTGATGGATGGGTCGAGGCTTGGGTTGATTGCGTCGTCAAGTTTGGATGGAGAATCTCCGCGAAGCGCTGCGCCAGCGTTCCCACTTCGTAACCCGAGTGCATCACGTACCATTCGGTCAGCCTCACGACGCGGCCATTTTTCACCGCCGGCAGTTGTGGCATCGATTGCCAGCTTGCCTTGGCCTGCTCGATCACCTGCGGCCCGGCCATCGGCAGAAGCTGGATGATGACCTGCGGCTGCCGCGTCAGCAATTGCTCGCGATCCAGCGAAGGATACATGCCCATGCCCGCGACGACATTCTTCCCGCCCGCCGCGCTCAGCACATCATCAAAGAATGTATCCGACCCCGCGGCGCTATTCGCATCCGGCCCAAGCACAATCAGCGCCGCCACCGGCGGTTCATTCGCCACCCGCTTGCGGACGGCATCGATCGTCTCTTGCAGTTTCTTGCGAGCATCGATTCCCTTCTGATGTTCGCCGCAGGCGTCCGCGAGCTGGAGGATCGTACCGTAAATATCGTCCAGACGATCGACTTTGATGTTGACCTGCGTCGCACCGAGCGCAGTGAGCCGCTGGGAAAACCCTTCCGGTGTCCTTCCCGGCGCATACTGCGTAATGATCACCTGCGGCTGCAGCGGGACGATCCGCTCCCAATCGGTCGTCAGATAATCGCCGACGTGCGGCAGAGAAGTCGTCCGCGGATCAACATCATAATTGCTGACGGCAACCAGATGATCGCCCGCGCCGATTTCTTCAATGATGTCGCTGGCGGTAGGGACGAGCGAGACGACTCTGGGGGATTTGGCGCTGGTTGATGGTTGGGGGGATGCTTGTTTTTGACGGTCACAAGCCCCGAGAAATGAAACGGCAGCGATAACCAGAAATGAATGCAGCGCAAATGCAATGAAAGCCCGTCGCATTTCTCGAATGCGGGCCCAGGGAACCGTCATGCTGAGGTACTCCGAAGC
>DATBDZ010000339.1:0-25219 GCA_036276235.1 Humisphaera sp. | reverse complement strand
TTCTGGACATGCCTCGCGCCTAAAGACTCCCGAAGAAGCATACCGGCGGGGAGTCGGATTGTGGAAGCAAGTTCCTCTGGTATCCAAAGCTGGACTCTGGTCGGCCACTTATGGAATCGGAGGATGGCGCTCGGTTTTCGGTACCGCTTGACGCGCCGTGCAAGCACGGCGGCTAAACGGTAATGACGCTGCGCGACAGGCAGGAAGTTCCGTCAGCGATTTTTTCTCCGCTATCCTCTGGCGCGTCGGACGAACGCGTCACTCTTTCAGGCCAGAATCTGCTCAATCGGCCCATCCCCCTCTTCCACCAATCGTTGCGTCTTTCCCAGCACCGGAATCTCCAGCTTTGTGTGATCCAATCCTAGCTGTTGCAAAATCGTGGCGTGGAGGTCGCTGTAATAGTGCGGATGGTCGACGGCTTTGTAGCCTACGTCGTCGGTGGCGCCGTGGACTGTGCCGCCTTTGATTCCGGCGCCGCTGAGCCAAGCGGTGAAGCCTTTGGGGTTGTGGTCGCGGCCGGTGGTGTTTTGCGACCAGGGGCTGCGGCCAAATTCGCTGGCCCAGACGACCAGAGTTTGATCGAGCATGCCGCGTTGCTTGAGATCGCGGAGCAGGCCGGCGATCGGCTTGTCGGTGGCGCGGCAAAGAGGGGCGTGGGTCTTGATGTCTCCATGCGCGTCCCAGCCGCCGTTGCCGCCGCCCGCGTGGCAGATCTGGATAAAGCGTACGCCGCGCTCGGCGAGTCGACGCGCCAGCAAAAGCTGGCGGCCGAAGTCGTCCGTCGGCTGCTCGCCGATGCCATACAGCGCCTGCACATTCTCCGGCTCATTGGAAAAATCGACGGCTTCCGGGGCAGATAGCTGCATACGCGCCGCCAGCTCATATGACTTGGATCGGGCGGCGATGTCGGAGTTGATCGCATACCGCTGGCGAAAGTCCTCGTTCATCTCTAAAAGCGCCGCCATCTGCCGATCGCGCTCGGCGATGGTGCTGGAGCGCGGCGGATAGAGATTGGGAATCGGAGTTGCGCCTGCCGCGAAAGGAGTCGCGGAGACTTCGGCGCCGAGATAGCCGCCGGTCAATTGCACGGGCGAGGAGGGCCGGCCGATGTTCACAAACGTCGGCAGATTGCGGTTGGCGCTTCCCAGCGCGTACGACACCCAGGCGCCCAGGCTCGGATGATCGAATTGCCGACCGCGATGGCCGGTGACGGTTTCGATGACGGCGGGGAAATGATTCGGCTCGCTGCAATACATCGAGCGCACAACGGCGATGTCGTCGATCATGCCGCCGACGTGCGGGAACCAGTCGGAGACTGGGATGCCCGATTTGCCGTAGTTCGTGAATTTGCGATCGCAATGGATGACCGGCCGCTGCATCGGCGCGCGGTTGTCGCCGAAGCCGATGACATCAATCATCTTGCCGGCGAATTTGTTTCCTTTGGGGTCGAAGGTATCGATGTGGCTGACGCCGCCGCACATGAAAAGGAAGATGACGCTCTTGGCCTTGGCGCGAAAGTGAGGCCCAAAGGCGGCATTCTTGATCTCGCCGGCCTCGGCCCATATCGCGCCCATTGCGAGGCCGAGAAAGCCGCCGCCGATCTGGTGAAGCATTCGCCGGCGGGAGATGCGGCCGCAGGGGTAGAGGTTGGAAAGATTGTTGGGCATTTCAAACAGCTCGTCTACAAGAACTTTCTCCCTCTCCCCTGACTTCGACGAGCTCAGTCGAGTCGTACTCAGGGGAGAGGGCTGGGGGGGCTGGGGTGAGGGGACCGATGCGCCGATCGGCGAAGTACGCCCTTTGGCGCATCGCTGTCCCCTCACCCTGCCCTCTCCCCTGAGTACAGGGGAGAGGGTTCAAAGACATGCGCGCATCATGCGCCCCGCCAGCGGGGCCGATACAGAAGAGGATGCGCTGGGTCGTCTTCATTATCGCGCGTAGATGAATTCATCCAGGTTAAACAGAAGCCAGGCCAATCCTTTGACCCGCGCCGGGTCGTTGTCGAGATAGCTCAGCGCGCGAGTCATTTCCTTTTCCGTCGGTGGCCGGGCAATCGCGTATCGATACGCCAGATCAACTTCCGCGCGCAGATCACTGGGCGCTTCCTTTTGCAGGCGTTGAGCGAACTTCGTCGCGGCTCGGTCGATTTCGTCGCTGTTCATCATGAACAGGCCCTGCGGCGCGGTGACGGTTTGCGTGCGCATGGGGCATGGCGTGCGGCCGTCATCGACGTCGAATGCCTGCAGGAAATTCGGCACGACATCACGGCTGGTGGAGAAGCCGCGGATCATGTAGGCGGCGCGGCGCGTGGGGGATGACGCCGCGTTGGTGTTGGATCGCCCGCCGCCGCGACGGCCGCCTCCGCCGCTGGGGGTGATGTCGAAAGAAGGGCCGCCGACGGCGAGATCAAGCGTGCCGGCGGCGGCGAGGATTGAATCCCAGATCGGCTCGGCCTCCAGCCGTTGCAGGCGGTAATGCCACAGGCAGGCATCCGTCGGATCGATTTTTTCGTTTGCCGCGGCCAGGGCCGGATCGACTTCTGATGACAACTTATATGTATCGCTAGTGACGATGAGCCGATGCAGCTTCTTCATGCTGAAGCCGCCTTTGACGAATTCACTCGCAAGCCAATCGAGTAACTGCGGGTTGGAGGGAGTTCCGCCGAGGCTGCCGAAATCGCTGGAGAGCTTTTGCAGCCCCTCGCCAAAATGCCACTGCCAGATGCGGTTGGCGGCGACGCGGGCGAACATCGGATTTTGCGGCGCGGTGAGCCAGTCGGAGAAGGCTTCGATTCGGCCCTCGCGGAAATCGATCTCCGCCGGCGCGAAGGGCCAGCCGGGCTGCACCTCGTGCGATTTTTCCGGGCGATCGGGGTCGGCGCTGGTCAGGATGTAGCTCTTCTGGAGTTCTTTGCGCGGATCGACTTCGACGGTGTAGAAGACCGGAATCGCCGGCCCGCGCCGCGCGACGGCACTCTGCCGCCGCTGCAATTCGGCATACTTGCGCCGGTCGGCCTCGGGCATGATCTCGTTGATCTTGTCCGAATCAATCCGCAGGACGGGGAAATAATCGTCGGCGATTTTCTGCTGAGTCGTCGTGCGCTGTTTCTCTGGCGTGAGGATGATCGCTCGCACATCATCGGGCAGCATGGCGACGCGCTGATCGTACAGCTTCTTGCGATACGGCGCGATCAATTCTTCCAGCGGCTTTTCGATTTCCTCGCGCTGCTTGTCGGCTTCGCTCTGCGCCCTGCCGGCGGCGACGATATCCGCCGGGCTGGCCAGCATCACCTTCTTGAGCACCAGCGGATCAAACAGCGCCTTCATCGAGTAATAATCGCGCTGGCTGATCGGATCGAACATGTGGTCGTGGCACTTGGCGCACCCGACCGTCAAGCCCATGAACGCGGTGGCGATCGTGTCCACCGCCGTGATCGGCAATTCCTGATTATCCTTCCCGTCGCGAATCACCTGCCCGCGGGCCAGGAAACCCAGGGCAAACATATCATCCGGCCGCGGATCGGCTTTGGAGCGGTAGCCGGTGGCCGACATTTTCGTGCGCACATTCGAGCGATATCCCGTGAGCTGCGCACGGACGAACTGATCGTACGGCAGATCCTCATTGAGCGCGTTGGTCACCCAATCGCGCCAGAGGTAGATGCCGGGTGCCGCCGTCATCTGCTCGTCGGCGTCGGCATAGCGAAGCACATCGAGCCAGTGCCGCGCGTAGCGGACGCCGTGCTGCTCGCTCGCCAGGAGATGATCGACAACTTTTTCGTACGCATCGGCGGAGGTATCCGCAAGAAACGCGTCCTGCTCGGCGGGTGTCGGTGGAAGGCCCGTCAAATCCAAATAAACGCGCCGCAAAAGCGTTCGCTTGTCGGCTTGGGCGACGGGGCGGAGGCCTTTTTCGCGGTAAGCCTTGGTGATGAATGCGTCGATCGGATTGCGCGAGGGGGCGTCCGTCGTCGGAACTGCCGGGGCGACGACGGGCTTGAGCACCCACAAATCCGCAGGTTTCTTCGCACTTGCCGCGCGGAGGATCGCTGGGAGCAGGATTAGACAGAGTAATATCCTTTGGACGATCTTCACGCGCTTAGAACCTCGGTTGCGACTGTATCACAAGTCAGTGTAATTACCGGAAAATTCAAGCGGCGTTTTCGATGTCGTAAGAGAGGAGCGCTAGAAGGATCCGTGCCCTCGCTTAGGCTCGTTCAAGGCGTGGTGAACGGTTCTCGCATTACTTGCGATCCTCGGGGGTCGAACAATGTCACCACGCCGTGAACCAGCCTAAGCGAGGGCACGGATCCTCCTAGCGCTCCCCCAAACACTCCTCCATATGCTTTTTTTCCGCACCCTCATCCCTTACGTTACAAACTGTGAACACAGTTCAGACAATTCAGGAATGCCGGGCGGCACGCAAAAAGCTGGGGAAACTGGCGGTCGTGCCGACGATGGGCGCATTACATGAGGGGCATGTGTCGCTCATGACCCTTGCCCGCGCCTATGCGGCCAAGGTGGCCGTCACCATCTTTGTCAATCCCACGCAATTTGGCCCGCGCGAAGATTACACCAAATATCCGCGGCCGATTGAGGATGATCTGGAGAAATGCCGCCGCGCTGGGGTGGATCTGGTTTTTCTCCCGTCGGCGGAAGAGATGTATCGGCCCGCGTCGGCGGAAGTCGTCGTCGATATGCCGCAACTGAGCACGGTGCTGGAAGGCAAGCATCGCCCCGGCCATTTCCGCGGCGTCTGCCAAATCGTCACCAAGCTCTTTAACATCATGCAGCCGGATGTCGCGATCTTCGGCCAGAAGGATTTCCAGCAGTTACGCATCCTGACGGCAATGACCGAGGCGCTCGATTGGCCGATCGAGATTGTTCCCGGCCCAACCGTACGCGAGCCGGACGGCCTGGCGATGAGCAGCCGCAATCAATACCTGTCGGCGGCCGACCGAGAAAAGGCGCTGGCGATCAGCCGCGGGCTTTTCACGGCACAGTTGGAATTCAACGAAGGCGTGCGGCAGACCAACCGGCTGATGACCACGATCCAGCACATCCTGCTGGAGCCGCATTTGTCGATCGACTACATCGCCGCCGTTGATCCGATAACATTGAAGCACGTGGATGTGATCAATGGGCCGACAGTGCTGGCGGTAGCGGCGCGGGCGGGAACGACGCGGCTGATTGATAATGTCGTGGTTGGATAGACGACCTGAAATCCGAAGTCCGAATCCCCGAAATCCGAATCAATATCCAATGACCAAACGCCTGAATTCCGATATTGGTGTCACGCGAAGCGACGAAGAAACGAAATGATCCTTATCGCTTCTTCGTGGCTTCGCTTCTTCGCGTGACATCTGGGTGGGTCATTCGGAATTTGGCTTTGACTCGGATTTCGGGGATTCGGGTTTCGGAATTTGACGGCTCTTGGCAATCGTGGTGAACCAGGTTTTTCGGTCCTACAATCCCCCGCACAGATGTTACTCAAACTCCTCAAATCCAAGATTCACCACGCGATCGTGACGCAGACGGACGTCAACTATCATGGCAGCATCACGATCGACGAAGACCTGCTCCGCGCCACAGGGCTTTTACCCAATGAAGCGGTGACGATTGCCGACTGCGAGAATGGCAATCGCTTTGAAACCTATATCATCCGCGGCGAGCCGGGCAGCGGCATCATTGGCATCAACGGGGCGGCGGCCCGTCTCTCCAAAGTCGGCAATCGCGTGATTATCATGAGCTACGTGATGGTAACGCCCGATGAAGCCGCCCATCATCAGTCGCGCGTGGTGATCGCCGACGAAAAGAATCGCGTTCGGGAACGAATGACGCATGCAACGCGGCTGTAGCTGGGAGCGCGAGGTTTGTACCTGGACGACAGCCAACGTCATGCTGAGGTACTCCGAAGCATCTGGCCCATTCCGCAAGTTGGCCAGATGCTTCGGAGTACCTCAGCATGACGGTTCCGCAAAACGGAATATGCGTCGCACGGGTGCCACAGGCTGCGTACTCGCAGACCTGTGCGTCACAGTGTCAGAAAACACAGGTCTCGGAGGACCGCGACCTGTGGCACCCTACGAGCAAATTCAAACTGACCCACCGCCCCTTATTGCCCAATCCAACCACGCGACGATAATCGCATAACCAACCAATGACCAAGCGCCTGATTGAGATCATCGAGAACCTTCCCCGCTCGCCGGTTGTGCTTGTCGGCGATCTGATGCTCGATCGGTACATGTACGGCAACGCCGAGCGGCTTTCGCCCGAAGCGCCAGTGCCTGTGCTGCATTATCAGAAGGAAGAAGTACGGCTCGGCGGCGCGGGCGGCGTAGCCGCCGATTTGGCGGCGCTGGGCGCGGAAGTGCGCGTGGTCGGCGTCATTGGAACAGATCAGACGGGAATGTCGGTCCGCCAGAACCTGGCAGAATGCGGCGCGCAGACCGATCGGCTGGTTGCATCCTCCACCCGCCCCACCACCTGCAAGATGCGGCTCGTCGGTTTGGCGCAGCATCGGCATCCACAGCAGATGATGCGCGTTGATATCGAGGAGCAATCGGCGCTGCCTTCCGATTTATTTGATCGCGTAATCGAGCAAACGCGCGCTGCCCTCGAAGGCGCGGCTGTGCTTTGCCTGGAAGACTACAACAAGGGCCTGCTGGCCGGCAACATGTGCCCGAAGCTGATCGCCATGGCGCGGCAACGGAATGTGCCGGTCATCGTCGATCCGGCAAATCTGGCCGATTACTCCAAATACAAAGGCGCGACCGCCCTCAAGCTCAATCGCACGGAAACCGAGCGCGCGACCAAATTGCCGATCGGAACTGAAACAGAGAATGCCCGGGCCGCGCAATGGCTGCTGGATCATCTGGAGCTGGAAGCGGCGATCATCACGCTCGACAAGAGCGGTGCTTTTCTTGCGACGCGCGACGGCCAGCGCGCCTGGCTGCGCACCCGCCAGCGGCAGGTTTACGACGTTACCGGCGCCGGCGACATGGTGCTGGCAATGACCGCCGTTGCCCGTGCCGCGGGGGCGAGCTGGATGGAGGCCGTCGCGCTGGCCAACGTCGCCGGCGGGCTTGAAGTCGAGCGGTTTGGTTCAGTGCCGATCAAGCCGCGCGAGATTATCGAAGAATTGCTCAGCGAATCGGATGAACATCCTGGGAAGCAGCGCACGCTCGAGCGGCTGCTGCCGGAATTACAGCACCATCGCGCCGCCGGCCGCAAGGTCGTCTTCACCAACGGCTGCTTCGATCTGATCCATCTGGGCCACGTGAAATATTTCCAGTTTGCCAAGAAGCAGGGAGATCTGCTGGTGGTCGGCGTCAATACCGATTCGAGCATCGGCCGCCTTAAGGGGCCCAAGCGGCCGATCATCAATGAGCAGGATCGTCTCGGCGTGCTGGAAGAGCTGGAGAGCATCGACTATCTCGTTCGCTTCGACGATGACACGCCGCTTCATTTGATCAAGGCAATTCAGCCGGATGTGCTGGTGAAAGGCGCGGACTACCGTAAGGAAGATGTGGTCGGCTGGGATATCGTTGAGCAGCGCGGCGGCCGCGTGGCGCTGGCGCCGCTGATCGATGGACGGAGCACATCATCGGTGATCCAACGAATTCTGGCGGCGCATTCCGCGGAATCGACTTGAGCTAGCCCCCTAAGTCTTCCTTGGTGACATGAAGCGGGCCGCGGACGACTGCGTTCTTGTTGGGCGAGGCGGGGCTCGTCACGCGCGTGTATTCCTGGATGTTGGTGGGTTTAACCCAATTTCCACTCCCCGGTTTTTTTGCCAGCGCTGGGGTCTGCGCGAAGGCTGTCGAAGGGACCTGCCCCCCCGCCAGCGCCGCCTCTATCTTCTTTTTGTCTGCCGGATCGTACGACTCCATATAGGCGACGAATTTTTTCGCGCTGTCGTCCTGCACCATGTATACGATAGCGCGATAGGCCTTCTTGCCGTTGTGATCGTACGGGGGGATGTTGGTTATATCATCGACGTAGAACGTTGCGCCGTCGTCATCGGTAAAAAATCCCTTTCCAACCGCGACCTGGGGACGTCCAGCATTTGGGTTCGGTCCGCCGCGCAATTGCAGGGCGATAAGAATCCCGCCGATGACGAGAACGGCAATTCCGATCCCGGCGGCAGCGCCGGGATTCTGATTGATCTTTTCACGTAAGTTCACGTACTTGCTCCTCGACTCGCTGACTTAGCCGGCGACGGGCCGCCGGATTTTGACTTCGCGCCAGAGCACCCTGATGCGGCGCATATTAACCGTGCCCATATCTGATAACAAGATTGAGCCCGGAAGTTGCACCTTCGATGCCGAATTCAGTTTGGTGCGCATCCGCGAGTGAGATCAAAAATCTCCGCCCGAGGAGTTGTAGCTGGTGTCAACGGGCGGCGGGTCGTCGATGACCGGCTGCGTCGCCGGCGGCTGCGGATCAGGCTGCGGCTGAGTCGTGGGCGGATCATATTGGGCGGGTGGATCATATTGTGCGGGCGGTTGCGACGGCGGATCATACATCGGAGGCGTAGGATTGGGCTGTGGATCCGGCTCATTCTGCGGCGGCTGTTCGATGGGCTGGCCCTCGTCCACCGAACCGTCGTCTGGCATACTCACGATCGTGCCGCCGTCGGAACCCTGCGGATCGCCTCCTCCTATCAGCACGGGCACCGGCACGATCACATACTCAACCACGACAATATCCGTCGAATCATCATCCTGCGGCTGCGGCGCGGGCGGCTGATCAACCACATCCACCGTCTGCCCAGCCACGGCAACGTCGTTGGCCGCGTTGGCGTCCAAAATGCCCGCCACGGCGGTTATGCGAGCAATAACATGATAGGTACCGAGGGGCGTATTGGACGGCAGTACCACGTTCGAACTGAACAGTTGCGATTTTCCCGGAGCAAGTCGCACCCGGCGGGCCGGCGGCGCTGCGATGAGCATGTCGCTGCCGTCCAGTGTGGTGTCGGTGGAGAGGTACAAGTTCACATGGACCTTCCCGCGAGCGGTGATATTGCCGAGGTTTGTCGCTGCTACCGAAACCTGGTTAGCGCCACCGGCG
The DNA here is from genome assembly GCA_036276235.1 of Humisphaera sp. Classification (GTDB taxonomy): domain Bacteria; phylum Planctomycetota; class Phycisphaerae; order Tepidisphaerales; family Tepidisphaeraceae; genus JANWHF01. The sequence continues at coordinate 16,151 of DATBDZ010000339.1, read as the reverse complement.
GCGGGTTGGATCGCGTTGACCGGGAACTGTGCCGACAGATCGACAAATTGATCCACAACGCGCGTGGACGACGGCGCGGCAATTTGATTGTTGGCAGCATTCGCATCGGACGCCGCGACGTTTCCGCTCAGCCGCGCGATGAGGTGATAATCTCCGGAAGTCAGGCCGCTCAATGCGGTGGCGGGCAGCTTGATTGATACGCCCTTGGCTGGTTTGAGCTTGAAGCGTTTATTGAGCGAACCGACGAGAATGTCGCCGCCATCGAGTGTTGAATCGATCGAGGCAAAGAGCTCGATCTTCCCCGAGCCGGCGGCGATCGCATCGCCATCATTTTGAACGCGCAGCGCAATTCGCGTTTTCCCTTCAGCCTTGAGCGACGCGGGCGGGAGCCCGGCAAAAATCACGGTCGGATCGGCACTGAGCATGCGCCGGCTTTCCAGCGGTTCGACCAGGGGAACGCCACTCAGGGGACGACGTTGAATCTTCAAACTGCGGACGCTCGAATTGGATATTGTCACAGCCCACGCTCGCTTTTATGCAGCCCGCTTGCTCGCGAACACTCCAGCAAGCTTTCAATATTTCTCCCACCCATTGGACACTCTGAGGGGATGTGGGTTGGGTCAAAACTGCCGATCGGCATAAGGAAAACAATGCCGTCACACCAAGCCGGGTGGGAATTGCCCCGATTGTGTGGTATCCCTGTGACTAAATCGGGCCGATCTTGAGGATTGGGACCGATATAAAGCCAGTACGGTTTTGCGGCTCAGAATGCCCGCTCCAGAAAGAATTGGGCGGCCGGCACCGCCTTCGCATGCCAGCCACCTGAGCCACTACGGAAAGAAAATATGCAGACAGTCGTACACGTCACACACGAAGCGATTCAAAAGATCGGCGGCATCGGCGCAGTCCTTCAGGGCTTGCTGACCAGCCCGGTTTATCTCGGTGCCATCTCTCGCAATATCCTCGTCGGCCCGTTTTGGCCTTCCGACGATTCCGGCGAGAGCCGCTTGGGGCCGGAGGGCGAGGTGCTTTATAGCAGCCTCGATTCGCTCTATCGCTCGCCCCTCGCGCCGCGATTTCGAGAGATCGAGCAGACTTTTGACGTCGGCATTGTCTACGGCCGCCGGCGGTTTGTGGATAAGGCGACCGGCGTCATCAGCACGCCTGAAATCCTTCTGATCGACGTCGCCCACTATGACCAGCGGATGCTCGGCATCTTCAAGTTCGATCTCTGGAAGAGCTTTCAGATCGAGAGCAGCAAGTACGACAACATTTGGGATTTCGAGCAATGGGTGCGGCTGGCCCAGCCGGCGATTGCGGCGCTGCATGCGCTGGGTGCGACCAGCACCGTTGAGCCGTGCGTGATCCTTTCGCATGAGTACATGGGGATGCCGACGGTGCTTGCCGCCATCATGGAGGGGGATCGCTCGAATTTCCGCACGATCTTTTACGCGCATGAAGTCGCGCCGATGCGCCGGCTGGTCGAGCATCATCCGGGCCACGACACGATGTTCTACAACGTCATGCGCTCGGCGATGGCGCAAGGGCATTACGTCGAAGACGTGTTCGGCGATCAGAGCGGCTATTACAAGCACTCGCTTGTCCGCGCCGCGCGCTACTGCGACGGGATCTTTGCCGTCGGCGATTACACGCTGAAGGAAATCCGCTTCATGGGGCCGGAGTTTGTCCACGTCGATGCGCAGGTGGCGTACAACGGCGTGCCTTGCTGGCGCATTTCCGTTGACGAGAAAATGGCCAGCCGACGCAAGCTGCAGCAGTATTGCAAGAATCTCCTGAAGTTTGAGCCGACCTATGTCTTCAGCCATGTGACGCGGCTGGTTCCCAGCAAGGGGATGTGGCGCGATTTCCGCGTGCTGGACCATCTTGAAGAACATCTGCGCACGCGCGGCGAAACCGCCGTGCTCTTCTCGCTCAGCACCGAGGTGCCGGCGCGGCGAAGCGATGATGTCCGACGCATGGAGCAGGCGTATCGCTGGCCGGTCGTCCATCGCGAAGGATTGCCCGATCTTTCCGGCGGCGAAGCTGCCTATTACCAGGGCGTGCAGGAATTCAACGCGTGCAGCCGTAATATTAAGGTCGTCTTCATCAACCAATTCGGCTTCGAGCAAAAGCTGTGCGGCTCGCGCATGCCCTCCGACATGGAGTTCATGGATATCCGCAAGGGCTCCGACGTGGAATTCGGCCAGAGCATCTACGAGCCGTTCGGCATCGCGCAGGTCGAGCCGATCAGCTTCGGCGGTATCTGCGTCTTCTCCAACGTGTGCGGCTGCGCGGGGTTCGTCGAAAAGATCTCCCCCAATCCCACGCCCAACGTCATCATCGCCGACTACACCGACCTGCCGGAAAAATCCCTGCGACCCGAGCAGCTTCTGACGATCGGCCAGCCGCAGCGCGATCAGATCGAAGACACGGTGGCGGCACTGGTGGCCAGCGAGCTGGTTGAGCGCCTGCCGCGCACGCGGCAGGAATTTGAAAAGGCGATCGACATCGGCCATCGGCTGGCGGAGAAGATGAGCTGGGATGCCGTCGCGCGCGATTATGTCGTCCCCGGAATCCTCCGGGCCACAAAGGCCAGTCGCTTGCAGCAGATCGCATGAAGTCGCCCGAATCTTCCGAGCAATTACCATCGGGCGAGCAACGATCGTTCACCGACCGTTTGGCTGCGCGCCTTCCGCTCCTGCTGGCCATTATCATTCTGCTGGCCTTCTGGCCGCTCCTTCGCGGCGAATTCCTGGCGTGGGATGACAAAGAGGCCGTCGCACGAAATCTCTGGTTGAATCCTCCATCATTGCAGCATTTTGCGGAATTCTGGGACCCGCGCCGACCCTTCATGGACATCTGGATTCCGCTGACCTACAGCGTCTGGTCGGGCGTCGCGGCGATTTCCTATGTGCCGACACCCGACATCGACACCGGAACTCATCTGAATCCGTGGTTCTTTCACGGGACGAATCTTGCCGTTCATCTGCTCAGCGCGCTCACTGTCCTGGCAATCCTCCGACGCCTCACGGGAAGGCCTTGGCCTGCATTCTTCGGCGCGCTCATTTTCGCGCTCCATCCGGTTCAGGTGGAATCGGTTGGGTGGATCTCCGGATTGAAGGATGTGCTGGCGGGCTGCCTGGGGTTGGTCGCAATCTGGCAATATCTTGTTTTTACTCTGGGTTCAGGCGAACGCGATCGTTCGGGGATGTGGGTTCCCTATCTGGCGGCAACAGCCGCTTTCATCGCGGCAATGCTTGCCAAGCCGAGCGCGGTCGCGGTTCCGTTGGTGATCATCGCGCTGGATTACCTGTTGATTGGCCGGCCGATCAAGAAAATTATGTTGGCGGCGGCACCGTGGTTGGTGCTGGCGCTGCCGATCATCTGGGCCGGAAAGCATGCCCAGCCGGCGGCGGAGGCTTTTGTGCCGACGCTCACACAGCGCCCGCTCATTGCCGCCGACGCGCTGGCGTTTTATCTCTACAAGCTTTTCTTGCCGCTTCGATTGGGAATCGTCTATGACCACACACCGCAGGCCGTGCTGGCAAGATCCTGGGTTTATTTTGAGTGGATCGTGCCGGCAATCGCACTGGCTTCGGGAATTGCCCTGCGGCGTAGGGCGCCATGGTTGGTCGCGGCTATCGCGGTGTTCTGGCTGGCGACCGCGCCGGTGCTCGGGCTGATTCCATTCGATTTTCAGCAGTATTCGACGGTCGCCGATCACTATCTTTATCTGGCGATGCTCGGCCCTGCTCTTGCCGCCGCTTATCTTGCGCGCCAAATGCCCAGCACGCGCGCCCCGCTCGCCGTGGTCGCCGTCGCGCTCGCGACGATCTCCTTCGTGCAGACGTGGGTATGGCAGGATACGTTCTCGCTCTTCCGCCACTCGATCGCCGTCAATCCCAACGCCTGCGGCTTATATAACAATCTCGGCGAAGCCTACCGCGTAGCGGGACAGACAGATGAGGCAATGCGAATCTTCGACGAAGGGCTGGCCCACTCGCCTCATTGCGTCGTGCTGCACATCACGCGCGCGAGTTTGCTTGCCAACCTCGGCCGCATCGACGACGCCGAGCGCGAGCTGCGCTTGGCCCAACCCGATGCGACGGGCCGGCTTGCGGAGTTCGTCAAGATTGGGTTTTCTCGTCTAGCCGAAGCACGTCGGCAGGCCCGTCCTTCACCTACCTCGCGCCCATCAACACTTCCATCGTGAGCTGATCCAGCTTCTCGTAAGGCAGCGGCTGATCGGCCAGCGCGACGCGATCGAGCGGAGCCGCCAATAGCTTCTTCGCATTTTGTTCGCTGAATTTCCGCGTCAGCTTTGAGAGAGCCGCGTCTTCGCGGTTGATCACCTTCAGCAGACCCTGGATCTCCGAGTCGGCGTTCCAGCGGGCGGCCTTCTCCTTGAGGATCATGTAAGTCCGCATGCAGCCGCGCGCAAATTCCTTCACGTCGGCATAATCGCTCTGGCGGAAAGCATGGGCATCAAAGTGCCGCGGGCCGTTGTACTTGTGGTCTTCCAGCAGCTTCACCAGAAAAAATGCGTGCTTGAGATTGACTGATCCAAAGCGGAAATCCTGATCGTAGCGGCCGAACTCCTGATCGTTCAGATCGATATGAAACAGCTTCCCCGCCTCCAGCGCCGCCGCAACCTGATGGACAAAGTTCAACCCCGCCATGTGCTCATGGGCGACTTCGGGATTGACGCCGCACATTTCCGGATGATCCAGCGTCGGGATGAACGCCAGATATGAACCCGTCACCGCAAAATAAATATGCCCGCGCGGCTCATTGGGCTTTGCCTCGAACGCAAACTTGTACCCATACTTCTGCGCGATGGAGTATTCGCACAGAAAATTGATCGCCTCGCGGAACCGCTTGATCGAATCGACCGGCGACTTGGTCGCATCGCTTTCCACGCCTTCGCGGCCGCCCCAGAAGACGTACGTCTTCGCGCCGAATTCCGCGCCAAGATCCATCGCCCGCATCGTCTTCTGAATCGCGTAAGCGCGAGTTTTCGCGTCGTTACTCGTGAATGCGCCGTCCTTAAATGCTGGATCGGAGAAGAGATTCGTCGTCGCCATCGGGACGACAAGGCCATTGTCCTTCAGCGCGCGCTTGAAATCCTTCTTGATCGTCGCGGCCTCCTCCGGCGTCGCATCGATCGGAATCAAGTCGTTGTCGTGAAAATTGACGCCGTGCGCGCCCACCTCGCCCAGAAGGTCAGCAATCTGCGGCGGCGAGATCGGCTCGCGCACCGGCCCGCCAAACGGGTCGCGGCCGATGTTGCCGACCGTCCAGAGGCCAAACGTGAACTTCAACTTCGGATCAGGATCATAGCTGGGCATGTGCCGCCTTCTCTGTTGTGTGGGTAAATGATGTAAATAGCCGAGAGTTCCGCCTCAAATCGGCGGGAAGTGTCGTCGAATTAGCGGAAGGAATCAAGATTCGACAAACATGTCAGGTTGCGATAGACCGTCATGCTGAGGTACTCCGAAGCATCTGGCTGGATGGGGCAAATGGGCCAGATGCTTGCGAGGACCTGCTCTGAAACGCGGCGGGCAGTGCCCGCCCTACGCGCCGTGAGCCATTCTCCCTCCCCCGGTACTCCGGGGGAGGGCTGGGGAGGGGGTTGTGTAGAACAGGCGCCTGTCACGCGAACCCCCTCCCTAACCCTCCCCCGGAGTACCGAGGGAGGGAACAATCGCGGCCGCTTGCCCGCTCAGAATCAAGTTTGACCGGGACGCGCGTCATTTCGCGGGCGGCTTCAGCGATCGCACCTGTTCAGCTAGCCCCGGCGCCAGATCGGCGACAAGAATCCCGAACTTTGATCGCAGCGCCGTCAAACTCGCATTGGCCTGCGTAGCCGACCCGCTTCGAATTTTCTCGCGAACAGCCGCCACCTGCGTCATGAAATCAGCGTAAATCGCCTGCGCCTTTTGCTGCGCCGCCTGCCCACGCGGCGTGGTTGGCTCGCGAAGCGCCAGCCGCGCGTAGGTCAGATACGCTTCGCCATGTTCCTTGAGCTGCTCGAAGCTTTTGCCGCGCGATTCCAGCACATCCGCCTCCGCAAGCGTTTCATCCAGCGCCGCCACCGCCTTCTCGAACCATTCGCGCGGCGGCATCATGTGGCCCATCCCCGGCACTTCCAGATAGGTGATGTGCTTGAACCCATCCTTCTGATACGCGTGATAGAAATCCGTCGCATCATCGAGATTCGGATCCTTCGATCCCTCCAGAATCACGATGCGGCTATCCGCCTTGGCACGGTTGATCAGTTGGATGTCCGGCTGCGGCCAGAAGCCAGTCCACATCTGGCCGGCGTGGTTGGTCGCCGGCACATTGCGGTAGTAATCGCAGCCGATGATGTAGATCGCGCCGTTAAATGTGTCGGGATAAAAGAGCGCCGCGCGGCTTGAGACGCGCCCGCCGCCCGACCCGCCGCTGATGTAAACGCGCTGCGGATCGATCGTGAATCGCCGCCGCGCCTGCGTGGCGGCTTCGAGCGGGATGTAAATCCGCCACGCCGAGTTGCGATAATTCCCGACATTTTCCGCCCCAAACCAAATCAGATGATGCTTATCGCACACCGCCCGAAACGCCTCGGGAATATCCCCGCGCGGCCCGGCGGAGTTCCAGACGATCAGGCCAAACAATTTCCCCTGCGAATAATCCGCCGGCACATAAACCTGATACCCCGGCGGATCCTCCGCATCCGTCTTGGGCCCGCCGTTCCCCGGCCGCTTCAAGTCCTGCTTGGCCTCCTGCTCGCCCGCGCGTTTCCAAAGCTCAGCGCGCGTAAACAGCGGCAGCGGCAAGTGATTGTTCCGCGAGCAACTTTGCGCAACGAGCGCATTCGATTCATACTCAGGAAGAACCGGATAATGCGCATCGAAACGCCCCGTGCGCGTTTCGATCAGAGAACCACTCGCGTCAGGAGCAGGATCCTCCTTCGCGAGCGATGCAGCCTGAAACAATGCGACTGCAAACACGATTGCCGTGATGGATGTGATCGGCTTCATCAAAGCGCCTCGCTTCCGGCGACAGGTCCCCGAAACATCATACAACGAAGCAGGCAAAGTTGTGGCACGGGCAGCTTCGTATCTTCGCGTGACACCGCTTTGGATCAGCGAATCTGACTCTTGCACCGTTCCGCACCGAATTTCGCACCAATCGGTTGCATGCATCATGATCGCACGTTGCATCGCTGGCACCTCATTGGACCCGTGGCGACTCGGGCCATGAAACCTTTTGAACCTTTTGAAACGTTTTATTAATCATTCCGTTTCATCCGGGCTCGTTGCATGTTTCACGGCACTGAAGAAGAGATCGCGCAGAGGCGCAGAGGCGCAGAGTTTGAATTCTTCTGTGCGGCTCCGCGCCTCTGCGTGAGACACCTCTTTCTGAATCGCCAGCGGAGTCGCGCGCACCATCGCGCAACGCTTTGCGCAACATCCAATGAATACCCCGGCTGCTGCGCGGCGGATACTCCAGTTATTGGGTTGTCAAAGAGCAGCAATCCAACCACCATAACGCTCGAACGCTCGAATTATTGTCGTTACGATAAATAATTTGTTTGGGTCGGTTGGCTTTTCTGCGTGCATCAGCGTTCAACTGCGATTCAATTCTCTGCAAAAGTGCTTCCCTCTATTAGTAAGCACGGCGTCAGGGTTTTGGTCACCTAAGTGACGGAACTGCAAGTAGTTATAGATTTCCACCCGGCTCCCTCGCGCAAGGTATTGAAAAATAAAGGGTTGCGCCTCAAGAAAATGCCGACAAACGGACCTTTGAAAAGAAAATCCAAAGATTTTTGCCGGCGTGAAAAAGCAGAGTGCGAAGGATCGACCTATCCCGTGCGGCGGCAGAGGGTTACGGCGATCATCGGCCGTCGCTGGCGATCGAAAAATTTTTTATCATCGCGCGGAAAATGCGCCGCGGGGTCTGCGCCAAACAACCAAAGGTGCGCACAACGGACGGGCAGACAGGCACTGGCGGCAGAGTTTTTGCTTTGACAAGTGGCGCGAATGCGGGAAAGCTGAGGAGACCTAACCAGTACGATGTTTCACCCGTGGATCAGAGTATGAGGGCGTTATGCTGTGTAAGACTTCCACAAACCTACCGTGGCCCGTCACTACGCTCACCGCGGTTTTAACCGCTATGGGTGGCGTCGTCGTTGTGCTGCTTCGGAACCTACCGTTGGAGAAGTTGCCGCCGGATGCACCGCAGCCATTTTACCAGACAATAATCCTGCGAGCGGCTCCGACCATCGCTCTCGTAACGGTGGCATTCACAGCGTTTGCCTGCCTGTTGGAGCGACGGGCCCGCCAGCTGAGGCGCGCCGAATAATCAACGTTGCAATGAACCCCTGGATCGCAACATGGGACGCATTCGAGAGTTGCTGCTGTATCTGGTCGCCCTGCTTCTGGCAGGGCCCGTCGTCCTGCTATTCATGCATTTCGTCAAGTCCCGGCTCAAGCGCCGTGGATACGTGGCGCGACACTGGCCTCGCGAGTGCTGCTATTGTGGTTTTCATGTGGACGATCAGCGGAAGCCGTGTCCGAATTGCGGAAAGATCACTGACGCAACCTCGGAATAACCAAACGCTGCAACGGAGCGGCACGGCAACATGCGTTCTGGTAAATTGAGCATGAGTTGGCAAGGGTGCCGCCCATTGAGCGTTCGTCCGTTTTTGCCCCGCCGACTAAACCCATGGGACACCGAAACACGATCAGCGGACACATTCAGGAGCCGTGGTACGTCACTGCCTCCGGTCGCCCCCTTTCTCGTCTCTGGCACTACAATCGGCGGGTGATCCGTTCATTGCCCGCTCAAGACGAGTGGCCTTTTCTTACACGCCGGATGTTCTGTGCGTCCCCGATGTTCGGTAGCGGCCGGAAAGGCCTGTTGACGGCGACGTACCGAGGCCCCGTGATCTACTTCGGCGGATCGTTCAGTTCGATCTACAGTGATTGGGCGCAGTGGTTGGACAAGTTCGAAGCTCTTTTGCGTCGGTTGTACTGGGAGCATGCTGTCGTTGTCTTGGTAACGGAGTGGATGGGACAACATGTATATCGGTGGGACGCAGAAGACCAAGACTTTTCCGCAGACAAACCTCACCCAATCCGCACATGGAAGTTCGAAGGAGGCCCTCGCGATTTCGGCGGGCGGTAATCTTCTGTGGGGACCATACACACCGGGAGTTAGGCCGCTTTGATCCGCACCGCTGGACGGCTTCCCCCTCTGCGGCTTCAATGCCGCTATGCAGCCGAGTTCCCAGGTTTCTGTTCGCATTGATCTTGCCGTCATGCGGCGAAACGTCGAGTCGATCGCGCGCACGTGCTGCGTGCCGATCATTGCCGTCGTGAAGGCGGATGCTTATGGGCTGGGGATCGAGCCGGTGACGCAGGCGATTGCGGATCTGGTGGAGAGCTGGTGTGTCTTCAGCTTCGCCGAGGCGGCGTCGGTGGAGCTTTGGGGGAAGACCGCCAAGCCTTCGCTGATGCTTGGGCCGCCGGTTAAGGAAGACGTTGGGGAATATATCGCACAGCGCGTGCGGCCTTCGGTGTGGGATGCCCAACGCGCGGCGGCGCTTCGCGCGGCGCGGCCGATTCTCTGCGTCGATACCGGAATGCAGCGATTCGCCTGCCCGGCGGATCATGTCGATGCCGTCCTGAAGGCCGGCAATTGTGATGAAGCCTTCACGCATGCGACGAGCATCGAGCGTGTCGAGCAGTTTTTGGGATGGGTGGGCAATCGCGACTTGAAGCTGCACGCCGCCGGCAGCTCGCTTTTGGATGAGCCGCGCGCGCGGCTGGATGCCGTCCGGCCGGGATTGGCGATCTATCGCGGCGCGGCTCGCGTTTGTGCGCGCTTGATCGAGGTGCGCGATACACACGGTCCCGCCGGTTATAGCGGCTTCTCAGCCACACGCCATGGCGTTATCGCCGCCGGGTATTCCAATGGGCTGCGAACTGGGCCGTGTCTGGTGAATGGGCAGCCTGCGCGCATCGTCGAAGTCGGAATGCAATCGTCGTTTGTCGAGCTAGACGTGAAAGATCGCGCGGGAGATGAAGTCGTTCTGTTGAGCGATGGCCTGACTGAATCTCAAGTTGCGGCGGAGTGGAAGACCAGCCCACAGGAAGCGCTCATGCGCCTGTGCGGCGCGGGAATACGGACGTATGTCGAAGCGTGAGCAATTTACGTGGCACGGGCGGCCCGCCCGTGATCCGGCGGATTTGGCGGCGTACCGCCAAACCATGGGCCAGCCGCCCATGCCACGTGGTCATTTCGCCGGCGTCCAGGCAAAGGCCGTGCTCGATGCCTGCGCGGTTCTCAGAAACGTGGTTGCGACGCTCGCGTCGAGCCTCTCAACATGTCCGTCGGCAAATAAAACATTGGTGCCGGGATGGCCCTTGGGCTGCGGCCGCTCATACGCCACGACGAGATTCGGCGCCAGTGGCTCGACTAATCCCTTTCCAAGATAGACGTATGAATTGTGGCCCGGCAATGCAAAATTGGCGGCGATTGCTTGGGTTGTTGGTCCCGCCGCGGGCGTGTCGGAACCGGCTGGGCAGACAAATATTTCAGGTGCCACGTCCTCTGCAATCATCATGTGACTTAAGTCGTCCGGCCAGTGGCCGTTGTTATCGTTGGCATACATGATGCAGCCAAGTCCGACCTGGCGAAGATTTGACGCGCACAAGACCGCCATTGACATCGTGCGGGGCCGCCCCGTCGGTATGTAAATAACGGTCCACCCAACCAAGAGAACCAGCCCGAGCATCACCAGTCCAACGATTTTTGGAGGAATAGGTCTGCGATGGAGCGGGAGACGAGTGCCGTACGCGAGTACCTCGGGCGCTTTGCGGTTTGCAATCGGCACGGCATCGCGTGGCTCTGCCTGGCCAGCCGGGTCGGTTCGTGGATCAGGAGCCATAAATTGACTCTCTATTGTAACGCGGAACATCGCGCTTACGGAGCGGAGGTCCACCTGGAGCTTGAGAACCTTTCACGTGACACGGGGTTTCAACCCGTGCGAGCGGCGCAAGACTAAAAGGAATCGTTGCTACCGCAGGCTCTTTTCGTTCGGATGTCGCACACACGGGTTACAAACCCGTGCCACGTTGAAAGATTGTTGAGCTCCTTGATAGACGAACTTCGCGCCGGGGGGCGCAAATCCCGTCCGCCAAGGCGGCCGCCTTGGCGGACCCTACGGGAGGATTCAGCCGAGATTCGTGCAACCCGATCAAAGTCACTCCCGCCGCCCCCTTCCTAACCGTCCCCCGGAGTACCGGGGGCGGGAACAGGACTCGCGGCGGCATCGAAGCCTTCCCGCGCCGGCGGCTCTTTTCGGAAGCTCACCGCCGCGCCGAGGCCCAGAAAACCGAACGCGCCGGCGAGGGCCGTCAGGCCCCATTGAATCGGCGTCTTGGGGGTTACATCGTCGATGCGATGGATCGCCCATTGCCAGGCTGATTCGGTTGCCTCGGCGATCTGCGCAAACGTTGGGCCGAGCGCGATGAACAGAGCAGCGCTGATGGCGCCGCCGATTAATACGATCGCGCGATTCAGGAAGAAGCAGTAGACGTACGCCAGATATGCCGCGCCGGCGGCCACGAGCGCGGGCGTGAATTGGATTCTTCCCAGATGCATGTGCAATGCGGGCGCGCTGTCGAGCGACCAGAGGATCGCCATCAGCGGCATCACTACGCGTATCGGCGTGGCCAGCGGCAGCGGGAGCAATCTTCCGACGGCGATCGCCAGGCCGATGACCACCGGCGATAGATCTGCCGCCGTTACGGGGACCAGATACACCCAATGCAGCATGCCCAGATGTGCCGCCAATGACGCCAGCGGCAGCGCGGTGTAGAGCCGGCGAATCAACGTCGCGACGCGCGATTCTTCTGTCGCGATCGTCGCACCCGCGAGGCGGCCGTGCATTTCCCAGAACGCCAGCAGCATGCCCAGCCCGCACCAGGCGAAGTAGAAATGGACGGATGTTATCGGCCCGCGATGCTCGATCCATTTGAAGCCGCTGGGTAGCAGGAACAGCGCCGCAAGCGAGAGCGCGATGTACGCGAACGCATGGCGCGGCAATCGGCCGCACAATACGCGCAACACGATCGCCGTCTTGATCAGCGCCAGCGCGAGCACCGCCACATCGAGCAGCATCCCATATCGAAAACTTGCCGAGCCGGCCTCGGCGTTGAGGAACATCAGATCGAAGAGAAACGGCGCTTCGATGAACAGAAGCGTGCGGCCATCGCGGATGACGCCGCGCTTTTGGATCAGGAAGAGTCCGAGCACGATGAGAATCGCTTCGTAGAGATTGAGCGTTCCGAGCAGCGCCATCACTTTGAGCAATTCGCCGGCATGCGGTGAGATGGCGGTGTTGAGCGCCAAACATGCCGCCACCATGCACAGGGCGGAGAGCAGGTAAAACGGATTGTGATGAACGAGGAAGCGCAGCAGAGCCGCGCGGACGGTGGGATGAAGCGTGTATCTGGAGAATGTCACGGCAAACTCCTTTGCGCCGGCGTCTGGAAGGTCGCCGGCGTCAATCATTTTCCGCGGCGCGGGAAGAGCGGAATGTCAGAAGATGATGTCAACAACGGCGGGGAAGGCAGCCTCCTTTACAAACTCGCAACGGTGTGGGTCGGCCGGATAAAAAGGATGGAAGATAAGCAGCCGACGGCGTGGCGAATCGAGGGAAGGATCAAAGAGCATCCCCTGCCGATTCGCTCCCGCGGTCCGGTCGGCACGGGCTCATCTGGTTGTACGATTGAGGAGGGAGGAAGGGTTCATTGGGGGAAGGGACGGAGGGACGGAGGGACATAGGGACATAGGGACATAGGGACGAAGGGAAGACTCGGAAGAATGGACGATGCGGAAGGAGAGGTGGTGGACCTTCGGTCCGACCGCTACGCGGGGTGTTCAAGATTCTTGCGAGACCCGGACACCCCGCATACTCCGTGTAGCGGTCCGCCCGAAGGCCCCCTCCCTATGTCCCTCCGTCCCTTCGTCCCTCCGTCCCTCCGTCCCTTCGTCCCTCCGTCCCTCCGTCCCTCCGTCCCTCCGTCCCTCCGTCCCTCCGTCCCTTCGTCCCTCCGTCCCTTCGTCCCTCCGTCCCTTCGTCCCTCCGTCCCTTCGTCCCTCCGTCCCTTCGTCCCTACACCACTACAACCCACTCGACCCCTGCGACTGCTGTTTCTTGCTCTTCTGCTGTTGCTGCGCTTCTTGCTGTTGCTGGGCCGCCTGCGCCTTTGCCATAATTTCCTGCTGCGCATCCTGCTGATCCTTGGGCTCGTAAGGCATCACGCAGCTTCTGGGCAGCGCCTGAAGCAGTTGCTTGGTGTTGGCCAGCGCCTGCTGATCGTTGGGCATGCTCGCGCCGACGAGCTGGGCCAGTTGCTTGTATTGATTGAACTGCTCCTGCGTGGCGACATTGGGCTGCAGGAGACTTGTCGCCCGCCCGCCCAGATGGTCGGACCGCTCTTTGGCCTTCTTCACGCGGCTGGCAAGCGTGGGATGATCGCTGAGCATTTCGGGAGTCTTGTCGTATCCCTTGTCCACCATGACCTGGAAAAAATCGCCGAAGTGGCGCGGGTCCCATCCGGCCATGTAATAGAAATGGAAACCCATCTCGTCGGCCTGCGCTTCGTCGTCGCGGGTGAAGCCCATGTTGGCAAATCCGCCGGCCGCCATGGCGCCGCCCGCGGCCAGGCCGGCGTAGGTGGCGCCATTTTCCTTGCCGCCTGCCAGATATCCCGCGCCCCCGGCCGCGAGCGCTGCGGCGATCAGCGCGTACTGGCGGCTCTGCCCCTTCTGCACATGTCGCGAATAGATATGGCCGAATTCATGCGACATCACCGCCGCCAGTTGGTCTTCATTTTGGCAGAGCTGAAAGAGCTCGTTGTAGACATAAACATGGTCGCCGCCGGTAGTGAAGGCATTGAGCGTCTTGCTGTTCACCAGATGGAACTGGACGTTTTGGAACATCCAGTCGACTTTGCCCTCCTTATGCGTTTTCGGGCCGTAATTCTGTCGATCGGCTTCCTTGGCCGCCGCGACGATCCGGGCACCGATCGCCTGGAAATACTCGTTGATCTGCGGCTGCTGCACCTCCGCCGGCGTGAGCGCGGTGTTGAATTGGTTGGCATTATCGATGACGGAGCTGTCCATGCTGGAAGCCTTGCAGCCGACGCCCGCGCAGAGTGCCAGCGCGGTGACCAATGCAAGACTCAACAGACGATTCACGATGCGGCCCGAGTACATGTGCGTTCCTCGTCAGAGGTTTTGCGGCAAATAGGTTGACGACGGAAAGGATTGTACCTGTTTTGCGGGACCCGCGCAAATGAGATTTGTCGATAATTGAGATGAGAAAGCGGCGGGCAGTGCCCGCCCTGCGGGCAACGTCCATCGTAGGGCGGGCATTGCCCGCCGCATTTTTCGGTGACGACGCTCTGTTCAACTCGGCGCGTTGTCTTGTGGCGATTTGCCCTTCCGCGGGACCCACCGCAGCGATGCCTTGTTCACCAGCGGCTTTTCCCCTTCGGCGTCGCAGCGGGCGACGACGGCGCGTTCCGGGTCGGCGTGATAGAGCCGGAAGATGAACCGCGAAACATCGCGCCCGACGCGCTCGGCCTCGGCTTCGCCGAGCCGATGGCCCAGGCAGGCGTGGATCGCCTCGTGGATCGCGACATCGAGCCGCGCGACGCCGATCAGACGATCATCCAGAAACACGCGCGGGCGCTTGCGCGACCGCCGCTCGCATCCGCCCAACGCCTGATCGCTGCGGCCGTAGAGCACGCGATACGTCTTGCCGCCAAAGTTCGCCGTCTTCAGGTTCGGCACCGGCCGGATATCGTAAAACTCGGTGCGCTGATAGTTGAGCGCGTCCTTCTTTTTCTTCTTCGCCATGAGGAAGGTGAGGGTACAGCCAAAGAGTTTGGAACCGCAATGTGCAACCGAGCCGGGGACGAATTTGCCGGGCAGGAGGGTGCCACAGGTCGCGGTACTCCGAGACCTGTGCTTGTCCGGCGCGTGTCGCACAGGTCTGCGAGTACGCCGACCTGTGGCACCCGGCCGGACCCGCTATCTCCCTGCTAACCGGCGGCGATTCGCTTCGCATCGATCGCGGCTTCGCTTGGCGTTCGGATATTCCGCGCCAGCCCGACCCAGCTCATCATCTTGATGACCAGATAGGTCGAGTCGAACTGCCACCACTTGAGCCCGTGCCGCGCGCTGGTAGGGAAGGCGTGATGATTGTTGTGCCAGCCTTCGCCGAGGCTCAGGATCGCGACGGGGAAATTATTGGTGCTGTGGTCGGAGCTGCGAAATGGCCGCTTGCCCCAGACGTGGCAGACGGAATTCACGCTCCACGTTACATGCTGCATCAAGAAGATCCGCAGCAATCCGCCCCAAATCAGCCCCGAGGCAAATCCTCGCCAGGAGTGGAAATAGAGGCCCAGAACAATCGCCGGCGCGAAGATGCCGATTCCGACCCACAGGAAATAAAGCTGATCGATCAGGAGCATCGGGCGGTCGGCCAGGAGATCGGGAATCGAGCGGGCCAGATCTTCCTCATCGCGGCAAAAGCACCAGCCGACGTGTGCATGCCAGAAGCCGCGCAGGAAGGCGCGGATTCCTTCGCCGTGCAGATGAGGGGAATGCGGATCGCCGTCGCGATCGGAAAGCTGATGATGCCGCCGATGGGTGGCACACCAGCGGATGGCCATTCCCTGCGCCGCCATCGAGCCGAGAATTGCCAGGAGCAATCGCATGGGTCGCGGCGTTTCAAAAGCGCGATGCGTCAGCAGGCGATGAAACCCGACGGTGACGCCGAAGCCCGCCAGAGAATACATCACTACCATCACGATAATTTCCGGCCAGCCGATACCGGCATGGCCAGAGCGATGCCACAACAGCGCGATCGCGCCCAGCAAGCCGATAAACGGCCCAACAACCGACAGA
Organism: Humisphaera sp.; assembly: GCA_036276235.1. Taxonomy (GTDB): domain Bacteria; phylum Planctomycetota; class Phycisphaerae; order Tepidisphaerales; family Tepidisphaeraceae; genus JANWHF01. The sequence goes on along the minus strand of DATBDZ010000339.1, from coordinate 179 downwards.
AACATCACGACGCTTTGAACGGGAGGCATGAGCCAACGCGCGCGATCCTGCTCGGCGATATCGGAAGCGGCATCATCCGCGGCCCACGCGCGGGCGGGGGTAATCAGATCCAAGGGGGCGAGTCCTTTCGCGTGCGGTGCGAATCCCCTCGATCGTTAACAGTCAGCTCCAACGCGGCA